>JBDUES010000092.1:0-3081 GCA_040297625.1 Candidatus Nitrosocosmicus sp. | reverse complement strand
CACATTCCATAATGTATCAGGAATCTTTGTGATAGTATGATTGTTCTTAATCTTATGACGGTTGCTGCAGTATGGCACAATTTCATCAAGGTTTGCAATTAGCTATATTTCCATCGAATTTTGGGATAGGCTCTTATAATATAATCTAAATATAAAGAAAGACAAGTATTTTTTATTTTTAAAAAGAATAGGTATTATGGTTTTTATGATAATTAGATAATTTCTCTAATAGAGAAAGGTATATTACACTATTGAGACAAAATTAATCTTCATGCTCTTGATTCCCCTATTTTCAGATAGTTTTTTTGCAAGTTCTTTAATTCTATTGGCATTACCATCCACTAATATACTCTCCAAACAATTATGATCATTTAAATGCAAATGAGTAGAAGCGCTAATTACATCGTTATAGTTATGCTGTATTTGCGTGGATAATGAATCTTGATTATAAATATGATTATCATATAGTAATATTATTGCACCTGCACCGTTACTCTCAGTATCGATATGATCATTTGGAGTGGTGTTACCTTCAGCTTTTTCCCAACTTGTTTCATCTATAAATGAATGTAGGGCTATTTGAATGGCTTTTGATCTATCCGTAAACCCAGTCTTTTCCATTGCTTTGTCAAATTCCTCCAAAAGCTTTGGAGGTAATGACATGCTTATTCTTCTCACTTTACTTGTCTTTTTATTCTCATTAATTTTTTTAATATGTGTCCTGTGTTTATTGGGCAATTACTGTTTATTATTTATGATTACTTTTATTTTTTTGGCAAATCACAAGTTGCTTCGTATTAATTTTTTTATTGTTAATTTTCAATATCAAAATGTATTAAATGGAAAAATATTTCTAATGCCCATTTTAATTTATTTACCCTGTATTATCCCATAAGAGAAGAATTATTTATTATGATATAAAAGAGAACATTTAGGTAGTTGTTATTTGTCTTTTCTCTTTAATAGATCTCTTGCATAATTGGTATAAACAGCTTTATGACCATTAGCTATTAGTTGAAACGTCCTTTCATTGCTTTCCTATTACAGGTTATCCAAAAAACCGTTGCTTATCAAATTATTTACTGGTCTTACAGTAAAAGAATTTGATGACATTTACGATAAAGAAATAACAAGAAGATATGATAAACATGAGCTAAAGCGTTTATCAAAAAGAAAAGATGGAGAACGCAGACAGGTGCTATAGGAAGGCCTATCAAGTTAAATGTCAAAAATAGATTTTTAATACTGCTTGTTTACTATCGTCTTTACATCACTTACACGCTAGCTGGCTTTTTATTTGATCTGGATCAAAAGCAATGTATAAAGATATACAAAAGATTGAAAGATTGATAAGACAATGTTTACCAATTCCACAGAAAATATACAAAATAACAATAATACTGCGAACATCAAAAAATTGAAAAGTATTTCTTGGTCTTATGGCTTTTATAGATTGTACATAGAACAGTAGGTAATACTTGGGCCTGCAGATAAGAGAAGAAAGAAGATGTACTATTCTGTAGGAAATAAAAAGAGACATACTGTAAAGAATCAACTTGTGGATAACAACTCCGCCCGATCTCATCATTCATAAAGCAAATCATAAGAAAGGATGCAGTAGACATGACTATGATATCTATAAGAAGAATCACCCTACTACTCCCAAACAAGTTGTAAATATGTTTGACCTTGGATATTTGTTAGTAGGAAGGACTTTCAAGAACAAATATCATTTTTACCATATAAAAAGAAAAGGAATCGGCAGATCATCCATAGAAGAAAAAGAATATAACAAAAGTCATTCTAAAAAGAGGATAGTGATAGAGCACACTAGTTGCATGATAAAAAAATACAGGATGATGAGCGATGTATTTAGAAACAAATTGAGAAACTACGACAAGGTATTAGATATAGTATCCGGCTTGATAAAATACAGAATAATTAACCAGCATCAGTAAAAACCAATACAGCATCCATAGGTGATGATATCAAATAATTCCAATTATGCAAGAGATCTTTTATTCACAGTTTATTAACAAAAGTGATATTGACAACATAAGCTTAAAAATATCCTTCGCTGCAACAATTGCAAATTCATTTTAATAACTAACAGTAAAAGATGAAAAGGGTACAAGTAAAAAGTAGTAAAGGATAATCAAAAGAAAACAGTTGATTTAATATCGACAAATATAAATCATATAACGTATTATATAATAATCATCATATAACTTATATAGAAAAAAGATCAAATTATCTTAAATAAAAGATAAAAAAAAGATGAAAAGTATTATATTAAGGATTAAAAATAAAATAAAAACGAAAAAAGGTGTTATTACATATTGACCTGCAAAGGAATTTGTATCAAGTATAAATCTAAAAAAGTATATAATACTTGTCGTTATGAGGATGATGAAAAAAGATGTCAAATATGCGAGATATTTATTAGATGGAACGGCTTATCTTGTCCATGTTGTAGATATAAACTAAGAAATAATTCAAGAAACCCAAAATATAAAATTAAAAAATATATAGAATAAAAATTTTCTAAAAAACTATATATTGATACTATATTAAGCCGTCGATTTTTCCTATAGTCAAGCTATTTTTTACAAAATAAAATAATATCGAATATTAAAAATTAGAATAATAATTCAACTTTGACTAAGTGGTGTACAAATATATCAGAAAAAGGTGTTTGATTATGGTATCCTCCTCCTAGCAGTCAATTAATATTCTTTCTATGAATATTTTCATATTATAATGAACATTTTCATATTCATTTGGAAAGAGAAATTAAAATTAAATTAAAGAAATGCTAATAAATCAAGAGGAACAATAAAAATAAAAAATTGGAAATCTGTAATAATTATTTATTCTCAACTCAAATTATCTAATCAATTTTTTTAGATATTACTTATAATAATATATTATGGCTCTGTTAACAGTTATGTAAAGAATGTTGTATACTCTTCTGTAAACTAACAGTGCTTGTTTTCATCAACAAAATTATTGTTATATTTTTTAATTCATATTCAAAGTTTTAGAAATCAACGAATCTAAACAAGCACTCTCTCTTTACAT
>JBDUES010000091.1:0-5315 GCA_040297625.1 Candidatus Nitrosocosmicus sp. | reverse complement strand
CAAATGGGATAAAAATGCGGTTAGAATTGTTGTGATATAATATTTCATTATTCTAAAAGCCCTGTAATAACAAGGATAATAAGCGCTGTATGATTCCCTTGTTAATATGTTAGTAGACATTAACGTATATATTATATTTACAAACTATGCATATAAAAATATCTCTTAATATCATCTCTTTATCCATAGTTATTACAAGTGGATGAAGATTATAATATATCAATTTCTATAGGTATTAAGATTATAAAGCCGCCGCCGCTCTTTGCTATTTATATTTAGAATTAATATTATAATTCTACAAAGTTATAATATGATGTTGCAATAAATTAAATTTTCGTCCAAAGACTATGTCATATAAAATAATTTCACAATAGCTTTGTTTTGTCGATACCTAAATTATTTTAATATATGTTTATCATTACTTAATGTTATGAAAGAATTAATGATTTATATACCTGAAAGTAAATTTAAAGCTCTTGTACAAATTTTACATAGTTGTGAAGTTGAGGGCATTTCATATTATGAAATTATGGGACAAGGCAAATTAGAAAGAAACGTATCAGAAAAGATTGTACAGGGATATAGAACTAATGAAAAGTTTACTCCGGAATTTGCTCGAAGAATAAAAGTAGAAGCTATAGTTCCTGATACAGAAGTAGAGAAAATTATAAATGCGATAAAACAAGATGGACTTATCAAAGGAAAAATAGTTATATCAGATATCTTGGAAACACAAGATTTATAAAAAAATATTATTGATTACTATACAATTTAATTTGCATATTCTGGATTATAGAATCATGTAGAAATATGCAATATCTCATCATGTTTCTTAAATTTATAGAAATATGCAATATCTCATCATGTTTCTTAAATTTATAGAAACACACATATAATAAAATATACAAAATGTTTATCCTTTAAACGATTTTGCTCACTTAATGATTTCTAATTCCTTGTTATGATGATTTACAAAAAGATTCAAACAATTTTGTATATAATTTAGTTTAAATTTCTTCTTTTTACAAGGAAAATAATTGACAGCATATTTAATTTATCTCATTAAAAATTATATAAATAATAAACATGTTAGATGTTTGATGCTTTGTTGCATAACTAAACCTATTTAGCTAGGAATAGAATAATCAATCATTTGTGATCAATTGGCCTTCTTATAACCAGTCTCTTGTAAGCGGAGGATAGATTCTTTTTGCATATGATTATCTTGATACTCGGGATGATGATCTGGCAAGGATGAATGAAAATAAGAAAGACAAAAAGTACAAATTTCCCGACTCTTTTTTTGTCATTATTGGTTAAATCCGAGTATACTTTCATCTACCTTATAGACAAACCGTGGGAATAATAAAAGCAACAGAAAAGAATATTCCAGTTCGTCCATGTATTATTCACAGATTTGTAGGAGAATAAACAAATTGGATATCACGAACAATAGTATAGATGATGATGATTTTACAAACCTGAAATTAGTAGTAAACATCAACATATTTCCTTTACGTGGCCTTCATACGGTTGCTTTTGATTGCGCTCTTGGATTTTGCTGCCTATTTTTTTATAAAATTATTATGTATATAGAATAATGAACCAGGAAAATATGATAGGATTAATTTAACAAACTCAAATATTTAAGAATCGTATCATAATAAGTAAAACAAATATTGTCCACAAAAAGAAACAAGTCAGTTGTAATAGCAGTTAGTTCAGGTATAAAGAGAGATAGATAAGTAGGTCAATATTTGTTATTCATTCATTCATTTTTTTTAATTGTATTTATTTGAATTTATAAATGATCTTTAGTATATATCGGCTCTGTTAACAGTTATGTAAAGAAGGTTGTATACTCTTTTGTAAACTAACAGTGCTTGTTTTCATCAACAAAATTATTGTTATATTTTTTATTCATATTCAAAGTTTTAGAAATCAACGAATCTAAACAAGCACTCTCTCTTTACATTAAGGATTATTCATGTATTTACACAACTGTTAACTTAAGAAAAATCTATAGATGTAATTATGTTATAAATTATAATTGAAATTTCAAAGGCAAAGAACGGAACATAAAGATATTGCTTATTCTCCATACCTTTACTTCCTCGGTCTCTCTTATAGAAGCACTGCAAAAGCATTAAATAGATTTGTAAAAAGAAGTCATGTTTTCCATCTGGAAATGGATACAGAGATATAAACCACAAAAAGTATCAAGCAAAAGAAAAAAGATTGATGAATTTATTATGGATGAAACTCAAATTAAGGTTGGTTCTCAATATATCTGGCTCTGGGTTGCAATTGAGCCCATAAATAGGCAAATCCTTCAGATTGATATATCTTTTGAAAGAACAATGCCTGTAACATAGCGTTTTATTGCATCTTTGATAAGTAAATATGGCAAACGTTCCGTATCAACAGACGGCGGAACATGGTATCCGCAAGCCTGATGTCGTTTTTTGAAACTAAAGCATTATGTTCATTCCCCATATGAGAAGAGAGTATTATCGAAAGAAGAATGCAATATATCAAGGATAGAACGGAAAGTTTTGATGACTATTTTCCTTGCAAAAAGAACAATTGTAAATTAAAGCATGTGAAACAGTGGTTTTATGTATTCATTGATCAACACAATGGAAAAATATTATCTTAAGTTAACAGGACCTATATATCTGAAATAAATAATAAATATCAGAATATGTTAATTCATAATCTTTAAATTTAGTGTTACTATATGAAGTATTAGAATTTCTTAAATGACTGATATTGGTATTAAGATCTTTGGGCCATCTTCATAACTGAATCCTTTTTTAGATCCATACCAAATGACATATTATAGACAGAACATATCCCTATTCATTGTGTATACAAATCATTCGAAAATTATAATTTTAACTCATCCTATTTTCGATTTACCTGTACATGAAAAGATCCAATAACAAAGAGACTAGATCTCTTGCATAATTAGCGTCATTAAAAAATTTCTAAAAATTCAGTATTTTTCATACGGAATGCGCAATTTAAAATATACATTATACAAATAGTTATGGATAATTTGTAAAAAATTAATCACTGTCTAATTATGCAAGAGATCTACTATATATTTTAAAAGAATGAGGATTTCTTTGAGTATCTAAAGTTAAATCGACCTACAATAGAAAAAAATAATGAATTCTATAAATGAAAAGTTGAGGATTTAAAGGTTTTTTGAAATAGATTATAAAACTGTATTGTAATTAAAAAGGAGGGAGCGTAAATTACATATAAATCTCAAAAGATTAGTATAAAAAGAAACATATTACTAATGATAAATAAAATTCAGTTTAAATTTATATCCTTATTTGAAAACAATAGAACAAATAGTAACTTTATTATAAATAGTAAAGAGGATCTGTTAGTATATAACATCTATTGTAACAGTATTGCAAGTATGAGAAATTACCCAACTAAAAGTGTATTAATAATTAATCCCAATTATTATGGTTGTGGAAGAGAAATACAAATTATCGTGTGATTTTCTCATTGATCAATCTTTTAAGAATTATGTTCAAACACCTTTGGATATATATCTGACACTTCCAATATATCTATAAAAATTTTAAAAATAATACAAAATTATGTATTTCATCCTTATTAGGATGATGGGTTCTCATCATTAGATATTTAAAAGAATAATTTTGTCTTGTATATTTAGCAAAAAGTAATTATCGAGAGAGTATCCACACAACGAAAAAATGTTGATCTTTCATATGATACTCGAAAAATATTGAAAAGAGCGATATTAGGTACAGCAGAAAGAATCAAAGTCGATGATATAAAAGTGAAAGTTAGTAGAAAAAAGATGATTCGGTAATTTATCACAATAGTCGTAATATATTATCAGTAACTTGAATATATCCAAGTTCATACAATTGATCAATAAGATGTTGAAAAGATATATCGTCTATAATCCTAAAATCCTCTCTGACTTGAGTTACATTAATACTATTTTTGTTTTTTGAGAGATCTCTTATCTTTTCTAATATTTTTTTCATATAAAATATTGATTCTTGTGTGGACAAAATTCCAAGCTTAGTTTCAGGAATTGAATAAGTCGAGGAAATGTGGCTTATACCATTTAATGTAACTGCAAAGTAACTCTTCTCTATAATTATAAAGCCCTCGTCTTCTAAAATTGGTAAAAGCTGAGTAACAAAATCGTGCCTGCTTATTGAAGTAATATTGCTTTTATCAAATATTTCATTGATATTTAACATTATTTTCGTATCACCTTTTATTTCATAACATGAGGTTTTTAAGAATTCATTTAAATAATTCTTTTCTGATGCATCTAATTTTCTTAACACAACTAATATGATTTCAATTAATTATCTCTATTAAAATGTCTTTTGAAAATTATTTCAATAATAAATATTGCAATTATTGAAAGTAAGGTTTCTTAAACTTTGATAATAAAAAAATTAAGACTACAATAAAAATTAAAATAAATTGTTATTGCTAAATCTTAACGATCAGTCCTTCAGTTTATCCTAATACTTGTCTCTTAGATAGATAATATTAAAGGAAAATAGGCAAAGGAATTTTTGGATTAAGGCCTAATCCTTCGGAACTATCCATAAATTATTAAGCACCTATACCAAAAATCAATAGAAATGTATTTTATTCTCATCATTATTAAAATGTGGCTCATATCTACCAAAAGCTGCAGAAGAAGAATAAACGTTCTATCCCAAATATTCCTGATAAATTATGGGAGATCAACACCATTTTATCCCCTGGAAATCTGATAATGCGATAGGCAGCCCAATCGTTCCTTATAGTAAAGTAATTGATGGCATTATGTATGTTCTATTAACTTGTTATCATTGGAGAATATTACCTAGAGGATATGGTTTTGGTTCCCACCTGTTATCGAAGATTTCATGAATGAATTCAATCATGTATTTAAGAAAATGTGAATAAGGTTACTGGAAATATATGAAATCAAAAAGGAATCAAAGGATATGATGGTAGCAACACTACTACTTGATAACATATCGATAAAGTCACCGTTAGGGGGATGGGTGATGACTAGATCTCTTGCATAATTAGAAACAATTTACACTTTCAAGTATGGATGGTGCATCAGTTTTTACCGAGACTGGTTAATCAGTCTATAGTTTACCAGACCCTCATTATCCTGTATTTTTTCAACCTACATATGGTATGCTCTATCACTATTCTCTTTTTAGAGTGAAATTTGTTATACTCTTTTTCTTCTTGGGATAGATCCTGTTGATTCTTTTTCTTTTTATAAGGTAACGCGGATA
>JBDUES010000090.1:0-4900 GCA_040297625.1 Candidatus Nitrosocosmicus sp. | reverse complement strand
TATCTCTGAAGGCCGACCGCTTTTCTGTCTATTTTTTAATCCATCAATGCCCTCTTTATCATATCTTTTTAGCCATTCACATGCCCAAGCTTTACTTCGGTGGAGGTCTCTTGCTACCTGAGCAGCTACCTTTCCTTGATATACAACGTTGAGAACAAGTAGGAGCATTCTTTCCTTTGTTTTTACATTCTGTTCATATCTGTAGATCTTTTCAAACGATTCTCTATTGGTAAGAGTCAAATGAATATGGATAATGATGGGTTAACTTAGCTATAAACATTTATTAAAAAATAACCAGATAAAAAAAGACAGTTTGTATATTTATGTTAATTGGTATAATACATGTTCAAAAAACAACAAGGATATAATTTCGCTTAAAAGTAGTAGTAACATTTCTTTTTTTAGTTGATTTAATGGTAGTATCAATCCATTTATTTTTGCATAGCACTCATTACATAGGAATCATCAATCACATGCAATTTTTACATAAACTAAAACCATCTTTACAATTATATCACATAGCAAAAGTACGCTACATAATTTCCGATTATCCCATTAAGATGTATAACAAAAACGTCTACTGCTAATAGATATTTTCTTTGATATGATTATTACATTATAAATAATTAATTTAGCGAACTTGTACAAATTGGCATAATAATAAAATAATTCAAATTCACTTGTAAATTTTCTCTCTCCATAAAACCCATCATCCTCATTAAAATTGTTTTATCATAAATTTCATGGATATTATAACTAGAAACATAAATAATTTTGTTATCTTATCTAAATAATTGTAAGAAATATCCTTAAATAATGGCTTGATCAATTCCTCACAGTATTCATCTCATAGCTAAATTTGAAAAAAAGTCATCAGAGATTGGAATAGTCAAGAAATCCAGGACAATGACATAAGCGACAATGATGGTCGTTATCCTGTCCGAAAATGAATTTGTGTAATATTTTTAGATGACCACAGATTCTACATAAATAATAATTACTAGAATTCATAATTCTTATTTCTATATTAACTTGCTAATAATTAATTCGTTTCTTTTACTATATAGTCTGCGATTTAATATCAAAAGTAGAGTAGCATTTAAAAACTTTTTCTTTTAGGCCATCATTTACTTCAATAACTATTGATGTCTTAAGGACTACTGTCAATATGTAAGTTTAGTTGTAGAACCTGCTTTATATTTCTATTTTTTTAATTTCTTTTTCTATAAAATCAGAAGAATTTTTCTTTTCACAAACTATACTTGAGATTAATTTTTCAAATTTTAATAGATATACATATTACAGGTATCATTCCATATCAAAATATAATTTTGGTTAAAAATTAATTTAATAATTAATAGGTATCTATGATATAAAATTATTAACATGGTAAATTACTGTTTATAAATAAATTGCTTTAATTTGATTAATAGATATGAGTAAATCCAAAGTTAGCCGTAGAAACTATAAAGTAAAAATACTGAAGAATTCTATCAAATATTATTTACCCCGAGTTGAAGGATATCTCGAAGTTATAAGAAAATTGGCTTCGGAGCATAGTGCAATGTCACTTATCGAGTTTGATGGCTACTTTGAGAAAAAATTTGAGCCAGTCAAGTATGTGCGAGCAGAAGTTCATACTGATTGAAATGATGAAGAAAAAATAATGATATCTGCAAATAATATAAGAAATATGCTTAAACAAAAGAGTTTGGCAATAGAATATAATAACCAGCTGATACTGGTAGAAGAAGAGGAAGAAGAGGAAGAAAAATGAAAAGGATTACTTTGTGATAAGATTTGTTAAAATGGATTCTGTAAAGTCATCGTTTGGTATAGTCTAATTAAATAGTTTGTAAAAATTCGTTTGGTAGGACGAACGATTCTGTTCATTTAATAGACATGAATCAATGTTTATTTCTATTTCTAAAAGTTTAATTTCATTATAATCTTTTACCTCATCGAAATATTGGTTAAAAGTTATAAATTTTTACATCCAAACTCTTTTGCCATTAATGCATATATATGCATATATCACATATCATAATATCCAGACATTTATGGACACATTGAAAGCCAAATTACCACAAGCATTACAATGATTATATTTTTGAAAATGTCTTTTTATAGATTTTATAATAGTATAGGATTTTAACTATTTGTTTAAATTTACGTTATTAATATTAGAATTTTGTTCAAATATAAAATTTGTTGTCTACATACATGGGATATAATTTGTTGAAATAGATTTGCAGATTCTTTATTTAATTCATCTACTTCTGTATATGACAGATATATAGAGAACATTTTTTTAATAGGTGAAAATATCTCCATTGCTAATAAATAAGGAAAAAAATATCGATGGATGAATCAAAAAAAAGTTTTGGGTATTTCAAACTGTTTCAATTCATTCGTAATTTTTATTTCGATTTTTATGTTTTATCCCATTTTCTTTACCGAAATAATTATACCAAATATAAAATAGTATCAAAATACAAGATATCCATGTCATTTTCAAATTTCTCTAATATTTCTTATTATTTCTTTCTGATGTTTCTATCCGTTTTTATTTCTTTTATTTTCTAAAAGCAAAAATCTTATAAATTGTTTGTTCCTATTTTCATTATTGTGTCAACTATAGTTGTAGGTCTATTTTTGCAATGTCTTCCATAATTCAGCACCAATTTTTATTAACGAAGTGAAATCTATCAAATGCTTTAACATTATTGAGGTTATATTTACCGCAATAGGAATCAATCATAGATTCGTATATAAGGAACATTTCATCCACAAAACGAAAACTTTACAGAATCTAATTTAGAACTATATAAAATCTTGGATATTTACTTATTAATTTGATAACCAAACAATAAAGATGCTTTTGTATTCTGAAACTGGATTTGACTTTTCAAAGATTGAGATTCAGTCAAAGTTCTAGGTGTTATATTTCTTTAAAATTTTGTAATGGAAATAGAAACATCATCAAGAGATACGCTTCTTATTTGTTTTAAAACCCCATCTCCACCACCTTCTCAATAGATACATTAATCTTTTTTTAATGGAGAAAAAAATATAATAATCTTTATTAGTATTTTTAATTAAAAGATTTATGAAATAGTATGGAAACTGACGAAGATCTAGAGGAATTAAAAGAAGAGCATGAAAAAGAAGAGGAAGAACAAAGAGAAAAATTAGAAGAGGAAGAAGAATAATAACATAAATAAAATATATTAATACTTTTTCTATCTCCATGATGATAAGGACTATCTAAGGATGAAAATTATTTTATATGGAATTAGTAAAACTCGCATCATATTGTTTCTTTAATTAAAACACATAATTTAATATTGGTGAATGTAAGACTTTGGAGGATAAAAAAAAGAACACATAACTTATTTTCAAATGTATTTATAAAATATGCAAAAAAATTACATTTTGATTAAAATAATTAATTTAGCTCCATATACCATGATAATCAAACATAGAAATCTATCACTAAATATCAAACTACCAGATTCATTTACAAAAAATATCAAACACATAATAGATTTCCTTAACCCTATTGATAAGTCAAGAAAACAGACAAAATATAAAAAAATAATTTATAAAATTAAAACATTATCCACCCAATTCTTAGCATTAAATTGATCATAACTTACAAAAGTATCAGAAGATACATAAAAGGACTAGCCTCCTCCACCGTTATCAATTATTATTTATTATAAATTCTAGTAATAAGTGATAAACTAAAAAAGCTTACATATATATGTACACTATTTCCAAGGGCCTGCAATAGTAACGATTCTTTTTGACAAACCTTAGAAAAATAGAGCACAAAAAACCGTAGAACAAAATAATCCAGATTTGAACTCATGGTCACTGTATTTATTCCCGATTTAATAGCCAGATGCAAAAGAAAAGTATCAAAATTCTTTGATTCTCTGCTAGATTTTAAACTGAGAAACAATAGAAAGTATATTCTGCTATTTCTTTTACCAATTATTATAGTAATAGCAGAACATAAAATGTAAATTTAAATGTAGATAAAAGTAGATGTTATTGCAATATTTAGTACTATAATTACAACACGTTGATATTTTTTATAATATTTTTAGTGGTATTAATAATCAGCCTCGTAAAAAATAGTATTAGATTCGCCTGGAGCGAAAAAGTTTTACAGCCTTTATACTCAAGTTTATCGATACTAAAAATATAATCCATGCTACAATTGAACCAATCATTGACGCTTGATATGGTTCTACTATATGCAATTGGAGTAATTCATAGTGAATAGTTATCTTTGCAAAAGAGTATATCACCTCAGAGATAGAGAATGCAGTAATTAGTTTTTTGACATCATTCTTTATTTTGTCATAGTCTTTCTTTCCTGTTGAAGTCTCTACATATCTTTTTCTATTATCTATATAAAACAATAATGCGAAAAGGGGAATATAAATCGCATATTCTATTAAAAGAGTTATAAGAGAATTAGTAAAGTTATTGCTATCGTAATGTGCATATAACTGAGTGAACAGAGCACCCCCAAAGAAAGCAAATATTCCAGAAATGATAATATTCTTATTAAAGAGAACATATTCTCGATGTTTTTTATAAAACCCTCCTATCGCCATTTTAATTCACGCCGTACATCTATTCATCTTTTTAATGGATTAATTATTAAAAGTATATTCTAAAACGGTTTTTAATATGCTATACTCAATAACATTAATTCGTGGACCTTAGTAGATACTTTTTAATATCAAGGTTAAATCCCCTTGTCCTATAATATTGAGAAATCATATGTCTAAGCGATTGAAAGTTTGGATAGTAATTTGATAACACGCTGTACTTACCTTGTTTCCAACACTCTTCTACTACAGCATTGAATTCAGGTGAACCA
>JBDUES010000089.1:0-19311 GCA_040297625.1 Candidatus Nitrosocosmicus sp. | reverse complement strand
GAATCGGCTGTTCTGTGGAATCTGTAAAAGCAAGAAAGCCTGGAAAATACTTTTCAACTTCCTCTGGAGTTTTTAGCCTATTTGTAATGTTGTATAACTTCTGCGGAATTGGTACACATTGTCTTATCATATTCAATATTCAATCTTTTGAATATCTCTGCAAATGTTGCTCTGATCCAAATCAAATAAAAAACCTGTTAAAGTGTAAGTAATGTAAAGACGATAGTAAACAAGTAGTATCAATAATCTGTTTTTAACATCCAGTTTGAAATGTCTTCCAGCACCATACTTTCTTTTTCGGAATTTCCTTTTGGATAACCGCTTTATCTCATGTTTGTCATATCTTTTTATTATTTCTTTATTGTAAATGTCATCAAATTCTTTTACGGTAAGACCAGTGAACGATTTGAAAAGCAGTGGTTTTTTGGATAACCTATCATATGAAAGCAATGAGAGACCGGGTTGATGAGGAACTAATGGTCATAAAGCTGTTTGCAAGTAATTATGCAAGAGATCTAGTATTTGATTCACTACATTGGACTTTCAGTTACCATTAATTATCTTTCTTTTGAATTGATAATTGTTTTTACTATCGGGATATTCGTTACCCCTCATAATATCATAATAGCACAATATTTCATTATTGATCAATTTTAAAATACTATCTAGAATTAATATTATAATATGAAAAAAATCATTTCATATATTAGCATAAATTCAAATTTTTCCTAATATAATAGTATGATTAAAGAATTACAGTATTAGTTTAGTTGAAATATGATATAAACAATATTTCAATGCATTCTGCAATTTCAATAATATAATACTCAATAATAGAGTATAATATTCTATACAGGTATCAAGAAACTATTATCAGTATTTGAAAGAGTAGATTCATAATAATGAACAAACTGTTCATACTTGTTTTTTCTTTGCATTTCGATATTCATTTCAGTAACAAAGTTTTTTTGTCTGTTATGTTGTATCAAATAGGCAATGGTTATATCATAGTCATGAATGTTGCCAAGCATATCTTGGATTTTTTTTAGTTTCTCTATAAGATTCCAAACTTTTTGATCATTACTATAATTATTCTTACCAATTTCACTGTTTTTGTCATGCCTATCTCGATTATCCAATACAAGTTCCAATAAATAACGTAATTTCTTTGAATCCTTTCTTACTTCATGTAATTCTTTTATCTTTTCACTATTATTGATAACAATAGGAATGTTTTTCTCTATTTTGCTTGCAAACTTTCTAACAATTTTATTATATCGCTTAGTTAATTTCTTTTGCAATATGCTTGGATCATATTTATTGTTATAATGGTCTAAATGTGGAACATTCATCTTTCTTAGATCAAAAGCGAGAGATAATGCCTTTTTTAGCGTTCTATTTTTACTTTTTTTAATTGATTTTTCGAATAGTTCAAGTTGTCGAATATCCATTTGTCCTTCCTGAGTTAATTTTTCCAAAATAATATCAAAGTCTCTTATTTCGCTATTTATTTTAAAAAGATGCTTCCTCCTAATTACATATTCTATTATTTTTCCTTTTCGTATTTGTTTTGGGCTGGAGATGTATGATGCTTCTAATCTTCTAATTGCTGTCCGTATATCATGAATATTCTTTTCATTAGGATCTTTAATATATTCATCAATTCGGTTGTCCATCTTTTGAATATTATGAATATAGTTATGAAAAAAAATATCTAGATCAATAGCATATAAGAGATTATAAGTTAACTTTGTCATAGATAAAGATAAATTCAATTGTAGATATTTAATATTTTACTTAGAGATACCAAAAAATACTTCCTATAAATAATACTACTAACCTATACCATTTAGCTTATATGTTCTAACTATATTGAATCTTTTTTCTTTATATTTTAGAAATTTATGGTTAGCGTATTTATACTAATTGGTATAAACCAAGATACTTTTCTATTTTTTATTTTCATTTTTTGTAAATAATTTATTAAATTTATTATCCAATGAATTTGTCTTTCTTTAACCCATCGTCTTACAGGAAATCTTTTTTGAAATAATTCGTCTTTTCTTCTCCATCTCTTACATATATTTAATTTTTTTTTAATATGTTACTATTGAAAATTATATTATTCTATCTTATGATTTTATTAAATTTCCATATAGTAAAAATAACTCTGGATATCCGTATGATCTTATTCCAAGTAAGTTATTATGTGGATAATTTTTAAGAAATATTTTAGTTATTTTCTCCATCATTTGTTTTTCATCTTCATTATTGTTATTATTGTTATTATTATTATTTTTTTTAAATAATTCTATTGCTATTGTCCACCACGATATATCTTTGTTTTTATCAAGGGCAACAGTAGAAAGTTCTATGGAACAATCAGCTTTCAGTATGTTTTTTTCTGATACTAAAAATTCTTTTTGGTTGTTTGAAAATTTATAAGTGATTCTTTGTCTTTTTTTATTTATTTTTATCCATGGATGTTTATTGTTTTTGTCTATGTACTGATGTATTTCTTCTGAAGCATTAATCCCTTTGAAATTCCAGAAAATCCAATCTTCTACATTTCCTAAAATAAATCTATTTTTTATTTTCATGTTAATTGGTAATGTATTATTTCTCCATTTAATAACAAAATTCTCATTCCTGAATTTTATGCTTGAATATTTAACTTCAGGATTAAATAGGTAAATATCTTGATACGATTCTTGTTTTTCTAAACTAAATTCTTCATTATTTAAAAATTCTTTGTTAAACCATCTATTAATTTCATCCGGAACTCCTCCCTGAAAAAACCACCTTAGTTCTAATGACATAATGTTTTTGAGGTCGGATTAATATTAAGAACCTATCCCAAAAATACTTTCCTATAGATGATGATACTCAGGATAGTTGTACCAAGCCAAGATAATTCTCTGTTGTCTTCTTTTCACATCTTTATGAAAAGTTTCCTGAATCTGTTATGCCATCATGAATTTGTTCTCTTTTACAACCCATCATCTTCTTCTTCTTGTATGATATCTTTTTTGGCACACTTTCTCTTTCTCCCCTCTTTTTATTATATATCGTATAGGAGGTACATATCCTCGTTTTATAATCTCCTTTTTTACTAATTTAGAATTGTATGCTCCATCAAGATATAGATGCTCTGCTTTCTTCTTCTTTTGTGGTAAAGAACAAAGTAGGTCATCGTTTGATAGTCACCAGGTCAAAGTACATTTCTATTTGCTTGTCAATTGCAAATAAATGATTCCCTATTGTTTTGTATTTAGCTAAGTAACACAAGCAGAATGGAATATCTTTAGATATATGTGTATATAAAGAGTTTCATACTCACAAATATTTTAATAATTTATAATAAAAATAAAAAAATATAATATAGAGTTAAATCAAATAATAAATTTAATTCATTTACTGCACCATACCAACCAATGGGATATCTTTGAATTCATTAAACAATATTGTTTGTTTATCAAAGTTTATGATTAAAGTTCTATCACTTAAAATTGATATAGAAATACCGACATCTTTAAAGATATTCGTCACGTCAGGACGATTAGTATTAAAGGATTTTATCTCTTTAATTACATCAATTTTACCTTGATATGTTTTATCAAAATTTTGCTGATTTACAGAATTTACCCTGAAGTTTGAAAGATTGTATAAAGTAATATCAGAACTCTGTTGCTGTTGTGTTAGTGACCCTGTTTGTATATTAGAATTAATTGAAGACGATGATGATGACGAAGATACTCTATTGTTAGGAGAGTTGGTAGTAGCAAGGGTATTGGAGTTAGGAGAGTTGAAAAGAATATTATTAGCTGAATTATAAAATATAGGTTGTTTTGTGAATGATGCTTTGAAATCATTAAAACCATTTCCTTTGGTTGTTAATGACCAATGTCCAAATAAAATATTAACAATAAAACCTGTATGTATATTATATTCGGGACTTGCTATTATACCGTTTAGATTTACGTTATTGGAAGATCTGAAGGAGGTTGAACCGTCACAAGAGGTTTTGCTTGTACTTGTAGTTTTACCTTTGTTATTTGTTTGAGACTGGATGGAAATATTGTTACCGTTATCGCAATTACCATTATTATTATTGTTATTATTAATATTTGATTGTATATCTTTATTAATATTTGATTGCAAATTATTTTGAAATTGTTGTATGGTTTGACCTAACGAGGGAGTAGTTGCATTCGCATAGTTAGAATATTGAATAGATATTGAAACAAACAAAGAAGGTACTAAAATTAAAATTAATAGAAAAATTTTAGTTTTATTCAAATTTATTATTGATGAAATAATAGGTTTTATGATATTAGAAAAATATATTTTTTCAAGAGTCATAAATAATTCTAATTTATATATCAATAAAATAAGATTTATGTATTACTGAAAGAAAAATGTAAATTATTAATTATTTTCCCTTAAAATAATATTTTTTAACAATAATTTACTAATATAGAGAAAGTAAGATACAGTCATTCAATAAATTTATTTATCCCATAATAATTCAAAAAGAAATAAAATTAAACCACATTGTAACTTGTGTATTCATTGCCGAATTATCGTAGATTATAAACAATTTAAAACCATCAGAAGTAGTAATAGCATAATAGTAGAATAGATGCTAAAGATGAAAGCATTGTAATTACAATAGATAGCCCCGAATAAAGATAACAAACAGAGGTCAATAGATACAACATAAATGGAATATACAAAATAGGAGGAAAGAATATTTACTACATAAAGATCTATATTGTCGTAAATATATACCCATGAGATCCTTGCTCTTCTGGACGCATGAAAAAGCGAATGATGAAAAGATGTTAAAGAAAGTGATTGAACATATTTAAAAAATAAAATTGTTAAAATCAAATTTGTTTTTAGATGATTGGTCCTCTCCGTTGAGAATAATAAGAATTTTATGGGCCTTTAGAAGAAAATGATAGCAAGAACGAAAGAACTACTTCTAATATTATTTCTTGAAAAGCGTTTAATTTCATAAACTTTGTATTGATTCAGCATATTTATTGATACGGTCCAAATGCTGCAATATCAAGACCAGTAGCAAATGATCGGAATAACAATGGTTTTCTAGATAATAATTTATGATATAAAAGCAAAAAAAAACACAGATAAGAATTGGTTTAATGATGATTAAATATATCTCTGTTTATACCCAATTATATAAGATTTAGTGTATTTTCCATTCACTCTATTATGATCTAGTTAAAACAACCTTTCTATCGGTATAATCAATACATGTTCACTTCTAATGATTAAAAGGTAGGATAAGTTAACAACTTCAATTATTAATTGTATATCCAATTTCTACATTTTAAAACCTCTACTTAACATTATCAATTCTGGACCAGTTGTTAAACTGCCAACAACCAAGGATTTTGAATTACAAATTATTCCTGAAGAAAGGTAAGGGATGCCTCCATTGATTGTTAGAGGTTCCACATCCACTTTTAAAATAGACGAAATAGTTTCGATTTCTTTTTCCGAGGCCTTTGGATGAATTGCTGCACCATAGTTATTAGAAACAATCATAGATCCTGTTTGATTAAAATCTGCAACAGACATTGTATGTACATTAATTCCTAGAATATCTTCTATTTGTTTATCAAATTCACCTTTAAACAGTGGCGAGACAATAGCCCCATAATCATTTGCAGTTATTAGATTTCCTACTGCAGTTAGTTTTGATTCCAAACGTGCAATATTAAGTCCAGTCATTTGTTTAAGATATGTTATTTCATCATCTGAAGCTAGTGATGGCAATATCATACCATTATTATTCAAAACCACCATAGGTCCGATTATTCGATTTCCAGCTATTGAAACAAAAACAGGATCAACTTCTAAATAGTCAATCAATTTTTTACTTTTAGTTTCGGCATATCCATATGGAAGTAATACTACACTATCATTAGATTTAGCAAATATACCAACATTAGGACTTTTGTATAAATCATATCTAAAAATACTCAAATAACTTAAAACAGGTATATTTTATCATATGAACTTATTGGTTAAAAATGGAATATTTATAATCAATAAAAATGTAAAATAATACTAATCATTAACACTACTAGTAGAATTAATAGAGATGTTAATAAAAAAAAATAAACACACAATTTTTTTTTTATTATTATATATATTGATATTTTATAATTTATTCATAATAAAATATTTTAATGGTGACATATATTCACAATACCCAAATACAAAAATAAAACTAAATTTAACAACCAACACCGCCACCGATAATAACAAGTGGATTAATTATACGGATAAAAAAGGAAACTTTACTACAATATACCCAAAAGATTGGGAGATTATTAAAAACAAAAATAATGAGAACAATCAAACGGGCTTTATTACAATATTTCGATCACCCAAAGAAAATTCGAATGATATTTTTCAAGATAATATTGTCATAAGCATACCAAAATTAGGTAAAAACATAGCAGATAATAAAAATTTTGAAATACAAACAATAATTAAAAAACTAGCACTGAATAACAAAGATTTCAAACTGGAAAATATTTCAACCATAAATATAGATGACAATCAATCTGGAAAGAGTATAAAATATAGTTTTAAAAACTCGGGAATAGATTTCATGACTGAACAAATTTACTCAATCATAAATAATAAAATATACATATTTTCATTACTAACTGAACAAAAAACCTTTGAAAAATATGCGCCGATATTAAACATTATGTTAAAAAATCTTAATATTATAAAATAATTTAATATAATTTTTTTAGTTATTCAATCCAGTAAATATTTGTGTATTGATAATATATGAAAAACTAGAACTTAAATCGGCAGCTATTCCAGACGACGACAAAGGCAATAGAATGGGAGAATCGTGATAAGTAGTAAGATGATGACCAACAGGATCATGATTGTGCGATGAAAATTGGTTTAACATAGAGGTTTTTTCAACCTTAGTTTTAGCTAAAACAATTGGAGAGGAACCAAAAATACCCACAGCAATTATCAATGAAATCAAAGATAAAGATATAAAGAGTGTTAATTTTTCCATATATTTAATTTAGAGATTTTTATCATTAATAAGAAAACCTTCAATTATCACCATAATAAATATAATTATATATTAATATAGTTATTTATATTCAAGAATTAATATAACATTTTGTAGTTATTTTTTTATTATTAGATTTATATTAAATTTCACAATTATACTTTTACCAATATAAATTAGGTAAAAATAAAAATTAATTAAATATTAATGAATCATTATCAAGTTCATATTTTTTTATAGAATTTTCGAATTTTAATGTTGTAGAAATTTCATCAACACCTTCTAACAAATAATATTTTAATGTTGAATCAATATCAAATTTATAAGTTTCAGAACCTATTTTTATTGTTTGGTTTAATAAATCAATTTCTATATCTTGATTTATTTTTTCTGAAAAAATATGATCAATTTTATCTTTATCCAATTTAATAACTAAAATACCATTTTTAAAGCAATTATTATAAAAAATATCGGCAAAAGAAATCCCCAGAATTGCTTTAAATCCAAAATCTTTAAGTGCCCATACGGCATGTTCTCTCGAACTACCTATACCAAAGTTTTCCCGGGTTAGAAGGATTGTCCTTTCTTTAAATTCAGATAAATTTAAAACAAAACCAGATTTATCATTGCCATGGTCATCATAACGCCAGTTATAAAATAAATATTTTCCATATCCAGTCTTTCTCAGGAGTTTGAGGAATTGTTTGGGAATGATCTGATCGGTATCAACGTTAACTATATCAAGTGGAACTGGTTTGCTTTTTAAATAATTAAAAGACTCCATCAAATCATTTAATACCCTTTTACCATATTAATTTAAATCCATTCTCTAACGTCAACGAATTTACCAGCAACAGCTGCTGCAGCAGCCATTACTGGACTGACTAAATGAGTTCTTCCACCTGTACCTTGTCGCCCTTCAAAATTTCTATTAGAGGTGCTAGCACATCTTTCACCAGGTAAAAGTATATCAGGATTCATTCCCAGACACATACTACAACCAGATTCGCGCCACTCAAATCCTGCATCCACAAAAATTTTATCAAGTCCTAGTTTTTCAGCAGACAGCTTTACCTGTTGAGAACCCGGAACAACCATAGCTTTGACATTAGAAGAAATTTTTTTGTCTTTTACTATTATTGATGCCTCTATCAGATCCTCCAATCTGGCATTTGTACAAGACCCTATGAAAACTCTATCTATCGATATGTCAGTTATGGGTATCCCCGGAGTCAAATCCATGTATTCTAATGCTCGAATAGCAGATTTTTTCTCTTCTTCGTTATCTTTAGCATATTCATCAGGACTTGGAATTGTAGAAGTAACATCAATAGTCATGGCAGGATTAGTACCCCATGTAACTTGAGGAACAATACTATCGACATTTAATAAAAATGACTTGTCATATTTTGCATTAGTATCAGATCTAACATTTCTCCAATCATTCAGTAATCTTTCAAATGATTCATTCTTTGGAGCGAAGGTTTTTTCTCTCAGGTAATCAAAGGTTATATTATCAGGAGATACGAGTCCAGCTCTGGCACCGGCTTCAATCGACATATTGCAGATTGTCATTCTTTTTTCCATAGAAAGATTTGAAATGAAACTTCCTCGATATTCGATTACAGACCCAGAACCTCCAGATGTGCCTATATTTTTAATAATTGACAGTATAACATCTTTTGCAGATATAGCAAAATCTTTTTTTAAACTACTATTTAAAATAATTTCAAAATTTTTGGCCTTTTTCATCCACAAACATTGAGTAGCTAATACATGCTCCACTTCACTAGTACCTATTCCAAAGGCCAATGCACCGAAAGCACCATGGGTAGAGGTATGACTATCTCCGCAAACAATTGTGCTTCCAGGTAGTGTCAAGCCCAATTCAGGACCAATTACATGAACTATACCCTGAAATCGATCATTTATATCAAAAAGAGTAATTCCAAAATCTTGGCAATTTTTTTGCAAAGTTTGTATTTGTAGTGAAGAAATTTCATCAACTAATGGTAACGATCTATTTGTTGTAGGAACATTATGATCTACAGTAGCAAAAGTAAGATCGGGTTTTCGTACTTTTCTATTGTTTATTCTAAGCCCATCAAAAGCCTGAGGAGAAGTAACTTCATGTATAAAATGTCTATCAATATAAATTAATGAAGGACTATCATCATCACGTGAATATACTATATGATTCTTCCAGATTTTATCATATACTGTTTTTAACAAATACTAATAATTACTATAGAATGAAGTATAATAATAATTTTATAATTTAATACTAATCAATAATGCTTAAATGTAGTCAATTATTAGTTCATATAAATGCAGATTAATGATAATCGTTATCCTCAGTATATTTTAGATCAGATTAAAAAAGGAACAACTACATGTGCTATTACATGCACTGATGGAATAGTTTTAGCTGCAGACACTAGAGCAAGTGCAGGTTTATTTATAGCAGACAGAAATGTAATGAAAATACAAAAGGTAGATGATCATTTAGGCATGACAA
The DNA here is from genome assembly GCA_040297625.1 of Candidatus Nitrosocosmicus sp. Classification (GTDB taxonomy): domain Archaea; phylum Thermoproteota; class Nitrososphaeria; order Nitrososphaerales; family Nitrososphaeraceae; genus Nitrosocosmicus. Next base: position 9,712 of record JBDUES010000089.1, on the reverse strand, counting down.
TTGCAGGAGGTGTTGCAGACGCTCAAAATCTTGTAGATACAATGAGATATAATGCAAATATTTACAGATTTTCAAGAAAAGAACCAATTCCAGTAAGCTCTGCTGCAAGGCTTTGTTCTAATATATTATTTAATCAAAGGTATTTTCCATTATATGTTCAAATTATTATGGCAGGATTTGATTATCGAGAAAAAGAGGGAAAGATATACAATATTGACTTATTTGGCTCGATGACCACTGAAAAATTCATTTCTACCGGAAGTGGATCGCCAGTTGCTTATGGATATCTAGAATCAGAATATAAAGATAGGATTGGTGTAAACGAAGCTTATAAACTTGCTATTCAATCCATAGCTGCCGCAATTAGAAGAAATGCTGGAACAGGTGATAGCATAAATGCTGTAATAATTGATCAAAATGGATATAGAGAATTAACCAAAGAAGAAAAAGACAGTGTAGGCGCAAAATTTTAATTTAATTTAATTAAAAAAATAAACATAATTATAAAAAATTAATCTGATTTATAGGTATCAACAAAATCTTCTATTTTTATTTCTATTTCATCAGAAAAGTGTAGAAATGGCAACAGTTTTTTCATAAAAGAGTCAGCAATTATATAAATAGTTTTAAAATGATTATTTTTTAGAAAAGAATTCAGCACCTTTATAAACTCATCACAATCTCCAGCTTCAAAATCAGCACAATGTTTAGAAAAAACATTATGAGAAGCAGGATAAATATCAGAGATTTCAACAGGGATTAATCCAAAAAATGGATTATAAAGGCATAATAGAGATGAAGAATATTTATCGATCAAATTTTTAAAAATAGAAGACAAATAGAATGGTCTTATACCCTGGTCCGGATAAAGCAATAAAATATCATTATAAAAGGATTTATAGTTATTTATCAGCATATGACGGAAATTTTTTAATTCAGGTCTATATTGATCTATAGGTTCAAATAAATAAATTGCTTTTTGTTTAAATAAAGGAGTATAATTTTGTAAATACTCAAAATTTTTAATAGTATACATAGCATCCATTAATTTTGGATGAGACCGGGCTTTTTGTAAAACATATTCCCAAAGTCTCCCATCATATATAGACTGTTTTACAAAAGAAATTTCTTGTTTAAGAACAAACAAGTTATGTTTTGCCAGGTTAGTGACCCTAGTCTCCCTATCTTCATTTAATAATTCTTTAACTGTATAATAAGAACAAACAGGACAGCAACAGGGGAAATAATACATGTCATCTAGTCTCAAAGTTCCATGAGAATACATATAACGATTATCTTTTGCATACAAAATATATGAAGCTGAATCAAAGGTATCACACCCTAATGCCACAGCAAGAGGAATAGTTAATGGATGACCAGCACCAAATAAATGAACGGGCTTGTCAGGTATAGCTAATTTTGTCGTTTTAATAAGTTGTGCTAGAATTGAAAAGTTATAAGATTCCATGAGTTCGACCGGACTACCTATGGCAAAAAATTGAAATCCCAATTTATCCAGAACGGATGCAGAATATTTAACTAGATCAAAGTGCTCTGCACCCTGAATTGTTCCAGTCCATATTTCACCTTTAGAGGAGAGGAAAGGGGAGTCGATGGCTAAATTATTTTTATTTTTTTCTATTATTTTAACAGTTTCTTCTATATTTGAAATAGTTTCATCTACATAAGATTTAGCAATAGGATATGATAATCCATACCCTGTAGGTTTATCCAAGGGAACCGGGATGTCACTACCTATATCAAGTTCGAATTGAGCCATGGTTGAAGGTGATACTCCAACTGAGCCATATTCAAGAACTTGATAGCCTCCAGAATCTGTCATTATAGGTCCATCAAAATTTACAATATTATGAATTCCATATTTTCTGGCTTTTTCTTCATATTTTTTGAATGTAATATATGCATTTGTTATTAAACAATTAAATCCAAGACTTTTTAAAAAATTAGGACTTATTTGTTGTTTAACTGGGTGAATTACAGGTATGAAAGAAGGTGTTTCGAAAGAACCATGTGGTGTAGTAAATTTTCCAATTCGAGCAGCTAGATCTGTACATTTCACCTCAAAGGACAAGATTAATTCTTTGACTCCTTAATGAATTCATCATAAATTGCTTTGACTCTAGAAGCCGCTAATCCAGAACCCTCCTCTACACCCGACTCTGTAACTTTAATTTTATCCATTACAATTATAGCACCTATATCTTCACGAATTTTAACTAAACCTGGAAATATACGAGATAATCTATCAGCCAGTGTCTTGAGGTCAAATGGTCTTTCCAATAATTTTATTTCTTTTACAAATAATCCATTTACCATCAGTTTTTGAATTTGTTGAGAGTCAACATCATTCAATATCAAATCAAATTTTTCACTAAGTCCAACTAGAACACCAGAATAATTTTTATTATCTGATGTTTCAATGGAAACTTTTTTTCCTAAAAATTGTATACTCTCTTCAGCAAACTTTCTTGAAATTATAGCAGCCATGATTCAAATGGATAATATCTTAAGGTATATATATATAAAATCAGTTTTTTCCTAGGGTCATACCAAGAATTTAAACATTTGAGGATCAGATTGGATAACAGGCAACCAATCTATTATTCCGAATTCTCTCAAATTTTTATTGTTGTACATCTCCATAATTTTTCGAGCAGATAGAGAAGGCAAAACATTTTCATTTATTTCTAATTCGATAATAGATGTTTTATTGAATTTTCCTAAAAAATCATAAGATATAATCCCTAAAATTTCAGATATTAAATTATCATGAATTTTCTTTTCAGAATATGATCGTATTTCATATATTTTTTTTAATTCATAAGGACATCTTCTTAAAACTACTACAAAATCTACCAATAAAGGATCTATAACATAGGGAGCCAGATGACCAACTATAATTGCATTGTCATATTCTTTTGTAGAAAGTAATAATTTTAATGAATTAAAGGTTTTTTCAATATCTATTTCATTTTCAGATGTAGAGGAAAGGAGAAGATTTTCAGATAATATTACTTTATTTATATCTACAATAGGGACATTCAATAGTCTGGAAAGTTCGATAGAAATAGTATGTTTTCCAACACCAGGTGTTCCCGAAACTATAATTTTCAGATATATAGCGCCTGTTTTTTTATTTTAGGAGTTTTTTAATTATTTTGATTGTCATAAAAGAAGAATAATTAAGAATAATCATTAAAAACATTAGTCACGTAATCTGTTAGTTCATCTCGCAATTTAATTACATTAGATCTTTTATCACCATCCAGATTAGTATGAAGTAATGCATCTAATCCTTCAACTAGATATTTTATATTATAAAATGTCAACAAAGTTTTATGATCATGATTATCAATATTTTCTGCCACGTCGATAATGTATTTTTCAGATTGTTAAAGTTTATGTTTAAGCAATATATGACGGTTTAAATTAATTAATTGCTATACAATTACTAAATATTAAAGAATATTTCCACCATCTTTCTAAAACTTACTCAAAAAATTAGATGACAATCTATAGAATAATTTTATTAAACTTTAATATATTAATAATAATCAATTATAATTATGATTAAAAATCATGGTATTTTTTTTATAGGTGTAATTATGTTAATATTGTTATTTTCTAATATTACCTATGGTAATAACATTAATACTTTTGCACAAAATTCTACCAGTCCAAACATTCCACCCAAAACTACCTCCAACATTCCATCAAACATTGCAAAAAGTGTTGGTGGTAGCACTGGTGGTGGTGGAATAAGAATCACTTCTCCAGAAAAAGGAAGTGTCGTACCAATTAATTCAAACAGCCCATTTATCATCAAAGGAATATCTAAAGATAATGCAACATTGAATTGTAAAGTTGCAATCATCATTAATAACATAAAACCATATCAACCCGTTCAACCTATGAATACAGCAGGAAAGGAAGACTATTCCACTTGGCAATATGCGCTATCAAAAAATTATACCCATATCACTGTAGGATCCAATAAAATCACAGCAAAATCCTATTGTCTAAATAATCCACAAAGCTCATATTATTCTACAAATGTAACAGGAATGAACTTTACATCTGAGCAATTAAAAAATTATAATTCTCCAAATCAGGTGCCTAAAAACACAGTAAGCAATATCTCATCATCCTCATTAGCAAATCAACATCCAATAGCACAACAGATACAACAAATTAAAGATAGTAGTCAAAGCAGCCCTCCTCCTTGTTGTATAACTATAGGTAATAGTACAAGTCAAACAATCAAAGGTGTCACCCCATTAGTTCCATTAGTTGCAGATACCACCAGTCATACAACCAAACATGTAAAACATACTACTAATATTCATCATACCCAACATCTTAAACCGGTAAAAGTTGTAAAGCATGACAAACCTAAGAAGACGACAAAAGTTGTAAAGCATGACAAAACCAAGAAACCGGTAAAAGTTGTAAAGCAAATGAAGGTGAAGAAGACGAAAAACAATAATAACAATAATAACAACAATAACCAAGATAGCAAACATAGTGGGAAATCAAGTGATTTACAGAATAAAATTATAGATCAAGTCAGACACAATCTAGCATCAGCCGGAATTAAAACCAACTAAATGATACATGCGTCTACAAAACTAAAATAAAATACACTTTTTTTATTTATTTATTTTTGATATTAGATTGGTCAATATGACAAATCATATATTGCTTTATTTTATACTATTTCTGTTTCCAAGAGGATATAAAAGTGTTAGAAAGAGAGCATGATTTTAATTTATATTTTGTTATCATTTTCTCATATATATCATAGTTCTTCCAGAGGTAAAAAAGCATCGTATCAAATATTGATAATAATCCATTTTTTTCATTTAAAATAATTTAGGGGATAGGTACTGTTAATACAAAAATATAAACAAGAAAGAAAAAACATGACAGAAAGTAAAGGTTTAGAATATCGGCTAAAAAAATTCTTCATCTTTTATAGATAGATGGATATATTGTTATTTTTAGATCCAATTATAAAAATCAAAATCTATTCAAGTTTTATTGTTAATTACCATAGAAAAAATTTTTTATTGTATTTGAAAAGGTTTTTCATTTTAAAAGTTTGTAGAAAAATATGGTAACTGCACTGTTTCTACAATTATTAACGGTATAGATACCTCTACTGCCATTTAAAACGATAAGAATTATATAAATATCAGAGTTGGCCTTATAAAAAATATCCCAAAGAAGATCATAATATATTTACAAATAAAAAAATATAAAAAAAATAATAGAACGGAAATTTGGACGATTGGGTCATAAAGAAGATGTAAACTGCATGCTAATAATTGATTTATTTATTCATATTACTGCAGAGAGGAATGATGATATACTACTAGCTAGCAAAACCTATTGCTACAAATATATTTCAAAAGCGGGAATTGGATTGGAATGATATACTTTTATTTTCCCCCTCTTTTTGAACTGGACTCCTCATCCAAATCATCGGCTCCTTTTTCTGTTACAGTGAATTTTGTATCAGAATATGGATGATAAGGAGAATCTATCATTTTTGCAGTTCTGTTTTCACCAGATTTTCGAAGATAAATCCTATAAGTCGAAGCATGACCTAAAATGTTGCCACCAGCAGCTTTTGTAGGATCCCCAAAAAAAGTATCAGGAGACGATTGAACTTGATTAGTTATTACGACGGATATATTATAAATTTCAGCTAATCTAATTATCTTGTGTAGCATTGTATTAAGTCGTTGTTGTCTATCAGATAATGTACCTCTTCCAGCGAATTCTGCTCTATGAAGAGAAATGATACTATCAATTATAACCAAACGGGATTTAAAATCAGTGATGTATTTTCCCAAATCCTTTATAATCAATTCCAGGTGAGAACTATTATACACTTTGCAAACTGCAATACTTTTTAAAACACTTGATGGATCAAGACCACGGGAGGCAGCTATTTGTTCAACACGTTCAGGTCTAAAAGTACCTTCAGTATCAATGTATATCGAACCACTTGCGAATCCACCCGCTTCAACTGGTTGATGAGACATTACGCAAAGAGTATGACAAATTTGAGATTTTCCAGAACCAAATTCACCATAAAACTCTGTAATAGCTTGAGTTTCAATTCCACCCAGGAGAAGCTTATCTAAAGCCTTTGACCCCGTAGTACAACGCAACAGTGATTTTCTTTTTTCGAGAGCAACATCAGCAGTAACAAATTCTTTATCCAATATATTGGAGTCTCGCAGTAATTGTTGTGCAGCAATAATAAATGCAGCTGCGCTTTCTTTTGAGGAGTTGATTTCTACAGATAACTCTTCAGAACTAGCAACTGCAAGGTCCATAACAGTAAGTATTCCTCCATCACGAAGTTTTTTTGCGGTTGTGGGCCCTATACCTGGAACATCCTGAATATCTAAATCATCAATAATAGCAGGAATAGTTTTAGAATCGACATCATTATTTGAAACTTCCAGACTTTCATTTGCGACAGAAGTATTCAAGTCATCGTCTTTAAACCGATCAGAGTTCTTTTTATCTGCCATAATGTATTATAGTAAATTTCAGATATATTAAATCATTGAATATTGAATATTTAATAGTTTGTTTGCGGATATATGAATACTATGGATTATTTAAATTCAAAAGTTCATCATTCTTGTAATTTTTGAAAGAATCAACTATTCCATAGATTGGATTATTAAATAAAAGATCACTAATGCTTTGTTTATCCATAGATATCACAATAATATTAATTCTATTTAGATCTATTTCTATTGGTAAATGAGATTCAAATAATTGATTATCTATCTTAATGTCAACATATCCATTTATTGTAGTATTTGTATAAGGATTTAAAATAATCGATGTATTTTGATTTTGAAAATTATTTATTTCAATAAAATGTTTTTCATATCCATCAGAGGTCACCAGTTTAAAAGCGCTATGGAAATTTGTCACAGTACCTTGTGTGACATTTAAAACCCAAGTCCCAGAAATCAATTTTGGAAATTCATATAATGATGATGCATCTAGGATATGATCAGTATTGGATAAAGTTGAGGATTTATTGATATTATGTAATATACTAGCATAATTTGGAAATAAAACGGAAGATAATAATCCTTTTGTTGAGAAGGTATTAGAATCATTTATGTCAGGTAGATTATTACCAATATTTGCTGGTGTATCAATTGATAATACAAAATTATTTGATATCAAATTAAGAACCATAAAGTAATTTTTTAAATTAAATGGGTAGGTATCAAGGCCAACTTTTGAATAACTTGTACCAAAAATAAAACATATTGAAAGCGAGAAATAAGAAATAAGCATAAAGAATAAAATAAATGGATATTTAATCAATTTGATTAATTTAATAAATACATATTACATAACATGTATAAAAAATGGTATTTAATAAAGTATTGAAAAGCATTGCACAATATCAGCGTTTGATTATAAAAATATGCATATATAAAGAAAATCTATTAGTTATTAATTTTATTTAAATTATTTTATATATAGATACAACAAAAAAATATAAAAATAATAATTATTTTGGCGGCATCAACATTGTTGTCATATTCATAGCAGTTCCCATAGACTTGGATCCATTTTTAGATGGCATAAGAGTAAAGTCCATTAATGAAGAAGAAGAATTATTGGATGTCTGGTTATGCTTGCTGGCTATTTGTAAAACTATTGGTTTAGTAAGCATAAAGTGCGCCACATCTTGTGTTTTATTAGATCCGTCTACGACCAAGTAGTTACTCACATCTTTCCCATTAACGAGCCCGGTATAACTACCTGTAGAAGTAAAAACACTTGGCTTTGGCACATGGACTTCCTGATGAAGATACACATTATTATCTGGAGCATTCAGTCGAGTCAAATTATAATTAAAAGGCATATTGAACGAAATTGCATTTAGTTTAGGAACATAGGATATATTATTTATTTGATCATAATAGCCAAGTATATTGACAGGAACTGGTTTGCCGTCAATGTTAAATACTTTATCTTTGGCAGCTCCAACACTAAGCCAGCCATTAAATACAGGTTGTTGATCATCAGGCAATATAGTTGTAGAATAATCAACAGTAACAATTCTTACAATAAAATGATATAATCCGCCTTCAGCGAATATTGGACCTGAAGCGACTACATTATCAGAACCCTGACTGGTATAAGCATTTAAAATCGGATCGAGCTCTCCAGATACAGTAATTTGACTGGTATTTCTTGGTTCCATTTGAATCTTTAAATCGCCATTTGGATTGAAAAACCAGTTGGATAACAATTGTTTACCATTTTTCTCAATTGTAATATAATAGGTAACTGATTTAAAAGTTTGATTAGTTGTTGAATCAAATAGTTTAAACTCTATTACAGGTTTTTGACCCTGATTCTGAATTAATGCAGTAGTTACAACAGGTGGAGACATTTTTATTAATAAATCGGCTTTACGAGCCCCAAGAGAAGCAGATAACTGTTCCATAAATAATCCATCTCCAAAAACTTTGCTAAAAGTAAATGCATAGCTTATTGACAGAATTAAAAGTATGAAAAAAAGATAAAATGGAATGACCTTATTCATAATTAAATAAGTTATAAATTCAACTATTTATTATTATGGAAAATAAACATAATAATTATATCAATGAAAAAGTGATTACCGATATGAAATATTATTATATTTTTGTTTTCTTGACGATCATATTCACTTTTCAAATTGTATTATCAGATAAAAAATTAATTTCCTATATTGATAATAAAATAATGCCTTCTTCCATTCTAGCTCAAATAAATACGAACAAATCAAATTCTCAAACAGTAGACTACTATGCCAGGTTTAATTGCGGTACAATAGACAATGATAATGGACCGTTAAGACCTGGAAAATATGATTCGGATATTACCCTATTTAACAAGCAAAGCTTTCCGTTAACTGTTATTTGGAAGCCAATAGAGATTAATCAAGAAAATAAAAACAATTTTCAACCACTAAACATCCAACCAGAAAGCATTGTAAATATTAACTGTGCCAAAATATTTCCATCCCCATCAACGGGCAATACCAATTTTAAAAATGGATTTATTGAGGGGGTGGCATTAATAAGAATAAATTTAAACAACGGATTACTGACAAACAATTTTTTCAACAATCAAGGCTCATCCATAATTATTAGTAAACAAGAATTGGGAGATTTAGTTAATGTAGATGTATTACATACCGTAAATACATTAAGTGGTTTGAAAAAAGAGGCGTTTTATCTCAAAGTTGATTTTTCACTAGCGAATTCTATGGAAAAAATAAAAAATGAAGGAGGAAATAAAAACAATTTAACTGCCATTTTTTCAGTCGAACCAAATAATATCATAAATCCCATTGAACTTATAAATAAGGTTCTAAATAACAATACTAATTCAAGTAATCAGCAATCAACCAACAATACAACAATTAAAATAATAAAATCTGAAATCTTTTCCAACACTCCTACCGATAATCATGCATTAACTTTCCAAAAAATAATACCTACAATTACAAATAACACTAATCAATAAATTATTGTTATCATGATATGCATGAATGTTAATCACCCAAGATCAATTTGGTGATCTATATAAAAATACAATTATTTCAATTATATTTACAATATATAATCTTATAATTCAATAATCCTGC
>JBDUES010000088.1:0-5344 GCA_040297625.1 Candidatus Nitrosocosmicus sp. | reverse complement strand
CTATCAGAATATGCAAACGTCGGATATAATAGTTGAGGCATTAATTGATTGGGGTGTAAAAGTCATCTTTGGATTACCGGGAGATGGTATTAATGGTGTTATGGAAGCATTACGTAAAAGACAAGATTATTCTGTGTTACCATAGAGGTCATATATTCTTCCAGTTGTCTTATGCATATAATTCCAAATATCGGGATTAGATGGTAATTTTCTGAAAGTATTTTTTTCTTTGACATCTAAATTGTCATATAATTTCTGACCAATTACTATATGGTTGGGTTCTGCTAGTGTAGTCATTTTTACAGCTATGCTAATAGTATATCCTATAAGGTCAAGATGGGGTTTTTTTAACACTATCTCTTTATATTCATCTACATCCCAGCCATACTGGACTACAGCGATCTCTCCAAAATCAATACCTATTCTTATTTTTAGTTCAGGATAATCATACTGGTTTAAGATAGGATTTACACCCTCTTGTATAACTTTAATCATCGTGTAAGCACAACTTATTGCATTACTAAATTGAAGGCAATAGGATTTGTTATCATCTTTAGATTTTACATTTATATCGTCAAGAACTTTACTATCTTGGATATCTTCTACTACAAAAAATGCCAAAACCGCATCTCCGATATACTTTAAGACATAGCCTCCATACATTGATACTATAAGAGACGTTTGCTGAGCAAATGATCTAATTATTGTTGTTAATCTATCAACTGGCAGATTCAGGGACATCCTAGTTGACCCTACTAAATCAATATGTAGTATTACAAGATTAACTTTGGATTCACCATATCTTTCTAAAATGTTTTGAGTATCCTTAAATGAAGTATTAAAATCCGGTTTTGATTTTAAAGCCTTCCAGATTCTAACTTGAGATTCTTTTATTACTTTATCGATATCAATAACTGCGTCAAGATACAGTTTATTTAAAAGAACCTTTGAATTTTTATTTGAAGATTTTTCCAGCTCTTTCTTTGTTTCATTTTTAATCACTTTCATAACAGCATCTTGATTAATATCCAATTCAAGGGATATTGTTTCGGGATCAATTCCTGAATTATATAAATTGAGTATAGTATTTCTTTGATCCACTTCATCAGACAAGATTGCTCATCACAATATATTTATTCAATTGAATTATTAATAATATGTTAACACTATTACAATCTTTTAATGTTTCTCTATTATCAATCACAACTAAAAATAACTGTGACTATTCTGCATATATTAATAGAGAAAAGGAGGGAGGGAGGGAGAGAACATAGTAATTGTTCTTTAATAATTGCAGTTAAACGATCCAGTTCTACTCTTTTATTCTTGCGCTTTGAATGCTTATGATCAATCATATATTTTTCTTAATACCACATACATTAAAAAAAGATTCTATCGATCTTTATTCATCAAGGTCTTTATGTTTGGTAACTTTACATCTACTAATAATTTGAGAAAGAAAAAATGGATTTGGAGAAAATTAAATCTAGGATTGATTAATTAGGATAATCCCTATTGTTTTTTTATTTACAAGTGTTTGTATCCTTTCATATGAATTATATCATCCATTAATAAAATAGTTAAATAATTTTGAAAATGAATCAAACTAAAAAAGACTTTTAGAAGTTTTTTATTACGCTGTTGACACAATTTTTTTATTATTTATTAAAACTTTTTTTTGAATATCTCATGATTTTTTTAATATTAATCGATATTATTAATAATATCAATCTTTTTTAGTACATTTTATATTATTTGTAAACTGTTTTTATGTAAATCCATTATTCCGTATTAATTTTATGTAATAAATTACACTATCATTAAAATACTTTTGAATGGAGTATCACAAAACTATAGAATTATTAATAAAATTTTCATAAAACAATGCAGATTCTTCCTTATATGTATTAATACTTTCTTACTCCCTATCAATAAATGAGTAATAATTATAATGATAATAATCAAACTAAAAATAAAAGGAAACCCATAACTCCATCTATTGGGGAAGCAGTTAAAGAAGCAATTGAGACAGGCAGAGAAGTAATTATTGAAGGGCCTACAGATTCAGGAGTAGTAGTAGTAGAAGCAGCAGCAACGGGTGATACTACCGGCATTAAAAATAGTACTTTTAACATAAATGGATTGGATAAAGTCAATAAAGAAATAGATAAGGGAATTGTAATGTCTCTTGATGAAACTAATGATTCGAAAATAGAAATAAACGTAAAAGACCCTTCAACAGAAACATCATTAATTGAAGATAAAATAATTCTAAATCAAGAGAGTGCAGAAGCTACTATTGCAGCAGTTACGACAATCCCTGCAGAAGAGGGAGTAGAAGTACAAACAGAAGTAGAAGTATTAGTAGAAGATAAAGACAAAGATATTGAATCAGAATTAAAAGTATTGGTTCATTCCCCGACTTTATCTACAGAAGTGCCACTAATGTCATCATCATCACCACAACAACCGCTAACACCACTATTACAACAAGAAAGAACATCAACCAGTTTTAATAAACAGGAAAACCAACAATCGTCAAATAAAGTATTATTGGATGAAACTAAAAATAATATAAATAAAAGTACAAATAAATCTACACAAACGATTTCACGGTACACTCAGACAATTGATAAAGTGCAGGAACAGATATCTCAAGCAACCAAAGATATAACAGATGGTTATATGGAACTTCAAATACAAACAATAAATTCTTTTCAAAACACATTTGCTAGTATTTTAGAAAACACTAATACCATATTTTGGAATAATTCGACTTACTGCAGAAAACTTCCGGAAATATATTCAAGAATAGCTCTTGTATATACAGAAAATACTATTGCAGTAAGTAAAATGATTAACGATATCGCTTTTGCAAATGCCAATTCGGTTAAAAATTTATTTAATATGGCAAAAGAAAACCCAAAATAATAATGAAATTATTTGTGAAAGATAATCAAATTAAAAAATAAAAGTATTTATTTTTGATAACACTTTAAAAAAAAGTATCATTAATAAAATTGACTACTTTTATATGTTAATCTTATCATCATGCTTATAAAGCACAACAGGAATATTCATCCCTTTCTGGATCACATGAAACACATTATGAATCTCTTTTTTTGATACTACATTTAGTTATATTTTAAATGTTATCCTACATCTCAACAACAACAACAACATTCACGCTCAATATAGATATTTTCAAAAAGATGTTCTGTTAATGGCCAAATGTATTATAACATATGTATAAATTTTATTATATATTGTTAATGTATTTATGTTAATTAGTAAATATCAAAAGTATAGCAATGGTCGATGCATTAATAACAAAAAATTTTATTAAAGGATACATCTCGTGTATTTTATAAAATTAGGGGAAAATACGTTCGCCTGAATATCTATCTATAATTATTATTGCTTTTGTAGGACATGTTTTTGCTGCATCAAGTATAGTTTCAAAATCCGCTCCATTTTCTGATTTAACTATTGCCTTGGGGTTTATTCGTCTGTTCTTTTCTACTACAAATACTTTTGGAGCAAGCGTTTCACAACTGCCAAAGGCCAGACAAAGGGATGGCTCCACTATTATCTGATATCTACTTTTTGGAATATCTAAATCGTTGCTAGTTGATTCCAAGGTTGCGGTTTCTGTTTCCTGCGACTTGAAATTTGCATTATCATCACTTGGATAGTAATTAGAATATTCATCTGTAGAAGTATCAGAGTATGACGATGATGATCTTCTTTCATACTTTGTTTGATAATCACTGCTGCTGCTGCTGCTATCAACATTATTTTTATCTACATAACTCTCATTTATTACATCTTTGTTTGTTACAATATTATCAAGGGTTGATTTATCATATTGATTTCTTTTTTCTGGATCTGAAAGAACTTCAAAGGCGATGTTAATGTTCTTCATTATATCATCAGAAACGTTGGAATTCCTATCAGGATGATACTTTCTAGCGAGGCGCCTAAAGGCGCTTTTAATCTCTTTATGACTCGCCTGTTCTAATACACCCAGTGTTTTATAATAATCATTGCTATCCAAATGGAAACCTATATAAAATTTATGATATAAATTATATATCTCTTTATTATATATTACTCTCGTAATAATATTAACGGATTTAAGAATTAAATTTGGTTATTCATAACTTTTAATAAGAATATGGAGAATTGTTGATAAATTATTAAATACCTAACAAAATTTTTCATTCTTTTATATTCTTCTTTTCATCTATTTATTTTTATCAATTGTCATTTTTTATGACCGGATTCACAATGAATATTAAAACCGGATACTATATCTGATCTGATATCCGATTGTACTTTTTGAATCTGTTTCTAAAAGTATCATTTATTATCCCATACTTTTCCATTCTGTATCAGATAGTATGTTCTTTTATCACCCTCTTTCTTTTTGAATGGCTCTTGTTATACTCTTTTTCTTCTTGAGAGAATTTATGGTTTCTTTTCTTTCTATACGGTAGCAATGAGATTTGGTCAGTAAAATCATTTCCTACTCCCAAATATCCAAGGTCAAACACATTTACCACAACAATAGCTTGATTGAGAGTAACAGATTGATTCTTTTTATAGATGTCAAAATCATGCAGGCATCCTTCTTTCTTATTCCAAGATTTATGAATGATGATAAAGCCAGAGATGTTATCCATTAATTGCGTCTTTACGACATGTTTCTTTTTCTTTCCTAAAGAATATCACGTCTTTTTCCTTCTTTCTCTCCTAAAGAATATCACGTCTTTTTCCTTCTTTCTTTCTTTGTTTTTTATGACTTGGATTTGCTACTATTCAATGTACAATCTATGTATATAAGCCATAAATCCAGGAAAATATGTCTCTACTTCCTCTGGTGTTTTCAACCTTTTTGTTATGTTGTATATCTATTGAGGGATATGTACACATTAGATCTCTTGCATAATTAGAAACTATCCACCTATCCCTATGAATTTTGTATCAGTACTAGTGATGCTGGTTCATAATTCTATAGTTTACCAGACCTGATACTATATCTGATACCTTGTTGTACTTTCCTAATTTGTTTCTAAATGCATCATTCATTATCCTGTACTTTTTCAACTTACAAATGATGGTATGCTCTATCACTATCCTTCTTTTAGAATGGTCTTTGTTGTACTCTCTTTCTTCTACAACTAATTCCTTATTTTTCTTCTTTCTGTATGGTAGTGATGATAGTTGTTCTGGAAAGTCTTTTTCTACTCCGAGATATCCAAGATCATAAACATTTACAACCTCTGTGGGAGTTACTGGATGATTATTTTTATATACTGAATATATAATCATGTCTATGCCC
>JBDUES010000087.1:0-8021 GCA_040297625.1 Candidatus Nitrosocosmicus sp. | reverse complement strand
GCAATGAAATCTATCGCATTTCTAAGACTACCAATATGTGCAGGAGATGAAGTTCTATCTATTCGTTGTAGTGAGTCTTTTGGTATAGGTATTCCATATTTGTTGTAAGTAGTCATCCTAAAAATATATTCCCTCCTATATTAACAATATTTGTGATAATGTCTTTTATTGACATTGTAATTCATATTGTAACACAACAGTATAAAAATATATCTATAATTAAAATAATGATTTTCAAGATATGATATTAAAGAAGGTAATTGTCATCGTTATCTGCAACAATCCTAAATAACTAATAGAATATGTAAAAGGATAATACATAACTTATAGAAATCGCTAATATATAATAGCATAAACTTTACAATATATAATATCTTTATTTAAACGCTCGAAATAGAAACAAATTTGCAGTTCTTCTACCGAACTAGGTATCATTTTTAGTAACATAATAATTAAACCTTGATGGAAGACACTTGACGCAATTCACTGATTATAAAGGTGCCTATCTGTCCTTATTTATACTATAATTTTTTCATTATATGAATGAAAGTGGTTTTTTAAGCTATACTAATATCGTATCGATAATTCAAAGGATGACAATGATTTAAAAATATCATAATTATATAGAAAAGTTAATAGTACCTATTTATTGCCGAACTTTACTAAATTAGGCAATAAAAACAAAAGGAAAAACATGCTTTTTCTATCAACCCTTTCACAAATTGTCACAACTATTCTATCCGACACGAACCTGTCAAAATACTCCATTATTCTTTTATGGAATATTATAAACGTTATAGGATAGTGTCTTTAGAGTTCCTGAGAATTTATTTATATTTACAGTTATAATTTAATATTGCCTCCATTACTAGGCCATTCATAACCTGAACTTATAAAGCAATTATTATCCAAATTAAATATTCCTTCTGCTACACACACCAATCCATTAACCCATGATAGTTCATCAGAATTTGAAAAAAATGTTCTCAATACAATAAATCTTCAATTTGTATTTGTATCTCTACCCTTGAAGGTTATTATTATACCAAGAGCTTTTGGAAGAAAGGTTCCTTGCCAATGGGATATTGAAACACCGTTACTATGTACGAAGGAAAGACCTGCACCTTGCAAATATCCATCAGGGAATGAATTGAATCCCTTAATTTCTCCTCTCCAACTACTTTCTTGTTGTATTATTCCATTGTCTTTATCTTCAGATATAACTCTGGTACTGCTGGGATAATCTCTCATCATAAAGTTTTTTTCCTATCGAGATTTCAATCCCTTGGTCTTTTTGTCTCTGATTCAATTTTATTAATCATTAATTATGATCTCAAAGGATGTACTTAAATCACAAAACTTGCTAGGTCTTTGCTAGTCAGGAACATTTAACGTTATCTGATATGGAATAGTAAACTTATCCATATACATATTATATATAATGATTTTAATACAAAGTTATTGCAAAAGATATAAAAAAAGGTAGATAGTTGAAACGTATTTTATGTTAAAAGAATATTTGGTGCATATGTATCTGCAATTTTTTTCATTTCTGCTTATCAACAGCAAGACAATATTACATATGAATAATTAATAAAAATAAAATACTGATTTTACTGATTCCTTGATTTTGCATGTCTTATCATACGTAATAAAACACGCTGTATCAATCACCTAATCCAAAGATTACAATATCAATTTGAAATTTTATTATTGATAAATGGAAACTAAAGAAAAATAGGTCTATGCCCACAACCATTTTTTAAATTGATTAAAACTAAATGTTGTATTAGTGATAAATACCCTAAATTTTTAGTTTTTTACAATATGTCAGTAAAATATATATTATGTAATATAAATTACATATAGTAGGTATTATTACAAAATGAGTAATGGAAATATAGAACCTTATGAGGGGTTTAACAGATTCTTTGGGAATCTAAATAGCATAAATAGAATTGGAAGAGGAATGTTCGGCACAAGGGACATATTCAGAGATTTCGAGGATATGCATAAAGAGATGGACAGAATGTTTAATGTATTTACCAATATGTCATCAAATGCCTCAAAAGAATTGGTAAGAGAATACCAAACACAGCAAGGCAATAAAATTAGAGAAGTAGGACCAATAGTATATGGATATTCAATGACTGTTGGACCGGACGGCAAACCGCATATCAGGGAGTTTGGAAATATTAAATCATTTGATGAAAAAGGAGAAGGAAAAGGAGAAATAAACCCGCAAATATCTGCTGAAAGAGAGCCACTAGCAGATATAAATTCAACTCAAAATGAGGTCAAAGTAGTATTTGAAATGCCAGGTACTAAAAAAGAGGATATAAAAATAAACGCATATGATGGAGCAGTTGAAGTGATAGCAGATAATCCTCAAAGAAAATATCACAAAACTATAGAATTACCAAAGGATGCAGATATCGAAACTGCCAAGTCTACATACAACAATGGGATACTAGAAGTAACATTTGACAGAAAGAAGAATGATAAACCAAAGGGAAAAGAAATAAAAGTAGAATAGAGCGGTATCCTTTTTTTATTTGACGATATCCTTTATTGTATTTTAAATTATTCATCGGGCAATTTTGTACCTGCAAAATAAAAACCTTTTTCATCTTTATAAATATTGAAAAATTATTATTATCGATCTATTCTTTATCAAGTTTTATTGTCTAATTAGAAATAAAATTTTGATGATTCAATATATAATTTATCAAATAATAATTCAAGATAACAAATTATCCGAATTTCTTTTAGGCCATTCAACCTTTTGTTTATAGTATGAAACAAATTGTTTTAGATGATCCCCGAATAGATAGGAATGTCCTTTAATCTTAAGATGACATAGCACATGAATTATAATATAATATAATCAATTATATCTTCTGGGGCTTTCATTAAGTTATCAAAATTATTTCTTTTCGTTATGTTATCAGTTTTAATAGTTGATACCTCCAGTAAAAGGATCATTTGCTGAAGTATCTAAATTAAACATCGATGCTGCATTTCTTAACGGATATGATAATAAGTTGGATCTTTTAAAAGGAGACCAATACGTTCGTCTGACATTCATTGTAGGTCAAGGTGCTACAATGGATCAGGGTTATCCTCAACCAATCAGTAACTGGTTAGGCCTTCCCAATTAATTTCATATGCACATTCAACATCATACTTTACCCATTGGCAAAATTGAAGAAAAATTATGATCTGTATATCATATTTGGATAACATAAGAAATGTTTACGACCTGGAAATAAATCAGCTACTCTTAATCACGGTTGTCTCCTTGATTAATATATATATATTATATGTCAATAAATTCACTAATTTCTTTATGATACTCTATTATCAAAATATGTGTATCAAGTGGCAATTCTATTAACTCTGTAGTGGAAGCTCGGATACTTATAATTTAAAATTATAATCTAATTCATTGTATTTAGACACCTGTCCACAGCTAGGGCAACATTCATTATTTGAAAAATGCCTGTGAAATATGTGCCCATCCATTCTGTATAAGTTTGAAATATGATCTACATTGCATTGTTTACATTTTATCATAAAAGCCATATTATTATATGATACTGGATACTACTTTAGTCTTCTTCGTTCACTCTTGTCAATCAATATGTGTCAGGGTTGTCATAGATATCAAGGTATTGCTACTGTTATTCTATTTTCATTTGAATATACTTGCTAGAGTATGAACCCATAATTTAAAATCAAATTTAT
The DNA here is from genome assembly GCA_040297625.1 of Candidatus Nitrosocosmicus sp. Lineage (GTDB taxonomy): Archaea > Thermoproteota > Nitrososphaeria > Nitrososphaerales > Nitrososphaeraceae > Nitrosocosmicus. The sequence goes on along the minus strand of JBDUES010000087.1, from coordinate 4,274 downwards.
CATGGGCCCAAGGGGGTTTGATTAGGGCAGGTAAATGGGTTCAATTAAATTCATCAAATAACTTCATTGATTTAAATTTATAATAAATAATTAGTAATCCAATAATTGATAATTTTATTCAAAAGCAACAAGTTCGATTGTTATAATAACTTGCATAAGATAACATCTTCTATGGAAGGATATGAAAGGATATGCAAGTTTTTTGTCACGAATTGACATAATGTGTTTCTTATATTCAGTCTGTTTATCTGTTAAAATTAAAGCATTGCAGTAGTAACATTCCTACAAACAAGATTATCTGAACCAACAAAGCTTTTTTGTGATATCTTTATATTTATTACTCTTAGACCTAGGATATGAACAATAAATTCAAGATAACCTTTCTTATTGGAGTTATTGCAGTAATGGGGGGTTCGATTTGGAGTAGATCAATGTCAACGGCAAATGCACAGTCAAATTATACAATTAAAGTTGTAAAAACTACCGAAGGCAATTTCAATGTTACCAACGGAGCAACCTATGTGGGTTCACTCTTTGACACAACATATACTATGACAGGCACAGCAACTGATTTTATTAAGGCTAAAGGTGTGTTAACGTCCTCAATACTTGATGATTTAGGCAAATCTCCTACCATTGGTTACATCAAAATAAATAATACTAATACTCAGACAAACACAAATGTATCTGGCATTGGTAATCCATTTGCAAGCAAAGAACAAATTGATGAAAAAGTAAAATCAGTGCTCTCTTATGCATTAGACAAGATTGAGCATCCAGTTGGAATCACACTGAACATAGGTGAATCAAGACAGATCAAGTGTGAATTTGGCAACGTCTTACACGACTTTTGGTGTGACATTCCAACATTTGTAGGTAAGTAAGACCTATGAACCGCGCCTGAATTTTTTATTGCAGATTTAACAATTATTTTCTTCAGTTTTTCGTAACTGCCAATATTTCTCTCACCTATAAAAAGAATTGATTTTTTTGAGAGTCAATCCTTTTATTGGTAATTAATCAAGAAATATTTGCAATCTCCGTGGATATTGTTTTTTTGGCCCTGTTAACTTAAGATATTATTTCTTGATTATGTTGATAAACAAACAACTTGAGCCATTGTTTTATATGATTTAATTTACACTTGTTCTTTTTGCAAGGAAAGTAATCGTCAAAGTTTTCGGTTCTATCTTTTATGTACTGCATTGTTCTTTCAATAATACTTTTTTTCAAAAGAGGGATGAAGATGATGATATAGGTTCAAAAACTTGCAGGCTTGTGGGCACCAAGTACCACCGTCTGTTGAAGCAGATGCTTTCCATATTCTTTTATAACATTAGAAAGTAATCGTTCAGCTACAAACATGTTTCGTTCTTTTGAAATATCAACTGCAAGATTTCTTTATCATTTGGTTCGATAACAACCCATCAAAGCCATATTAGTTCAGAACCAGCTTTTATCGCAGTTTCATCAATTATAAATTCAAGGATTTTCTTATTCTTGCGATATTTCCGTGGTTTGTACTTTTGTATCCAATTCCAGATTGATACATAACTTATTTTAACTAAAAGTAAAAAAGATAATGCTTTCGCGGCGTTTCTAAATGACAAACCTAAAAAGTACAAGTATAATCCATAACTTAATTTGTGAAGGTGTTCTGTTTCTAGAGCTCATACATAAAATAGTCATTCTCAAGCTATAGGCTTTCCTTAAGTTAACAGTTGTGTAAATACCTGATTAATCCTTAATGTAAAGAGAGAGTGCTTGTTTAGATTCGTTGATTTCTAAAACTTTGAATATGAATTAAAAAATATAACAATAATTTTGTTGATGAAAATAAGCACTGTTAGTTTACAGAAGAGTATACAACATTCTTTACATAACTATTAACCCACCAAATGCACCAAAAATCCAGCTATGGTTCACTCTTAACCATATCCAAACTAAATAACCCCCACCTATTTCATAGAGACCTGTAAGAAAAAAGAAAAATAATGAGTATAAAATCTCTTTATATTTTGTTTTCAAATATTATGATTTAAAAATACTTGAATAAATCACTTATTTGATGATGATGATGATGACCACTTTCTCATCCATTGCAATAGATAAAATATAGATTCTGTTAATTCCTGTCCTTTGATTGTCAAATTGTATTCAACCCGTGGAGGAATTTCGTTGAATGCTTGTCTACTCAAAATTCCATCTCTTTCTAATTCTTTTAATCGTATAGCAAGAGTTTTGCTACTAAATCCTTTCATTGTATTTCTAAATGTTAAATATCGTACTGGTTTAGTAGTACAGCATAAAGGCATTAAAATTTCAAGTGTTCCTCTTTTTGTTATTAATTTTCTTAATTGAGATGTTTCTTTCATCAAAATATCTACATCATATCCTTGAAAATTGCAAGGTCCATTATCTTGAATTAGTGGTAATTCAGAAAAACCATTATTTGCTATATCTTTTCTTTTTATAGTTTTAGAATCCTTTTGTTTCCTTAAATACACTTACTTTATCTAATTACTCTTGTCAATTTAAATAGTTTCTTTTGTAAACATACACTATATGGAAAAAGATTTACGGATAAAGGAAAAAATTAAAGAAAGATATGGCAAAATTGCAGTATTTGGAAATCATGATTCTTGTTGTATGCATTCTTCCGAATGTTGTAGTGACGATAATGTTACAGAATCTCCCTTACTCTCTGCAAAATCAATTGGTTATAATTTATCAGAACTAGAATCCATACCTCAATCATCAATTTTGGGAGTTGGGTGCGGTAATCCTACAAAATTTGCCCATATGAAAGAGGGAGATACAGTTGTCAATTTAGGTTCAGGGGCCGGTATAGATGTTTTCATGGCTGCTAATATTGTCAAGGAAAATGGAAGGGCCATTGGAATTGATATGACCGACAAAATGCTTGACAAAGCGAGACACAATGCCAAAGAACATGGCTACAAAAATGTAGAGTTTAGACAAGGTGACATTGAAAAAAGAATACCTATTGAGGATAATAGTGTAGATGTAGTTATAAGTAATTGTGTTATTAATCTTACTTCCAACAAAGTAGATACCTTCAAAGAGATTCATCGGATTTTAAAACCAAATGGTATTGGAAGGATGGTAATATCGGATTTAGTTACATCTAAAGAGATAGATAAAGATTCAATAAATGCTGAGAACTGGTGCAGCTGTATTGACGGGGCATTAACAAAAGACAATTATATTGAAAGTGTACAAGAAGCAGGATTTACTGACGTGGAAGTACTGGATGAAAAACCATACATGGAATTGGAAACGTCTGATGAAAGAAAGATTACTAGTCTGGCAATAAAAGCTATTAAAGAATAATAATAATAAAAATGAAACTTTCATTTAAAAGTAAACCAAAAAGTGAAACAAAAAAGACTATTCTTTTTGTGTGTGTTGAGAATGCAGGGCGAAGTCAAATGGCAGAGGCCTTTTTCAGAAAATATGCACCGGATAGTTATCAATCAGTAAGTGCAAGAACGCACCATACATCACAAATCACTCCCCTTGCTTTTGAGGCAATGAAACAAGTTGGTATATCTATTAGCAATCAAAAACCAAAGGAAATGACCGAAGATATGATAAGAAATGCAACAAAAATCATCAATATGGGATGTATGGATAAGAATTTCTGTCCTACATTATTCATTCACAAAGTAGTAGATTGGGGAATCGAGGACCCAAAAGGAAAATCAATAGAAAAAGTTGCAGAGATTCGAGATGAGATTGAGAGACGAGTTAAAGAAGTGGTAGAGAGAATAGGTAATGAAAAGAGTGAAGATTGAAAAGATATTATTTTCAATATTTATTGTTTAATCTGTAATCGATAATGTCTTAAAAATAACCAAAGAGAAAAATGTTCAAAGAAGGAACAACAACCCTTGTTAAAATAGTAAGGGAGAATCTGTCATCTAATCAAAAAAAGTTTATTGCTGAAGTTATTGGGACCTTCCTTGTAGTAGTATTGGCTACAGGTTCTGTGGTCATTGATGCAAAAATGAATGGGATTTTGGGTATTCCTTTTATTGCATTTGCACCTTTTGTAGGTGTTGCAATAGGTGTGTATTTGTTTGGCAGAATTTCTATGGCGCATTTTAATCCTGCTGTAACTTTAGGTTTTCTTATGCTTTGTTGCATGATTCCCCTTTCCCAAATACATTTAGCTAACATCAACCAACAAATCATATGAACTGGCCTGTTTACAACCAATCTCTAGTTAGAAGAGGTGAAATCTTGCTAGG
>JBDUES010000086.1:0-4063 GCA_040297625.1 Candidatus Nitrosocosmicus sp. | reverse complement strand
CAACTAATGTTAATATAATAAATCCTGACCATGACCACCTTCTACCTTTCCACATGCCCCATCCAATTACAATAGATATAATACCCATTACAAATGGGATAATACCTAATACTCCCGATATTATTCCAGTTATAGAGAATAGTCCACTTATAATAAATAGAACAGAAAGAATAGAAACGCCTGTTGGTCTTTGTATTTGGTAATTACCTTTCATATTTGGTTTGTTATAATCTGACGTCGCTGCTGGAGGAGAAGAGGAGGAGGGAAAAGGTGAATCATTTAAAGATACTACGCAATAAGAACATTTTTCATCTGTATCAGAAATCAATTCTCTACCACAGTTTTTGCAAAGGATCATATATTTTTCTCTTCTCATATATTATTTATATTTATTAATGTAAAAATGTACATATTTGCAGGTAATTCAAAAGATCTATTCAGTTATTTGTAATAACTCCAATCCATTATCTAATTTATTTAGATTTGACAAAATAATATTTCTAACATTAAGGATTTTCCATTGTTTTTCTGTTTAAAAAATCTACTTAATCTTTATACTCTCCAATAAATCCCTTATACGAATATTTGATGTGCTATATAATAGAAAAAAAGTATGGATATCAAAAGTAACAAACAAAAGAAAATGTTAAATTTCGTATTGTGTTATTGTCCTTTTTTATACATATTAAAATACTATTTGACTATACATTTGACATGTATTTAGAATAAAAGTTTAATACGAAAGATCACTCAGTTTATTCCTTATAATGTCATTTACATCCAAGTTTTCTCAGCCGCTTCTAATTTACGATGATAAATGTTCATCCTGTGCAAAATTCGCTAAAACTGCAAGCATTTTATCACGGGGATGGATACGTATTGCAGGTCATTATTATTCACAAGAAGCTCTGGATGCAAAGAAAATGATTTTTCCTTCTGACTATGATGCAACCAAAATGTTTTGGTTAATTAATAAAAAAGGTGCCCATGGTGCGCGATCGGGTCTATTTCAAGTTGTAAAGGAGATTATTACAGGTATTTTTAAAAGTATATCAAAAAAAAACAAGTATTATAGTAACAAAGACTGCAAGTCCAATACAATATTAGCTTGTAATTATAATGAAAAAGAATCATCCTGTATGTCTACTAGAAATACATTAAGTCGCATTTTTAATATGATGAAAAATAGCGATAAGATAAATTTCAAACAATAATATAATTTAAGAATGTTTTTTTATCAAAACTCATTAGATTGGGATCGAAAGATCAAGAATATTAAAAAATTTTTATCATATGACATTAAAGATAAAGGACAAGTGATGTTTGATGAAAAATTTTATTATCCCAAATCTTACTTGGGTCTTTGCAAATATGATTCAGAGAATGGAGTTGGATATGATATAAACAAAGTAAAGGTATAGGCGTGAATAACTTTGTTCAAATCATATCAATAGATTTTAATATTCTGAATAATATTTCTAATTATGTCCAAAGACATCCAAATTCCAGATATACAGAATGCATTAGTTTTACAAGGGGGTGGCGCTCTTGGTGCTTATGAAGCCGGAGCTTATAAAGCAATTTATGAGGATCGTATCAAAGAAAGTGTCAAAAGTAATGTGCCACTATTTGATATCGTTGCTGGAACTTCCAGCGGTGCCATAAACGCTTCTGTGTTAGTAAGCTATGTTTTAAAAAATGGATGGGAAGGATCTGAAAAACATCTTGAAGAGTTTTGGAGACACCTTTCCTCAACCCCTAACCTGAGCAATTGGTGGCCGAATTCTTTTGATGATGACTCGTGGGTATCCGTTTGGCAAGAAAGACATAATATGAATCAAAATGCCGCTACAGGCGAGACCGCCCGACGATATTATTCAGCAAAAGAATATTTGTATTCTGGAGCGCCTAAAGTATTTTCAAAACCTAATTTAGAATATGACAACAAATTCTTTGATGAATTCAGTCCGCCTGTTAATTTATGGTATAAATACAATAATCAACCACTAAAAGAAAGTATAAGAGAATTTGTACCTGTACCTATATCAACAGATTATCTAGAAGAAAACAAACAACCACGATTACTTTTAGTAAGTGTTGATATACAAGAAGGTACATCAGTAGTTTTTGATAGTTATCCAAAAGAAAAAGAGACGGATGAAAGATATTCAAAGTACTCATCTGATGGAATAGACGAAGATAATGAAAATAATATTGAAAAGATAACAAGATATAACAAAGGTATCTTTGTGGATCAAATTATAGCTAGTGCATCGGTGCCGATAAATTATGATTATACAACCTTGATGGTAGAAAATCATCCAAGAGACACTAATGTAAATAACAAGATAAGTAACAATCAAACCACAGGATACTTTTGGGATGGAGGTTTATTAAGCAATTCGCCTTTGAGAGAACTCATACAAGCACATAGAGATTATTGGCTGATGAAGAATGGAATTTCAAATACTCAAAAAAAACCGATAGAAAATAAAAAAATAGATAGAAATTACAAGGATTTGGCGAATATACAAATACCTGATTTGAATTTATATATAGTTGATGTTCATCCATCTAGGAACGACAACATTTCTTTCGATCGTGATGGAGTCCTAAACAGGAATATAGACATTACATATCATAACAGAAATCTATATGATATAAAGGTGGCAAATATTGTAAGTGACTATGTTGATTTATTCAATGAACTAATTGACAACATAGAGAAAAATGATTCAAACGACTCTATTATAAATAAAATCTTGTCAAAAACAACAAGTAAAAGTGCATCTCGCTCTGGAGAAGATAGACAATATATGGATCTTTTGGAAGGCCGATTTGCAATAAATGAATTACACCATTTTGAGCGGAGAAATGATGAAAACGCCATTTCAAATAAAGCGTTTGATTTTTCAAAACAAACTATAAATCAATTAATAGAAGATGGATATAAGCAAACAAAGATACGTCTGCTTGAAGATAAACGTCTGCGTGAGGAGCACCATTAATATAGTCAGAATTCATTAATATTTTCATTTTTAATCATTTTGAATCATTTTTATGCAATTGATGTATTATTATCAATTTTTAAACAATAACATTAACAATAACAAAATCGAAATATGAATGATAAATCTCTTGGATAATTAGACATATTAATATTTACAGATTCTCAACGATATATTGTAGTATTTTTATTTTTTACTTTGCGGATGATGATTGATAGGGTCAAACCTTTTAGAAATTTTTTTTGTTTAATTAAATCTTTGAGAAGATAATTATGAAATAAATATGCAATATGTTAAGGAGGGAATGTTGTTTTGATAATCATTTTAAAAACAAAAAAAATACAGCACCTGACTAATTGGTTAAATCTTTTCATAGATTTTCATGATAAATAAATGAACTTTTAGGTGAAATGAGTAGATTCACACAAAAAGCAAATTTATTGTATAATTCGATGGTCAAAAATTGAATATTGATACTTATATATATAAAAAAACAAATCAATATGCAATATATTTTACTACAAACTATTTTCATAAAAAACATATAGATTAAGATAACTAGAAATAAAACTTAACCATTTTAATAAAAAAATATGCTGTGATACTTGATAGAGATTTTGGTCATAGCATTTAGAATTTATTTCTTAAACTTCTTAAAATTTAATTTTAAATTATTTGATAAAAGCATCTTTATAATTTCTTATTATCACTTTGGTTCAAATAACTGCCATATTGTTCTTTTTAATTTTAACATTCCTTCCATCCTATTAGGGTTGTTAGTTTTAGCCGGTGTCCATAGAATCATCTTTTTTAAAACCCTTTTGTATTGGGTATCTACTTTACAAGTAATATATAAATACGAATAATCACAATTATCCATTTTTAAAGTAGAACAATAAAAAATTTATATCAATTATAAATTATTATTTTAAATTAAAAAAAAGATCTAGTTATCTATTTCGAATTAAAATCGATTTGATATAACTTAATTTGTTCTCCTCCAATTGTATCCTCCTTATATATACCATTTAGTATAAGTAGACAAACTATGAATT
>JBDUES010000085.1:0-2557 GCA_040297625.1 Candidatus Nitrosocosmicus sp. | reverse complement strand
TTCTATTAGATCCATCTCTTAATGAGATTGTATGTATAGCATAAGGAAATTACAGTGATATTGTGCTCACATTTTGATAGATTTTTTTTGTAGAAATGCTTTGACACCATACAAACTTGACTTACTGGTTAATATGAACAGTATGAAATTATGCTAGCCAGTATATAATGGACCATGAACCCTTTAAAAATGACATTGTATTATTAATTCATTTATAAAAGAAATTCCGTTTTGACATCGTACAGAAATTTCTTGTTTTTGTGATTTTAGATCATTAACTCCTTTTTGTAATTTATTATGATTTTTATACGCTTTTTATTTGCTAATTTTCCTTATCTTCTTCATTTGAGATTTCTTTTTTGATTTTATTTAATATTTTTTGATCTTGTTCCTCTTCATTCTCTTCTGATTTTCCTACAATATTTGATTCATCATCTGCAAATTCGTTTTCTCCTCTATTTGTGATAGATGACATATATACAGGGGTAACTTTAATACATAAAGGTATTATTACTTTGCATTGATTTTGCCATTTGTATTAAAATACACAAAGCCAATCAAAATTTGATAGCAAATGTTAATGCTGATTAAAAATTGTATTCACTAATTTGATGGTATATTTTGTATTTTAATGTGATGTTAATAGACAATTTAAATAAAGCAGAAAACACAAACTTATTTGATTTGATATACACAATAATGTCATAATCATGTCTACAGAATATGATAAAGCAAATATGATTCTTGAACTATACAAAATTTTTGACAGCCATAGAGATTCAAGACTTTGGGTTTTAGACGAATTAGATGCAAACAGCTATGAGGATTATCAACAAAAATATAAAGGACATACCACTGAGCGGTCCCATTTTACTGCTATTTGCAGTTTCTTTGAACTGTCTGGTGTTTTTATGAATCGTGGATTGCTGGACCCAGACCTTTACTTTGATGTCTTTAACCCTGGACCTTTCTGGCACAAGGCAAAACCAATAGTAGATGGAATGAGAGAAAAAAGGCCGTATATATACGAAAACTTTGAGATTCTAAATGATATAAGAAGCAAATGGACAAAGAAACGAGAAAAAGAACACGATGACAATAAGGGATAAAATACACACCGGTCATTTTAATTTCCGTCTATTTTAGGATATTAATCCACCACATCTATTGAAATGTTGTATAAGAATGAAGATGGACGCCGCCTTCACCCATCATCCCACCATCATCATCAATTAAACATTGATATGAAGAATTAGTAAAATCACTGTAGATAATTACTGAAGAAAGTGTATATTGTATATGGTATCTAATATTTTTTTATAGGCCGTGATATTTTTTATCTTGCCATCTATTTTGATTTTATTTATATATTATCATCTTCATGTTTTATTATGCTCACATGTACATTTAGTGACATCTCCGATTTAAAATAAATTGAAAGTATACCTTGATATTATTTAGTAGCTTTTTTAGCATGACAAAAAACAGTTTTTTTTGAGGATGCTTTTCATATGCTTGATCTAAAGGCTATATGCAATTCACCTTGATACCAATCTAAATTATTTGTTATTATACTTTGTAATGGTTGATATATAGAGCATTTATTCTCCTACTATCTGCAATATAACTTTGCGTTCTCTTGGTCTAGCATCCATTTCTAATAATACAATTTGTTGCCATGTACCCAACGTCAAATGACCTTCTATAAATGGAATAGTTAAGCTTGGTCCAATTAAAGATGCGCGAACATGTGAATGTCCATCTCCATCATGCCACGTATTATCATGAGCATATATAATATCTTTGGGTGCTATTCTAGATAACATTTTAGGAAAATCTTCCTGTAGCCCAGGTTCATATTCTATTGTCGTTATTGCTGCAGTAGATCCTGTAACAAAAACTGTAACAATTCCGTTTTCTATGTTACTTTCTGTTACTGCTTTTGATATTTGTTCTGTAATATCAATAATATCATTTTCTCTTTTGGATTTAATTTGGATATTTTTATTTATAACTGTCATTATTATGCTGTACGCTCTGTCTTTTTTTTTATTTTTTTATTTTCATTACTTTTAATTGGATTTTCTTGCGTAATTCTCTCTCTATCCAGGCTACTACTGGCTATCGTTTATCTGCTCAATAATACCACATACACAAAAATTTTTTTTAAATTATTAAATATTGTTTACAAATATAATGAAGATATAGCGGCGCTTTCAAACTTTACTTTACTATTCTATAAAAAGTCTATTGATAAGATAAAATGCCGTTTATACAATAGATCTCTTGCATAATTAGAAACAATCTACACTTTCCAATATGGGTGGTGTATCTGTTTTTACCGAGACTGGTTAATCATTCTATAGTTTACCAGACCCGATACTATGTCTGATATCCTGTTGTATTTTTGTAATTTGTTTCTAAATACATCATTCATTATCCTGTATTTTTTCAATCTGCAGATGGTATGCTCTATCACTATTCTTTTTTTGGAATGAATTTTGTTATACTCTTTTTCTTCTTGGGACAACTCTTCTTGGTTTCTTTTCTTTTTATA
>JBDUES010000084.1:0-3371 GCA_040297625.1 Candidatus Nitrosocosmicus sp. | reverse complement strand
AGGAAATCATGAAGGAATTGGAACTCCCCAAGAAGAAGTTGACTCCCACATGAAAAATTTTGGGGATAACTTTTAATTTTTTATCCAAAACTTTTGTAATGGTGGGGTATTTCTATAATAACCGATTTTATGCTTTGTTGCATGATTATTTTAAATCGTTTTTTGTTAACGTTTTAGTGTCGAGGACAAAATGGAAATAGTCATAATTTAAATTGATTAATTAAGAAAGTGACATAGTTTTAACTGTTTTTCGAATCATGCAACAAAGCATCGATTTTACACAACTTTTATCATCAAACACTTTTTATCTTTTTATATAATTTTGCGTTCAAAAGTTATTCTGGCGTCATTTTAATTATGTTCAACTTGTCTATTCAGCAGTATCAATGGTTATCATTTTCTTTGCTTTTTCCTTACTCTCTTGTTTTGGTATATAACATGATGTCATCAAATAACATTATAAGAGAAATGCTTTGTTGCATGATTATTTTAAATCGTTTTTTGTTAACGTTTTAGTGTTAATAACGGATTGTAAATAGTCATAATTTAATTTGATTGGCTAGAAAGTGATGTATTTTTAATTGTTTTTCGAATCATGCAACAAAACAGAAATAGAGGAATCATGCAACAAAACATAGTCAATGTAGTAAATTTGCAGAAATGATAATCATAATTTTTTATAATATATTTTGTCAATGATGTATATTCCGATATCTAAACCTTATTCAATAAATGACCCTTGACAGTTTTTATTGCTACAGGAAAGTTAAATTACATTATTAACTCTGTAATAGCCATATTGACTATTAACTCAAATATCAAACCTACCTATCTATGCGATGTTCTTATCATAGGTGGTGGTTCTGCAGGTCTTCGAGCTGCAATTGAAGCTCATGATGCAGGTGTCGATGTTCTTATAATAAGCAAGAGTATGAAAGGAGATCCTCATACAACACTTGCAAGAGGTGGTATCAATGCAGCGCTTGGTACTATGGATCCCAAAGACAACTGGATGATACATGCTGCTGATACATTACGTGAGGGGGAGTTTTTAGCAGATTATGAAAGAGTTGAATTACTTTGCAAAGGTGCACCAGACGCTGTAAACGATTTAGTTAATTGGGGTGCAAGATTTCATAGAGAGGAAGATGGTCGATTAACACAACGATTTTTTGGAGCCCATACTTATAGAAGAACTGTATTTTACGAAGATTGGACTGGTAAAGAGATAATTCGTGTATTGCTAGACCAAGTAAATCAGCGGAAAATCAAGACGATAGATGATATATACATTACAAAATTGTTAAAATCGTGTATTGCAAATGATGTAGAAAAAGAGTCGGTAGCAGGTAAAATTACAGGAGCACTAGGTATAGATATTAAAAGAAAAGAAATTGTTACATTTCATTGCAAGTCTTTAATTCTTGCTGCTGGTGGATATACACGGGTATATGAAGTTAGTAGCTCTAGAATTTTTGAAAACTATGGAGAAGGTATGGTTTTAGCATATGATGCCGGTGCCGATTTAGTAGATATGGAGATGGTACAGTTTCATCCTACCGGAATGGTATGGCCAGAGAAAGCCCGTGGTACTTTAGCTACCGAAGCAATCCGTGGTGAAGGAGGTATTTTGCTAAATTCAAAAAATGAGAGGTTCATGAAAAAATATTGTCCGGAAAAAATGGAGCTAGGACCACGTGATGTAGTTGCCCGTGCAGCTTACAATGAAATATTAGAAGGCAGAGGTACGGAACATGGTGGAGTCTGGCTAGATATAACACATCTATCAAAGGAGAAAATTTTGGATAGGCTAACCTCTATGTATAAACAGTTTAAAGATCTTGATGGAATTGATATATCCAAAGATAAAATGGAGGTTGGACCGACTGCTCATTATTCGATGGGAGGTGTGGTGGTAGATATAAAGTGTAGAACAAAAATTAAAGGATTATTTGCAGTTGGAGAAGTAATAAGTCAAATTCATGGTGCCAATCGTCTAGGTGGGAATTCTTTACTTGATACACAAGTTTTTGGAAGAATTGCTGGAGGAGAAGCAGCCAATCTATCAAAGGAAGCAGCAATAGGAGGAGAAGGAGGAGGGGGAAAACAGAACGTAAATAATCAAAAAGAATTACTAGATAATGACGATGACATCTTTGTAGTTAAAGAACCACTTTCCTTTCGTAAAGAAATACAGAAAGTAATGAAAGAGAATGCAGGAATAATAAGGGATGAGACAAATCTTCAAAAAGGATTGAAAAGAATTTTAGAAATAAAAAAGAAATTTTATTCGAAAGATAATATTTTAAAGGAATTCAAAATTGATAATGAAAATGTTGTATTAACTTTTGAAGTAAAGTCTTCCCTTATTGTTTGTGAGGCTACAATAAGAAGTGCCTTGATGCGACAAGAGAGTAGAGGGGCACATTATCGATCTGATTATCCTGAACTAGATAACGAAAAATGGAAGGTAAATATCTATTGCAGAAAGGGAAAAAGACAAGGGGCAGAAAAAGAAGAAAATGATGGAGAAGAAGGAGAGATAATATTAGTTAAAGAGCCTGTTAAAGAACTCAAAGGACCATTGGTAGATTTTATCAAAGATCAGGTAAAAGCAGAACATCACCGTGAATTTGAATAAGTAAACGAATTATTAGAGAATATGTGCATAGTAAAAGGAAAACGCTTTTAATATTTACATTTTATCTTTCTTTATTTTCATACTCCTAAAGTTATGAGCGAGTAATTAATACAAAGGATTGTAAACAAAAAAAAGTGTTGGAGTGCTTTGTCGTATGTTTCAAAAAAATAGTTAACACCATGTAAATTTTTAATAAATTGTATGAAATTGTGACTGCTTGTTTCCAGTTTGTAATGCTTTGTTGCATAATCAATCTATTTAGCTAGGATTACCTTATTCAATAATTGTGATCCATTGGCCTTCTTATAACCAGTCTCTTGTAAGAAAAGGAGAAATACTTTTTGCATATGATTTTCTGGACATGTGGGATTACAATCTTGACAGAATGAATGAAAATAAAAAAGGTAAACCGTATTCTTTTCCTGAGTCATTTATCCTACTCATTGGTTACATCAGAGTATACTTTCACTTACCCTACAGACGGCTCTGTTCACTTAAGGAAATTCTATAGCTTGAAGGTGCTCTATTTCATTTGTGATTTTCAGAAACAGAACACCATCAGAGTATATTGGTTATGGTTTATATTTTTATTTTTCAGGTTTGTCTTTAAGAAAAGCAGCGGATAGACTATCAGATTGCTTTATCAAACGAAACCACGTTTCTATCTGGAACTGGATTCAAAAATATAATCCTCAAAAAATATCCTCAAAGAAAAAGAAAATCTCCGAGT
>JBDUES010000083.1:0-13425 GCA_040297625.1 Candidatus Nitrosocosmicus sp. | reverse complement strand
TTCAAAGGATTCTTTGGTAAGTGTCAAGGAATATAAGATGATAATACAATCAGCCTAGCTATAAGCATTTATTAAAAGATCGTTAGATCAAAAATAATTGTTTGTTTAATTATGCTATTTGGTATATATCTATAGGAACTATTAAAGAAATATAAAGTTATCTTTACTAATTTTTGTATCAAAGTCATAAATCGAATAAAATGGATTAAAAATTATTAATGGCTTTGTATTAAATGAGATATTGTTATTATTATAGAACTACAATTCAATTTATCAGAATTAGATGAGTTTGAATAATTATTAATTGATGTTTCATTAGTTGCAGTTGAGTTTAATTTAAAAAAGGAAGCAAGTAATAGTATACCAATTAGTATAATTGCGCTAACCATAAATTTCTAAGAATACAGAGAAAAAATTTCGATAGAGTTAGAACATTTATGCTAAATGGTATATAAAAAAGCATTGAATAATAAAGATATTTAAAAAGTTTATAATTCATAAACAAACTCATTGTTATTAATATCATAAACTTTTTATAATAGTAATTAATAAGTTTAAAAGTTTATAGTAATATTATAATTAATATTATTGATTAAAAAAATTAAATAATATAATAGAAACATAATAGAAAATAGTGCCAATTATTAGTATTTCACTAAATGAAAATATAATTCAAGAGTTGGATAAATTACAAAAATTATTGGGATTCTCAGGAAGATCAGAAATTGTAAGGGCAAGTGTAAGGAATTTACTTTTGGAGGAAAAAAGAATAGAAGAACTTAATGGGATCCTCCATTCAGTTCTTTTAGTAATTCATGATGAAAAGTCTGATCAAGAAATTAGTGAAATGCGTCATGATTATGATAAAATAATTAATACACATATACATAATAAAATTGATAAAGATAGATGTTTGGAAATTTTTGTACTTTATGGTGACTCAAAAGATATAAAAAATATGACCAAAAAATTTCAAGGAAATAGAAAAATGGACCAAGTAAGATTGATAGTAACATGATTTAAAGAATTATTAAAAATAAAAGCCATAAGTGGGATTCGAACCCACGGCCTAGGGTTTACGAAACCCTCGCTCTACCAGGCTGAGCTATTATGGCACCAATCTTATCAAGTTGTATTTATCAATATTTACCTTATGAAAAAGTTAAATAATAATATATTTTTTAAAAATTATTGACCAAATGCAACGTTCATAAATTTTTTTTTGATTGGAGTTGTCATCTCTGCAAGGAAGAATACAATGATTTAAAAGGGACAAATATGATAAAACTGGAAAATCACGATAAGACAATAATAAAGAACGAGAAAGTTAAAGAGTTAAAGAGTTACAAGGAATTCAATGAAGAAAGAGCAAAAAAACTATATGAAGATATATTTTTACAATATTTAAAAAAGGGTAATATGAGTGAAGAGGAATCGATTAATCGCTCAAAAACAATAATAAGAAAACAGTGCCAGATGCGTGGAATTGAACCATGGTCATGGGTATAAAAATTCTTATACTTGCCTTTATTCTGATTGTGTATGTTTTTTAGTTTTTGTATTGCTATGTTATTTATACAATATAAAAATGAATTTATATTTTTATTGACAATCCAGATGATGATGAATAATTCGTAACGAGTTCAAATAAAAAGAATTTATTAAACAAATTATGTGAATAAAATCTAAGATGATAAAGATAAATCACCAAAATTTTTTGAATTAGAAGATAAGCATATATATCAATCTGTAAAAAATGATGAAATTACTGACCTTAATTTAATAGATGAATTAAAAAATTTGTAACGAAACAAATAGTCATGTATTTCAAAAACAGAAATACTTTGCAGATGATCTTGATATTAACATTTTATTTTGATTTTTAATAAAAAAAGAATCTCCCAATAGTATCTATTTATCCATATCTCATTGCTACTTTTCATTCTGCATTTTTATATTCTTCATTTCAGTCTTTTCATAATTATCTTTCTTTCTCAATAGTATTTTAAATACAGATTTAACAGATATGGTACAGAGAAATACAGCAATAGATGCAAGTACTATTGTCCCGCCAGGAGCCACATTCCATATATATGAAAGCATTATTCCTACTTCAACAGAGCACACCGCAATTAAAGTAGAAATGATTGCAGTTTTTTTAAAGCCTTTTCCAAACAACATAGCAGTTACATTTGGAATCACAATTAATGAAGAAATTAAAAGTACACCAACCAATCTAATTGAGGTAATTACAGTTATGCTCGCAAGTACGATAAAAAGATAATTCATCTTTGTAACATCCAAGCCACTAACCTTTGCCTGGTCTTCATTAAAAGTAATATACATTAATTTCTTATATAACAACGCGACAATGGATATGATAGCAATGCTTAATGCTAAAACAGTTAATTCATCTTGAAAACCTACTAATAGAATACTTCCGAAAAGAAAGCTGAATAAATCTAGACTAAATCCACTAGACAAACTTATCAATACAACTCCTAATGCAAGTCCTGAAGACAGCAATACTGCAATAGCAGAATCAGATGGTATTTTTGTAGATTCTTTTAATTTGGTGATTCCTAATGCTGCTAGAACTGAGACTATAAATGCTGTCCATATAGGATATGTATTTACAAATATTCCTAAAGCAATTCCTCCAAATGCAACATGAGACATGGCATCACCAAAAAGTGATTGCCTCCTTAGAACAAGAAATAATCCAATTATTGAGCATGTAATAGCTACAGCTGTTCCTGTAATTAATGCACGTTGCATAAAGGCATATTGAAGTATTTCAAACGATACCATATTTATATATCATGTCCCCTTTTTATCCTTACCTCATTTTGTTTGTTATAAAGTAGTGGTAGTGGTAGTGGTAGTGGTATAACCATTTCAATCATCAATTTTGAATTAGGTTTAATTGAACAAACATCAGTATTATTACTACTTTATTTGAAATGTGACTGCACATGTGTGTTATCATATTTGATTCCGGTGAAAATGTGCTCAGAAATAAATTATCATTATTTTCGAAAAATTCTTGCGTATTACCATGAAAAGACAATATCTTTCTGTTTATACATGCAACTTTATTTTCAATCTTATTTAACACATCTAGGTCATAATAAGACCATATAATAGATAGTTTATACTCCTTATTCAATTTCTGAGGTAGAGTGTCTTTATCAACCCCTGTTGTTAGTTCGTCTGATATTAGTAATTTAGGATCATTTACAGGTGCTTTAGCAACAAGTATCATTTGTTGCTCTCCACCTGACAGTTCACCTATTTGCTTATTTTTCAGTTTTGATAGTCCTCCTACTGTTTCAATAGATTTATCTATTTTATGGTCAAAAGTATTCAGATAGTATATATTGTTGTAGTCACGATTATTCGTTAAATTTTCAGACTTTGAAGAAAATATTCTTTTTCTTCTTCTGGTGACTCTGATACCAAATGATACAATCGCTTTAACAGTTGCCGGAAATCCTTGATCAATGGATTTTTTTTGAAGAGCATTCTTATTTTTCTGAACACCTTGATTAAATATTAAATTCTTTCCAGAATACCCGTTTTGTATTCCCAATATCCACTGAAATAATGTAGTCTTACCTGCTCCATTGGGACCAATTATCCGCAGAATATCTCCTTCATGCACCTTAAAAGAAATATTATGCAAAGAAAGAAGAGATAAAGGTTGTTGATTATATTCAAAAGATACATTGTTTAAAGAGACGATTATCTCTTTTTGATTTCCTTTATTTATTTTACTACCCCCACCATCAAGATAATCTAAGATGTAGCTGGATTCTGTCCGCTGTTGTTGCTGCTACATTGTAATCCCTCCTCAAGATTTGTCAGATCCTGTTTCATCTTATCTAGATATCCTATTCCTGCTTTTTGTTCTACTGGTTTGATTCCTTCTATCGGACTTAGTATCAATACTTTACCATTAGGAATTTCATCAGCTATTACTTGAGCTGCACGAGGATCAACTAGGTCCTCAGAGTAAATTGTGTTAATTCCTAAATTATGCGATAGTTGTATTATTTCCTGTATCTTTTGTGGTAGTATTTCACCTTCGGGTGAAAGACCCTGTATAGTATGTTGTATCAAGCCATATCGTTGTGCAAAATAATTGAAGGCGTTATGAAATGAAATGAAATCTTTCTTATTACAGTTAGACAATTTAGATTTAATAGAAGAGTTTAAAGAATTAAGCTGTGCAATAAACTTTTGAGCATTGTCTTTATAATAATTTGCATTGTTAGGATCCACTTTTATCAATCCATCCCGTATCATGTTTGCCTGATGCTCTGCAAGAATTGGATCCAACCAAATATGGGGATCAACACCGGTAAGTGCTTTTTTATCACCGCTTGCAAGTAGATTCAAACCTTGACTAGTATCTACTGCGAATTTTGGATTAACCTTATTTATCCAAACGGACTCCATTCCAGCACCATTGTATACTAGCATATCTGCAGTTTGTGCATTACTTATTTGTTGTATCGTTGGATCAAAACTATGTGGTTCACTACCAATAGGAATCAAGACGGAAGCTTGAACTCTATCTCCACCAACTGCTTTAACAAATTCATAAATTGGAAAGAAAGATGCAACAACTTTAATAACTGATTTAGAAGAATTAGTATTATTAGAGGTAACATCATTATTAGTATTATTTAATTTTTGATTTATGCCAGACCCATTATTATTACTGATTAGTTTTAGTGGTAAAGATAATATTGTTTTGGGTGAAGTTATAGTTGTTAAATTATTAATATTATTATTGGCTGCAAAACCCACCATTGGTATTGTTGAAATCATAATAGTTACCATTATTGGGATTATTATTTTAGATATCTCATCCATGCAAATATGATGGAGTTATTAAGTATATATATGTTCATTATTAATTATTATTAATAATTTATCTAAAACTTAATAATAGTTATAAGAAACTCGAAAAGGATTAACCAAAATAGATTCATTTGCTTTGTTGCATGATTCTTAAAATCCCTGATCTTTTTATCTGTCTTGTCTAAATGGAGATTATTTTGTTATACAGTGATGATTTTAACCTCATTTCCTGTATCATATTTTGTAGTCTAATCGAATAAACATACTCTCTATCATACATTCTTTTTATAGATGAGAATATCGTTTCTACAATCCATCTGTGTCCATAGCTTACAATGCTATCTCTCCATCCTTGCAAATCATTTTTCTGGGCTATAACTGACAGGTTTCTAATGATGTGTCCTGTTTTCAGTCTAACTTTAGCATTCTTTCTTACTTTAATACAGGGCAAGATTCCATAGTCAGATATACATCTAAAAATATCATTACCTTCATAGGCGCCATCATCAGCAAATAGTTTGCCTATTGCTATTATACTATCTGATTTTATAATATCATCAACCAATTCTGGTAACGCTTTGCTATCATGAACATGTTCATCAGTAACCTTCATCGAAAGAATTTTCTTGCTTTTCACATCCACTTCTGCTACAGGTATTTTCAAATACCCTTTCTTTTTTATAGTCTATTTTCATTCATCCACTGGCCTCTATTGGTAACCTTGATTCCTGTACTGTCTATTGTAATGACAATGTAGTCATCTTCGAATTCATTAATTTTGTTATCTTTTATCTCCATATCTAACCTGTTTATTCTTCTGCTTATTGTGTTATAATCAGGGATAGAAGGTACTTTTCCCTCTAGCATGTCCTTATGCAATTCCTTCTTTTGTTTGCCATACCGGCAAACAAAAGTACACTTTGGTATATCCAAGTAAGAGAAGAAGAAATGTATTTGGATAATGAAATGGTTTATAATCCAACCTTGTCTTTGTTCATCTCTTTTAGCTCTTTATCCCAATTGTTAATAACATCAAAGCCTAGTAGAATTTCATCACCTCGTCTAACTAGAGATTGGTTGTAGTCAGACCATTTCATATGATTTCTTAAAAGGTGTTAGCTAAATGTATTTGGAAATAGGGGAATCATGCAACAAAGCAGATTCATTAACTTTAGTAAGTTCTTGAAATTAAAAGCATCATTGAAATAATAATGTAATACATCAAAGATTGAACTAAAGGATTTGACGATTATTATTTTTCCCTGTACTTAAAAACTGGTTGAAATTTATTCAGAAATATAAAATACAAAGGAATCACATATATCTATTCTGATTGCAATGCTGAAAATACAAAGAGAGAGGTTATTATCATTCTTATCAAAAATAGTATCACAGATATCGTAAGAAAAAAATTTAACTATTTAAAGTAAATAAGAAATCAAGTTTATTATTATTTTCTATCTGAATAAAGAATAATTTATCTCAAAATATCAATGATGAAATTATATAATTCCAAATACTAATCAAAAATAATACTAAAACTGAGTTTATAAAGCTCTCAAAATAACCAACTTAAGTTAAACCTAAATAACAAAAAAAGGTTTTAGATTTTATTGTCAACATCATCTCGAAATAATCAATCCAATCAATCCAATATTTTGCAAAGCAGTTTACATAAAGATATAATAATAAAATTAAAAGGAAAAAGAACCCTCAAAGGAAAGTTAAAAAGTTTTGATCAATTTATGAACTTGACATTAGAAAACGCCACAGAGGTTTTAAAAGACAACACGGTTCAAGAAATGGGAGAAATATTTATCAAAGGAGAAAACATAGTCATAATTGCAACAAAATAACCGGCTCTGTAAAGTTAAGGATTTTAATGGTATTTTTAATCAATTTATGATGTAGTTTTATACACTATATCCACTAATTTTATTTAATTGAACACAAATCTAGATAAACATGTCCAATAATTTGTTTGACAATTAGTTGAAATATTTAAAATAAGAAAACCTTTTCTAAATTTACAGATCTAAATAACCACTATTCCTTATTTATATGCTTGTAAAAAATAATAAAAATTATTTAAAGCTGTTATGGTCTTTAGCACATTTAATAATTGCTGAATCAGGTAAATAATTAGTAGAAATAACAGATCTATTAAAGCATGCAAAGATTTCTTTACCATGTCTATTTTTTTTATCCAACAAGTTTCCCAATCCATTATTAACATCTAAAGAATTACCACTTTTGGTTTTACCATGCATCGATTGCAAAGATGATGATGCATTAACAAGAGATAAATCTGGATTTTGTTGTTGAGATGTAGGAATAGTTGAAGGATTACCTAATGATAGAGAAGAACCACTATTAGGAAGACTACTATATACTGAATCTAATGATGTGGCAGGTATAGCAGAATTACTCTTATTGTTATTTTGAGATTCCAAATTAAAGGGGTCCTTTTTACGTAAAGAATTAACATCATTGATAGAGCTGAAATTATTTTTGGAAGAAGAGTCCTTTTTATTTAAATTATTACTACAATCAGCAGCAACGGAACCCATAAAAACACCTGTTATCAAATTGTTTATACAATCAGTAGTTTTTATAATAGATGATTTATCAGGAATTGAACTAGCTTGTCCATAAGAAATGAAAACTTTAGCAGGATACAAGTAAATTAGAGTTATGAATAAAAATACCATTACAAAAGAACGGGTTTTGTTTGATATGTACACATTAAAATAAAACAATCATACTTTATAATACGAACTTTATATTCCTACTAGGAACAGTAGTACAACCATTATTAATAAATAAAATAGGGTTTTCTTTACAAATAAAACAAAGTGAAATATCATATAAAAAAATGTAAATTTGGCATATTATGAAAGAATGTTGTTTTGTTTAGATTAATGTTTTTTTAATTTAGAAAGAAGAATTGTATAGCATGAGGAACCAATTTAATCTATCAAATACATATATGCATCTATAACAAATAATCAATAATTAAATGAAACCTTGATTCAATAAATCCTTTTATAATGGTAAATTATAAAAAATGTATAAATTATAAATATAATATATTAAAAGTATTTTATGATAGTATTTCACTGCAATGCACAGAACACATTGATCATTTAAACAGGTTATATAAAAAAAATGATGGTTGATTAATAATAATGAAAAAGATTGAGATAATAATTCCAGATAGAGAATTACAAACTGTTAGTGAAATTTTTAAGGATAATAATATAGGAGGAATGAACTACTATCGTATTGAAGGAAAAGGAAAAACTAAAGCCGAACCCGTCTCAATTGGACGAGGTACTATGCAATATACCCCAGAATTTATTCCAAGAACAAAAATTGAATCTATAGTACAAGATGAAGTGGTTGAAACTATAATCACTAGTTTAGTAGAAAAGTTAAGCAGTAAAATAGGTGGCAAAATTTTTATAAGTGATGTACAGGATGCAATCGATATAAAAACAAAGTCAAGGGGCAATTCTGCTCTCTAGTATATATTTTATTTTATTTTATTTTTAAACTTTCAACTATTAATATAATTATAAGGATTAATTTATTCGTAATATTTATAATGATTATTATTTTTTTTATATTGTGAATAAACAAGTATGGTGTTTTAATTGCAATTCTCTTCAATCAATTTGTCTACATGATAATTGCAACGTTCATTGTATTCTTTGTTATAAAATAAACGAAATATTTTTACAAGGCAACACCTAATCTTTTTTCTATTTTAATTATTTCTCCTATAGTTTGATTCATTGCAGATTCTGCAATATCACTAGCATGTTCAACAGTTCTACGAATATCTTCTAATATTAATTTAATATTAGCACTTGTATTTTGATCATTTACAGGTTTATTTTCTGTAGAATCCAAGAATTTCATCAAATCTTTTTCAAAATTTAATACATTTTCTGATTTATCGGCTATTTTATCTGCTAAATTATAATCTCGTCTTAAGAATGCTTCTACAGATGAAGATAATACCTCCAATGCTAAATTACTTAATTTTTCAAGTTTTTCTATTATTGTTGGAGAAATTGCATCATGAATTTCCAAAGACTTTATAGCAATTCTAGTAGCATGATCGGCCACCCTTTCAATACTTTTTACAGTAACTCTATAACTTAGACAATCTGATGGATATTTTAATCCGATCTCCTGAAGAATTCGTTCATTATTTGTGGCCATTACTAAATTTCTTAATATATATAGACTAAATCTATCTACTTCATCATCTGATTTAATTACTCCATTAGCTATTTCAAAATTTTTTTCTTTTAATGCAATTATTACATCTCTATGCATTGAAGATGCTATTAAGAACATTCTTCTTACAGCAGTATTAACTGATAACTCTGGCAATGTTAATAAAACTTGAATTGTAATTATATCTGATGAATCTGCAATAATTTCTGTTCCAATCAAACTTCTTCGTACAATTTCTCTAACTGCTTCTCTTTGTATAGGTTGAATCCTCCCTATTTTTGATTTTAAATTGATTAAATTATATCCGGATAAATAAATAGATACGATTTTTCTTTTTAATGTGTTTGGACCTTCGTCAATTAAAACTAAAGTAGTAACTTCATTTATTACATCATGTAATCTTTTTTCTTGTTCTGGAGTAATACATAATGAATTATTTGAATTTCTAGATATAGAAACGTGATCTCCAGCTTTTAGCTTCATTTCTTCAATCCATTTTTTAGGTAATGATAAAATGTAGGT
This sequence comes from Candidatus Nitrosocosmicus sp., assembly GCA_040297625.1. Taxonomy (GTDB): domain Archaea; phylum Thermoproteota; class Nitrososphaeria; order Nitrososphaerales; family Nitrososphaeraceae; genus Nitrosocosmicus. Next base: position 3,786 of record JBDUES010000083.1, on the reverse strand, counting down.
AGATCTTCCTGTAAACTGTATTTTCCTAATATCAGAATTTACATTATCCAATAAAGTAATTTATTATTATTAATATATATAGATGTGTAAAATTATATTAGATTATCTATATAATTATATACTTTTAAATTTCTATATTGGAAAAAACTTTATTTATATAAATAAAATATTTAACATATTTTTTTATTATTGGTATATAATTATTAAATAATAGATTATATTATGTTAATATTCAAAAATGTTATTGACAGAAAATTCTGTCAGAGATATAAATACTATTAAAGAATTAGAATCATTAAAATATGAATACCAAATTCGATGTAGTCACTATCAACTTGAATTTTCTTCAAATGACAAAATAATTACATGTTCAATCTGTGGAAAAAAATGGATTTTTGTAGAGCAAAAAGGATTTTCTAAATTAATTCAAGTATATAAAGCAGAAATAGAATAACCTTTTATCTATCCATTAATTTTTTTAAAAGATATATTTTTTGAAACTTTATTAATAAATATATTAAAATACCCACTATTATAACTGCTAAAATCGCTTGAATAAACGAAGTTTGTAAAATTATTAGTGTATTGCCTTGATGTATTTGATATTTGCTTAATGGAGCTAGGATATAAATAAATGAAAGACAAGCTATCATAACCAATCCCCACATAAACAAAATAAAATATCTAAGATCCAGAAATTTCATTTTTTATCACCTTTTACTTTATATTTAATATTAAGTATTGTAATAATATTGTAATAAAAGATAAACAGGATGAAAAAAGTGCTAACTTATAGATTTTATGTACTATTTGTTTTTCTGAAAGTGGACCATCCAATAAAATTAACCTTACTAATGTAATTGGTGCATTTTTGTCTTTAGAGGCTTCAAGACTATAATCGTCTTTAAGAATAGTCGGCCTTGATTTTATCTGTCTATGTTCAACAATTTTTTTAACACTGTTTAAAAATAAAAATGAATTCATTATTGCAGGTAATAATGCTATTATTGCTATAATCTCAGACTTGGATGCAATAGCAAAAGATCCATAAATTGCTCCCATCAGTAATGTACCTGAATCACCAGGAAATATTTTACTAGGATATTTATGATATCTATAAAATCCTAATAAAGTAGCTAAAAATGGTAACTCCGTTAAAAAAATTTCGAACTTGCTAAATAACAATGTATTTATTAATAAAGGAATCATTGTTATGATTAAAAAACCTGTAGCAACTCCGTTGAATACATCAATTGAATTTATAGTATTACCTACTAATGGTATAGCAATTAATATTAATGGTATATATAATAATGGAATATATACATTTCCAAAAATAATATTTAAATGATTTCCATATACATGAAAAACTATTAGAGGGATGGCAGATAATATTAAAGCAGCAGGTTTAAACCATCCTGGCATTGTTTTAAAATCGTCAATAATTCCAATTACAAATGCTATTGCACTGGTAATAATTATGCCTATGATTTCATAAAAACCAGTTATAAAAAATAGTATTAATTCTCCTGTAATAATACTTGATAATAAAATAGGGCCCCCTGGTCTAGGAATCTTTGGTTTATTGGGTTTATGATTATCATTTACTACTTTTCCTTTTAATGTAAGGAATTTGATTAAAGCAGGAGTTAAGAATAGAGGTATTAAAAAGGAAATAACGCATGTAATAAGTGAACCTACAATGAATTCTGTATGACTATCTGGAGGCAATTTGATTTATTGTATATTATCTATATATAATATAACCTGATTTTTATATTTTTAATATAAACAATTATTATCTTTTTAATAAATATAGATTTTTATATTTTTAATTACTTGATCAATATTCTCTCCTGTTATCTGAAATTGAAATTACAAATAATTTAATCTTATTTTTATACACATATATAGAAAGTAATCATCAAAATTTTCATTACATCCTCTTTATAAGTATAAATAATTCTTCAACACACCATTTTTCAAATTCTTTAATATAAAATGAAAGATATATTTCTCTAAAAACTTACTATAATATATATACAGAGTATACAAAAATATCCTTAAAGATTGGACAATAGTTTCCTACTATCATAGATATACCGCCTAACATAAATACGCTAATTCATTTTCCTTAACAGATATTTTGCCTCATCCAAGTGGAAACGCCTTGTTCTATAATAGTTGGTAAATTTGGGATAATATTTTGATATAAACAAATCATATATACTCAATAACATAATTTCGAATACGTTACTATCATTTCAAAACTAGGTTTCAGGCATAATATATGAATTAGAAATATGATTTCTGTATACGTATTTTTGTTATTCAGTATACTTACCTTGTCCCCTCCAGCATTCTTCAACTGCATTAAATTCAGGTGATCCTTTAGGAAGATATACTATTTTTAAAGAATCTTTATTGTTCTTTTGCAAATGTTCTTGTACTTTCTTTGAACAATGCGGTTTTGCCCTGCTGTAAATAAGATGACTTTTCCCAGGCTTTTCTTAATTTGTTTCAAATAGTTAAGGAATGTATACTGATTAAATACATATTATTGATGAAAAATCTGTTTTCTTTCCATAGTAAGTGTACCGAATACACATATTCTTTGATGAAAACCTGTAATTGTAACTAAGGGTTTAGTTCCTTTTGGCAGCCATAATTTTCTTCTGAGAAGTAAATCGTGTACAAAAGATCTCTTGCATAATTGGAGAGTAATTAATTTTTTACATATTATCCATAATTATTTGCATAACGCATATTTTAATTTGCGCTCTTCATATGATAAATAATGAATTTTAAGAAATTTTTTTGATGGGTGTTAATTATGCAAGGTCTAAATATAGATTTATGCTGTACGTTGATATAGTGAATCCGCCTTGGATTTGCGAGAGTATTTCCTGTACCCCTTTTTATAAGTCTCTTTCTCCTCATTAGGTGTAGTATTGACAAATCTCTTCTGTGGAACATTTGGAGAAAAGCCCCATTTGTGAAGCAGCCGATAGATGTGTACTTCATGATATCTAACACCTGTTTTTTTATAAATGATATTCATGATTTCTTTGGCCTGCCATCCTGAATGGTTCTCAGATATCTCTTGTCTTATCTTTAGCATCTTTTTTTCTGATACCATTGAAGGTCTTCCACTTCTTGGTTTGTCTTTTAATCCTTCCAGACCATATTCATCAAATCTGTTTAGCCACTTGTAGCCCCACCATCAGGATTTGTGTAATTCTTTTTCTGCTACCTTTGATACTTCCTGCCTATCAATTCTAACACGTCTAACAAGAAGATTTGTTTCTTTTCTATATGCATTGTTCAATAGTTCTAGAGAAACATCATCAATACAGTCAATAATGATATACGAATAAATAACCAAACTAAATGTATTGGGAGTAAATTTATTTTACTATTGTATGAATTTATGTTAGGCAGTATAATATAGTTGAATTATAAAACAGAGAGAAAAAGTAAAAGAGATTATAACAAAAAGTACCGTGGAATATCGAAATGATAAACCATATCAAATAATAGAAAATTTAATTGATCAATTGTTCTGATCGAAAGAACAGCTTTTTATAAATACTTGATCTACAATGTTCTATTTGATAATAATGAAATATAGAAGTAGAACAGAAATAACTGTATTAATTCTAGAAGCAGCAAATGGAGGGGCTACCAAGACAAAAATTATGTATAAATCATTCCTTTCATATGCACAGTTAAAAGAATACTTTTCAATGTTGATAGAAAATGCATTAATAGAATATGAAGATGGAA
>JBDUES010000082.1:0-5766 GCA_040297625.1 Candidatus Nitrosocosmicus sp. | reverse complement strand
TGGATGCAGCAGCAGTATTTACATGTACTTTTCGCGGTACCTTCTGTTTGAATCCCCATTTACAGAGAATATGGCATATGTGAGTATAGTGGTATTTTATACAGCTTTTCTCTACAATTAATTCTTCCACTTGTTTTGTGGTCCAACCATAACTACTGTCTTGTAGTTCTTTCTTAATCTGGCATGTGATCTCGTCTGATAATTTGGATGGTCTACCACTTTTTGTTTTATCTTTCAGTCCTTCTATACCTTCCTTACCTTATCTTTTTAGCCATTCGCAGGCCCAAGCTTTACTTCTGTGGGTCTCTGGCTACTACCTGTGTGCTGCAATTATACCATGATATACCACCTTGAGAACAAGTAGCATTTTTTCCTTTGTTTTTATATCCTGTTTATATCTATAGAACTTTTCAAACGAATCTCTGGTAAGAGTCAAATGAATATAGGATGATAATGGATAACTTAGCTATAAGCATTTATTAAAAATAAACTAATGAAAAAAAGTGCAGTTTGTATATTTATGCTAGTTGGTATAGCATGTTACTATTTTATTAAGAACTTTCTATATTTTATATAAAAATCCTTATTATTGTAAATGTTTTTGATACAAAATCTTGTCTCCTTTTTGTACTTTTATTATTCTTGTGATTGGAATTAATTGAAAATGTTCAGATAAAGAGACGAAATCTTTTAGATTAATTTGTTTAAAATTCTCAAAATCTCTATAGGTAACTATATAATGTAAAGGATTGTCCGCGTAAATAGCCTTGCTAAATATTTCCTCTATTTTACCTTTTTTAACCATTATATAAATATCTTATTTTAATTATAAAACATTTTATATTTTTTTATCATTCAATTGAATTTTCTTATTTGATATTTGTATTGGTATTACTAAAGAGTGTCACTAATACAATTTATAAATAAAATGAAATAGATATTAACTAATCTTTCTATGTTTATTTAAATAATTGTAATATATAACAGAATTCTTTTAGCCAGTTTATTATAGTTTTTGTGATTCAAAAATATGATGAATTATTCTAAGATAATCTGTGATCAACCATAAAATTAATAGATATTTTATAAAGGACATGGATTCTGCTAAAAATATATTTAATGTCAGAATAACCATTGTATATTAGACTTTGACCGATTAATAAAATAATTACTGACCGTAGAAAACTAGATTTCAAATAGGTCCTTTACAATTAGAATATATTTCTAATGGCGGGTATCAATACTGAGCCTTCGAGACCCGTTTTTATGACTCTATTCAATTAGGGGTTCAAACAAATGAGTAAAAAATAAAGATCGAACACCTATCAAAAAATTTAATGAATTGTATATTCAAAATTGCTGTTTATTTTTGTTATAATGTTTCTCAAAGGGGAGAAAACTCCGATTCAGAGCATCATATCATCCATATTATATAATATCTCTTCATTATGGATTTTTAGGTTCTATTTTGTATATGGTTCCTCCATTGGTCTGTTTATTTTCTTGTTTTTCAAAATCACCATGTCCTAATGATAGAACATAAAGACAACCATCAGGTCCTACTTGCATATCGACAATAGGATCCAATCCTTTAGCAAATATTGTCGATTTATCATCTTTTAAATTATAGGCAATTTTATCAACAAGTGGGCCATTAAGTAATAAGCCGGTTCTATTTTGGTTTAGTTTAAAATGGTAAATATTCCCATAGTCCACATCTCCAACAAAGAGATCATTTTCATACTGTTTACCTAATTTATCTGAATTGAGAAACTTTATAGCAGTTGGACCAATTGTTTCCTTCCAAGTAAATTCAGGAGCTCTATATTTCCATTTACCTCCAAAGTCTACCAAACCTAACTCGGGATTTGGTACTATAGGTCCCATTTCTTCACCCTTTGGTTTCCATATACCTTGTACTTGAGCCCATCCGCTATTAAATCCAGGTTCTACAAGATTAATTTCATCGCCATAATTTGGTCCATTCTCAGTATCCCATAGCGTTTTGGTTAGAGGATCAAAATCCATTCCAAAACTATTTCGTATACCCTAAGCATAAAATTTGTTTATTGGATCTACATTACCCAGGATACTTCCTACAGCGTCGCCATTTTGAGATATCCTATATATTACACTTCCAATAGGTGGATAATTATTAGGAAAGTTTTGAGTTATAGTTTCATGGCCGCCGATATTACCAACAATTAGGTATATATTTTCATCTGGACCAATCAATAATTTTCCACCAACATGATCATTAGGCGGACGAATAGAAGTAGCTGAAAGATTTAAAAGCAATTTAGGATTTATCAATTTGTTATCAACCAATTCATATTTGTAAAGACGATTACCTAGAGGTTGTATGTCTTCTGTTACATCATCACCGGTTTTACCCCAGTCAGAATCGGTATAATATAAAAAGACATAGGTGTGTCCATCTTCATGCTTTGATATAGCAATTCCTATCATACCTCTTTCACCGTCATTAGCAACGGGAACATTTAGTAGAGGTTCTGGTAACATTGTCCCATTTACAATCCTATTTACCGTACCTTCATCTTTCTCTAAAACCAAAATGTCATTTGGACCCAAAAATGCCATAGTAGTTGGAAATTTAAGTCCGGTGAAAATAACTTTTTAGTTAAATTAGGATCTTTGATATATGGTGCATTTTGAATTGTAGATGCTATTGCATTAACGTTACTACAATATCCGATATTTAGAATATTGGTAAATAACATAATTGCAAACAAAGCTATGCTGGAAGGCAACAATGCTGTTTCTAAATTGTATTTCATGACTCGAGTTACTTATTTTGAGGAGTCTAAAAACTTTGTATTATAAAACGATTATAAAATGCCTTGCTGGTTCTATAAAGTTAAGATATCACTTATTTGTTATAATGATCTACAAATATACCAATTAACATAAATATCCAAACTGCACTTTCATTGTCTACTTATTTTTAATAAATGCTTATAGCTAAGTTATCCATTATCATCCTATATTCATTTGACCCTTACCAATAGAGAATCGTTTGGAAAGATCTACAGAATTGAACAGAATGTAAAAGCAAAGGAAAGAATGTTACTTGTTCTCAACGTTGTATATCAAGGAAAGATATCTGCCCAGGTAGCCAGAGATCTTCACAGATGTAAAGCATGGGCCTGTGAATGGTTAAAAAGATACAGTAAAGAAGGTGTAGAAGGACTAAAAACCAGACCTAAAAGCGGCAGGCCTTCTGAATTATCAGAAGAGATCACATGCCAGATTAAGAAAGAACTACAAGAAAGTAGTTATGGTTGGACCACAAAACAGGTTGAAGAATTAATCATAAAGAAAAGCGGTGTAAAGTATCACTATGTCCACATATACCGCATCCTTCGTAAATGGGGATTCAAACAGAAGGTGCCAAGAAAGGTACATGTTAATACTGCATCTCAAGAGGAAAAAGACAATTTCAAAAAAAGGTTGCCCAGATATTTGTGGATAAACAAGAAAAAGAAGAATTTACATTAGTATCCCTTGATGAATCATTCTTCTTTTATGATTCTCTGGTAAGACGGGTTTGGATTGAAGAGAATGATAGACCCATAGTCCGAGTAACAGGTTCACATAAACATTCTTGCATTTTTGGAGCCATAAGTATAGAAGGAAAACAGCTGTCCAGACAGTACGATAAATTCAATGGTGATACATTTTTAGAGTTTCTAAAGATAATACATAATAAATTTCCAAAATGCTATCTTTTCATGGATAAGGCATCGCCTTGTTATAAATCAAGTAAAGTAAGAACATATCTTTGATAACCATGAGGATACTCTAATACCTGTATATCTTCCAACTACATCAAATCACCAGAATTTATGGTGATGGAAGAGATATGGAATATAGCCAAACGGGACTTATTTATCCCGAAATACTATCAATCATTTGCAGATTTGAAGAATAAGATATCCAGATATTTTAGAACAAAAAGATTTAATCTTAATATGAGGAACTATTTGTTACGAAACGTTCGATAATATATGCTAATTGGTATAATTGGTATAATATGACTAATTATTTGATTTACTCTTATCTTTTTTTAAAAGTATTATGAAAAAGTTATTTATTCTATGAATTGGTATAGTTAATTGAGTTGGGACAAGAATGAATGATAATGCTTTTTACACTCAGAAAGATAAAAAAGAAAATACTACTACAGATTCAGAATTTATACAGATAAGATACACAGATCTTTTGGGAAAATTTCTTGCAAAGTATGTACAGACTGATAAGGACCATATTCAAGATATTTTTAGAACAGGTATAGCTTTGGATGGTTCCTCAGTCAAAGGTTTTGCAACAATAGACGAATCTGATATGATGCTGATTCCAGATAGACAGACATTAAGAAGAATACCACTATCTGAATTTGATGTAAATGCAGTAATAGCTGATGTTTATAACGGTTTTAATAAAGGAAGATCTTTAAAAGATCCCCGGCATGTTTCACAGGCATTAGAAGACCATCTTGCCGTAAATCAAATTTCATGTCAGGTCGGAGCAGAAGTTGAATGTTTTATTTTTGATCAAATAGTCTTTGATATCGATAATGATAATAATGCCGCCGATTCTGATACGGGGGATAATCATCAATTAGCTAAAGATGTTACTATACTTTCTACAGAACAGTATGGAATAGGAAAATATCCAATTCGTCCAAAGGCCGGTTATGATGTGCCGACATTTCAGGATTCGTTGATAGAGTTTAGATTTGAAGTTGCCAATATATTAAAAAAATATTTTGACATAGAGGTAACAAATCTAAATCATGAAGTAGCCAGTAGCGGTCAGATAGAGATAAATTTTATGCACAATTATTTAACAAAATCGGCTGATAACGTCCAAATATATAAAGATGTGGTTAGAAATGTTGCAAAAAAACATGATAAAGTTGCAAACTTTATGCCTAAACCAATATTCGATGAAAAAAATCCTGAAAAAGGTGACAATGGTTCTGGAATGCATGTCAGCATAAGTCTATGGACAAAATCATCATCTAAGAATGCAAATTTGTTTTATGATGAAAATGATGATTATGCAGAGCTTAGTCAAACGGGTCGTTATTTTATAGGAGGTATACTTGATCATGCTCAATCATTAGCTGCAATTGTAAATCCTACAGTGAATTCTTATAAACGAATTATTCCAGGTTTTGAGGCACCAGTCTATATAGCTTGGGCAAGAGGAAATAGATCTGCGGTAGTACGGGTGCCAGTAAATGAAAAAGGAAATATCAAATCAAAAAGAATTGAATTTAGAGCGCCAGATCCTTCGGCAAATCCTTATCTTGCATTCTCATCTATTGTAGCAGCAGGAATTGATGGAATAAACAAAAAGACAGAACCAGGAAATCCAATCCATGAAGATATTTACAAGATGACTGATTCAAAACGAAAAAGTTTGGGAATAGATGTTCTTCCAAGTAGTTTGGAAGAATCATTGTCGGCATTAAAAAGTGATTCAAGTTATCTTGAGCTCTGTTTTCAGAATAATTTAATAGACACCTATGTAGATCTAAAAAATGACGAAATAAACGAAGTTGGTATTGATAAATCGAGAATAAATCAGTTTATGCTTTATTATGATGTTTAGAGCCTATCCCAAAAATCGATAGAATTATAGCTTGCTATAAGTGCTATTAATATTATGACTCATCTCCATAATCAACATAAGGATAATAAGAAAAACGATAGTGGTACCATTGTAAGAATTTCAGAT
>JBDUES010000081.1:0-5147 GCA_040297625.1 Candidatus Nitrosocosmicus sp. | reverse complement strand
CTTCTAAGTATATATTGAAAGTATACATAGGTAATATATATGGAAAATTCTTTATAGAATGTTGTCTTTAGTGTTATTCCACTATATTCTGCTTCTCTAAAGATTATCGCCATGAAGGTCTATGTTGATTTATATATATATTATTAATTTCCTGTAAAGATACAAGTATATTGATTATTGTTATTTTTTAAAATATTGGTGATATAATACAGCAGGCAATTAATGAAGGAAAGTCAACGTTTTTTGCTAGTTTTTAGCCAAATATATAATCTGGGGGTGGTAGATGACTATGATATTGTTTATTTTTCTCCTTTTCCTTTCTTTTCAGGTGCAAACGCCTTACTATTTTGTCCTTGGTCCCCTATTTGTTAGTAAATTCTTCAAATCCAAAATCTTTGATGATATGCATATTCAAAATATGCATTGAAGGTTAGATTTGAATGGTATTAAATGGTTAAAATAACCAATTTGAACAACATCCATCGAGTAATACAATCCCATGCTTCAACATGATTGGTGTCCATGTTTCTAGATTTCTCTACCCTCAACACCCTCATCCCAAAAAACAGGTTGATCCGCCAACAAAAACCTAAAGAGAGGAGATAAGTGGTGGTGGTGGTGGTGGTGATGGAATCGGTGCATTGCTTCAACATTATCTGGTTGCCTGCTGCTGGTTGTTTTTTGCGAGCCCTGGTATTCCATTCCGTTCAGGGAAATCTCTCACCGGACATCGATAAATCAGAGGGTTTGCTGTCCCTATCTTGTGTCACCGCTTTGCCATTACCGACGATGGTGAATGTGGACAAAATCCTGTCGTTAACCCTAGAGTATGGTCAGGATTTTGATTCGCACAATATGATACTTGACATTTATCAAACATGGTTATATACAAAAGTGTCAAGCAATTAGTACTGATATCTATATCACAAGGACATTTCTAGCAATCAAGAATGGCCTCACGACCAATGAGCAAGATTATGATGCGTTAAAAGTCAAGATATTACAACGATTGAGAGGTGTTTGTTAGTGCGTGCGTGAGGATATGTATCTTCTGCTCCTCGATATCTTGGGCGATAGAACCTGCAATTCCAATCATCGTCATTTCATCGTCATTTCATCAAGGATGCTAATTCGCGGGAGATTTGATGAATACTTTGTTCATTGGGGAATCGAATTTGAATAATCAGAGAGATAAAAGGATGGAAAACTGTCATGCGTCAGTGCCAATAGGGAATAAATGGACAGGTTTAAGGTTTATAGTGGCCATATCAATCTGCCTTTTACGGCCGGTCGTTTTGCATGGAATTATAAAAGACTTTATATATACAAGCAGCATCAGTTTTAACTAAAAAATAAAAATAAAAATAAGATTCCACAGAGGACAATTAATTATATTTCCACTGCTTGTGATTAGAAGATGGTTTATCAAGATAGAGAAGTAGGGAGGTAGCGATATAATGAGGGTATATCTCTAACAGAACTATATTTTTAAATGAAAATATTGAAATTTGTGTCTTGAAATATTTTATTTGAAGTGGTAAAAGCCGGTATTAGATTACTTATATCCGTTATATTAATGAAGGTTTAGCGATAAATTAATGAAAAATTGATGTTGTGTAGGTTGTTGTTTTTAACCGGGTGGTGGTCATGCGGGAATGGGATGGTTGTTACCATTATTTTGTAGACTAGGTGCAAAAGCCTTTTGCATTTCATCGTGTTTCATATCTTTTTTGGACAGCTACTGCTATCAGAGCAAATTTAAGCACTATAAATGGATTTAATAAATCTGTAAAGATGAAAATGGAATTATTCCTCCTTCACATCCATATTGCTTTACTCCCCAAATTGCTATAGTACATCTACTTGTTGATCATGATTTGTTGTATGATTCAAGTAAATCGTTTTTTATTAACGTTTTAATATTATATTTGCAAAGTAAATAACCATAATTTCATACGATTTCATAGGAATATAGCATAGTTTTAACTGTTTTTCGAATCATGCAACAAAGCAGTTGATCATTGTTTTTATTCCTCATCAATGCTCATGGTGAATATTCTTCGATAGGTTTGATTCCATCTCATAATCATCATCAAAGCAAACCGTACAATTTTCTATTAACAATTGGATATTATAAAATCATCTTCCCTATATATTATAATTGAAATATAGGTATTCAGAATCTATTGGATAATCTTTTTTTAAATTCAATCATTCATGTTCACAATTGTTTTGTAATCTTGGGATGATGGTGTCGATAGGGCTATTTGACAATGATGAGTGTTAGAACGACATGGTCATAATTACAAAATTAGTCTCCTGACATTATTAAGGAATCTATAATACTTGCCTTGTAAAAAGCACCATTTTTTCCTTTCAAGAGGGTCAACAAATGTGGTGTATATGTATCGGAATCCCAAAATTAATGCGTCAATTCTAAAATTTTTTTAAAGTGGTAGTGGTAGACATGAAAGGTTGTGTTATTGAAGTTAAATAAATGTTAGTCTTAAATATATTTGAATCACGATTGAGCAGTGTTAGAGAATCATCATCAATCCTATTGCTTCATTAATCTTGAAAGTTTAGTCATGACACTTAATTGATCTATCTATCAATAACTCCAGTTATGTAATAATATATTCTTTTATAGAAGACAAGTCCTGTACTGGATTGCCTGCATAAACAATTACTTTGGCTGCTATTAACACCTCTTTTTCATTTCGATTGGAATAATATGTTTCCATTTAAGAAATTCCATGAGCTATTCTTATACCTGAAGAGAGCATGAATAAAACTATTGATGCTTTTCTAAAATTGATATTTAATAATTGATGAAGTTCTTCAATAGTGGATGCCCAGTCATCTGAACCATGTTTTCCTTTGGAGATTCCACGAGATTTGAATTTCCAATTTATAAGAGTATCATGTACATCGCAACTTCATTTAGAACTCGTTGTTTTTGAAATGAGAATTTATAAAAGAATTTTGAAGTCACGGCAGATTTTGTTTTGCCTCATTATAGTAGTTTACTAGTCTTAATTCAACATCAGTTCCAGGTATTTGAATATAATCGAGAAAGGCCTTATCTGTTTGGATATCTTTTTTTGGTTTCAGGATATTTAGTCGCATATATTAAGCGAAATTATGGATATTGAAAGTCATGACTGCTTTAATATTGACTACGTTGAGAGGAAGACTACATCTTATTTAATAATATTTATGAATGGAACTAAAAAAACATACAGAAATATAATGGACCGAGTGGGATTCGAACCCACGACCTCGGCAATGCCAATGCCGTATCCTACCAGGCTAGACGATCGGCCCTTTCTAGACTATTTTTTATAATTTTACACATTAATATTTGTTACATGCATAGTTGAAGCATCTAACATTTTTTTTATCAAACGAGAAAAAGGTTTATTTTAAATGTTATAAATCCATTACTATTACCTAGATTATAATTCGGTAATTACTACTTTTTTGCCATTAGTAATTCAATATTTATTTTAAAAGTAAATATAAAAATCCTATATAACTCTTCTATAAATCCATATTAGTTTGTTATCGGTGTTTTTCCACCATCTAAAATAATATTTTGGACCATAAATTTTTTCAGCAAGGCTTTTAGTTGTTTTGAAAATAAAAAAGGTACAATCTAATTTTTCATTTGTATTCTGACCAAGTCCTAAACAAAAATGGCAAATATATTTTCCAATTTTAAAACATCGGTAGTCTTTATCAATACCTATTTTGTCCATTAGTAAAGCCGGATACTTAAAATCTCTTAATTCATTTCTATCATAATCTGATAAACTATTACTACAAATTACAGTCATGCACAGAGTAAAAAATGCTATTATTTTTTCTTCATATTTTACCACATAGATCTTATAGTTTGGTGCTTTTTCGCTTTCTTTTAACAGGTTATTTTTAGCATATTGTTCAATCAATAATGGATCGGATCCATCATTTTGTCTAAAGTCCAAATCGGATAGGGTATCGATTGTTGGATCATATATTTTAAATTTTAATTTATCCGGTACAATATTTTGCATAACTAATCTTGTGAATGGCTGATATAGAATTCTCGAGCTTTTCCAAGATCTATTTTTTCTTCCAGATCTATATCTTCTTTCAAATATTCTATAATTACTTCAAGTTCATCTTGGTCTAACAAAACAATTTGCTCAAAAGATAGACCTGTTGTTTTTAACATATATTTATATTATTCATTGACGTATTAAAATGCACTTGTATTGCTTTAATGCATGATTCAGTAAACCGTTTTTTTTTGTTAATGTTTTAGTATTAAAGAGAGGATGTAAATAGTCATAATCATAATTGAATACAAATTGCCAAAGACGTATCATATTTTAACTGTTTTCTAATCATGCGACAAAGCACTGTGGCAGTATAATATAATAAGTATAAAATTTTTATTTAACTTTTTTAATGAAGATCGTTGTTTCACTAGAATTTGTAAAGTATAATGAATTACCCATAATATATCTACAACGGAGAATTTTATTTATAGAATAGTACAACAAAAAAGAGATCTAAAGACTTAAGAATCATCAGGTGAACGAGCATTCCAGTCAATCGCTTGTATTTACTATTCCTATAAAATTCAGAGCAGACCAACTATTGATTCATTATTTTTTTATTAGTAGATGAAATCTTTAATAAAAGATTGAACTGGGTTATCCAAAATTTTTAAATAGGATTTTACTACTTGGCTAGGGTATTCGCCTGGTGATCTGATACCCTTTGTTTCAAATTGATTAAAAAAAACATTTAAATATTTTTTTATACCATCTAACAATCAAAATCACATGAAGTACATATTAATATTATTTATTATATATATCGGTATAACTCTTGGAATTACCTTAGGAATGATAAATTTTGGAATCTTGTATGCACAACTACCTGCTGCATTCAAAAACAACAATACCACAACAAACTCAACTAATTCTACAAACTCAACTACTAATGCAAACGTAGCACCTTATATGGGCTATCATTATGAATATAATTTCTATTAGGTCTGTTAATATGAATATCATCCTCCATTTTTACTTTTCTTTAATAATTGTGGTCATTTTATAATTTCTTAAATTTTTTTTAAATTATATCTGAATATT
>JBDUES010000080.1:0-4709 GCA_040297625.1 Candidatus Nitrosocosmicus sp. | reverse complement strand
CAATGAATGTTTTGACGATTATTTTCCATGTAGACAGAAAAATTGCAAGATGAAGCATGTACAACAATGGCTAATTCTATTTTCAAATCATTATAACAAAGAAGTTATCTCTTAACTTTACAGAGCCGTAATTTGATAGGATAGATTATTAAGAAATTTATATTTCAAGCAAATGGACTGCTGGTGTTCAAAGAATATCCTCAACTTTATATCTATGTGTCAAAATAAATATTGAATATCATATTTTTATAAAAAGTCATTTATAAATAGGTATTAATTGAATTAGTAATAGACATAAATTTAATAAAAATATTGCTGAGGGTAAAGTAACACTATTAATTAATTTTATCATGTAGAAACTGCTGTATTAAACAAAAACCCATAGTTAAGGATATACGCAATGATCTAAAAAGTTGACTACTTTCTTTAAAAAAACCTAATAATATCCATCCAAGTGAATGATTTTTGAACCAAATCAAATTCTTCATCAATTCACCCTACTAGTGTTTTGTTAAATATAATATTTAATCAAATGGTTTCACTTTTTTAAAATTAAAGTATAATGTTATATCATATACAATCTTCAAAGCTCCACATATAACAAAAGGCGCTGACAAATAGGCAACTGATTGTAAAAAAAAACCGGCAATAGGTGGTGATATTGCCTGGGCAGCATTTCTAGAAATATTTGTTATTCCTGCTGCCGCAGTTCTTTCATCCTCTTTGACTACCGAAACAATATAGGCCTGTCTTGTTGGAATATCCATTTGTGATAGTGCCATTCTAGCTAAATATAAAATGATGGCTATTGGTAATGAAGGAGCAAAAGCAACAAAAATAATTAAAATATTGGATGGTATATGACTAAATACCATCGTATTGACTAATCCTATTTTATCTGCAATTTTAGCAGATATTATAAATGAAAATGCGCTGAGAACACCTGCAATAGATAAAATATACGAAAGCGTTATAAGATCTACACCAAATTTTGTAAAAAACCAAAGTGATACTAAACTTTGTATGACAAATCCTCCACCAAGAGAATCTAATGCAAAAAGTGCGGATAACTTGCCTACAATTATCTTTGAATCGGGAGACAAAGTTTTAGTTAAAGGTTTAGGAATACTTTTGTCGATGGAGTATTTTCCTGTAACCTCCACATTTTTTGAAAGCATATAATAAATAAAAACTGTTATCAATCCGATTAAAGCATAAAAAACAAAAAGTGGTTTAATTGAATCAATATCTTTTAAACCATAATTCATTTCAAGAACTTTTGGTAAACCTGAAACTAAAATTCCTAAAGACATTGCAAATGTTCCAGCCATATTATAGAGAGCAAATAAAGTTGTTTTCTTTTTCAAATCCTTGATTGTTTGTGGTAATATTGCTTGTTCTATAGAAAGAAACGCTCCTGTTTCAGTACCTGTTACATTAATGGTTCCAATTAATGCAGCTATAATTAATGCAAAAGGATTTGTAGTAACAAGAAATATTATTCCTGAAACAGACATTAAAACTCCATAAATAATTAAAATTTTTTTTCTACCAATTCTATCTGCATAGAAACTTGCTATCAAAGTAAAGATTATACTATTTATTAATGTAAAAGAGAGAATAATACCAATTAATATGTCATCAAATCCATTTAATTTAAGATATATTGCTAGAATAATGCTTAGGAATCCATAGGCAAATGTTCTTATTATTCTTGCTGCAAAGATCAGTTTGCCGTCTATTGAAAGCCATTCTAATGCTGGGAATTTCATAATATATCACAGATTTGCTTTTTATCGCATATTATACATAACGATAAAGAAATATAGAAAACAATAGTTATCTTTTTTTATATTAATGTAATCTATTTTTTTCAAATTAGTTTTTCTTTGTAGATAGACCAGAGCAATCGATTCAAGATTGTTAAAGCTGTGATTCTGCATTATTTTTATTTTAGAGCACATATTGCAATATTACTTATACAATGGGAGTATAATTCTGACGAAACATTACTATTTTAATTTGGATTCTATCTTTTCAGATAAAAAATGTAGGTTTTTATTTAAATAGAAAGGTAATAACTAACTTGATAGTATAGTAACATTCCCCATTCAATTAGTTATATATAATATTCAATCATATCAGCCATCAACAAATTGTCTTTATCTTTCAAGTCATTATAAAAACTAGATGCTTGGAGTGCAAACATGGTACACCAAGTACATATTTGGGTTAAAGAATTTTGATATCTTAATCCACCTTTTCCATCACCATCATAAATATATAAACCTAAAATACTGCTTCTAAGTTGTTCAATAATAGAATCCAAATTGGAATTATTCCTTTTTTTTAATTCAGAGTAACAAATAATTAAAAGTCGCATTAATTGTGCCATACAATCAGACTGTTCAACATTTTCTTTGGTGGTCCGGGGTAAAGAACCGTTATTCAAATCCATTTGTTTTACGGCCCATTCTAGACCTTTTAAAGATGCTTCGATATAACGATTGTCTGATAAATCGATCCCTGTATACAAGAGGCCCTCACAGGAGTATAAATGAGGATGTAAAAAAGTCAAATCATCCTCCATATTCGTTCTGAAGCGACCATCTTGATTTTGCATAGTTAATGCAAAATCACATAGTGAATATGCTACTTCTTTGTAAACTGATTTTTGAGTAATTTTGAATAATTTTAGTAATCCAAAAGCAATTTTGGCATGATATGAGCCAGACATTGTTGACCATTTTCCTGTACCATAGCTAGAAGGATTAAGCGAGCTATCCAACATTGCAATCATTTTTGTTCCGTCGAAAAATTTATCAATTAATGTATCTGCAATTTTTATTGCACTATTTAGATTTTCAGGGTCTTTATCTATTTTATATAAATTCAATAATCCTGCCAATATCATTCCGTTATCAAAAGAATAAATCAGATTGGGTATATCGCCTTTTGATTCAAATGTAGTATTCTTATTTAACTTTCCGGTTATTAAAAGACCGGATTTCATATTATTGCGTACCCATAATGAACCTTCTCGTGCAGCACTCAATGCATGATCATTAGATTTTCTAATGTAAATCCACGAAAAACATGTTATTGCATAACCTACAATTTCACTATAAATAAATGGATAAGATGAATTAGATAAATCCTTCCATCCATACAACGCACCTTTATCTTCACCTTGTTTTATACGTATATCTGAATTCAAAAGCCAATTAGTATTATTTTCAATAATTTCATCTGAAACCAATGATTTATAAAATAACATATAATATAATATATTGATATCCCTCGTATCATATTGTATGGAAGGCAGATTATTATAATTCGAGCCAAGATAAAAAATATTAAATATCCATCATTTTTACTGGGCAGTTTAATAGCTTTTTTTCCTAAATACATTTACCTAACACCTGCCAACAATCATAGGATATAGATAAGATCTCTTGCATAATTAGAAACCATCTATACTATCCCTATGAATTTTGTATCTGGTATAGCGATAGTTGTTCATTATCCTATAATTTACCAAGCCTGATACAATATCTGACACTTTATCATACTTTCTTAATCTATTTCTGAACGTGTCGCTCATTATCCTGTACTTTTTCAATCGACAAATGATGGTGTATGCTCTATCACTATCCGCTTTTTAGAATGGATTTTGTTATACTCTTTTTCCTCTGCAGATAACTTGTCTTGGTTTCTTTTCTTTTTGTACGATAGAGATGACATTTGTTCTGGGAAATATATCTTGACTCCGAGGTATCCAAGATCAAATACATTTACAACCTCTTTTGGAGTTACAGGGTGATTCTTTTTATAAACATCATAATCATGTCTACTGCGCCCTTTCCTATGGCTCAATTTATGAATTGTGAGACCGGGCGTGGTCATTAACCATAAGCTGATTCTTTACAGTATGTCTCTTTTTCTTGCCTAAAGAATAGTACATCTTCTTTCTTCTCTTGTCCTTTGGCTTGGGTATCTGTTGTTCGGTACAATCAATGAAAGATAGAAAGCCTGGAAAATATCGTTCTACTTCTTCAGGCGTTTGCAGCCTTTTTGTGATGTTGTATATTTTCTGTGGAATTGGTAAACATGGTCTTATCAATCTTTCAATCTTTTGTATATCCCTGCATATGTTGCTCTGATCAAGGTCAAAGAGGAAACCAGCCAACGTGTAGGTTATGTAAAGACGATAATAGACCAAAAGCATTAAAAATCTGTTTTTGACATCTAGTTTGAAATGTCTTCCTGCACCTGCTTTTCTTTCTCTTTTTGTATATTTTCTTTTTGTTGATAAACACTGTATCATGTTTGCTATATCTTTTAGTTATTTCTTTATTGTAAATGTCATCAAATTCTTCTACTGTAAGACCAATGAATGATATAAAAAGTAATGGTTTTTTGGATAACCTATCATAGGAAAGCAACTAAAGAACAGGTTGATGAGGAACTAATGATCATAAAGCTGTTTGCAAGCAATTATGCAAGAGATCTAAAGAATAAAGAACCGTAGATGAAGATCCATGTTATAAAACTAAATAACATGTATTGCTTTGTTGCATCATTCGAAATACAGTTAAAGATATACCTATTTCATAGCAAAACTAATTAAATTATAACTATTTGCATTGCATCCTTACTACTAAAACGTTAACAAAAAACGATTTAAAATAATCATGCAACAAAGCAAC
>JBDUES010000079.1:0-4090 GCA_040297625.1 Candidatus Nitrosocosmicus sp. | reverse complement strand
AATTTAGAGAACATATGCTAATTGGTATAGTAGCTGGGTATATCCAAGTTCGGATGCTATCGGTATTTTTTTAGAAATACTTTGCCAAAATTTCGTTTAATTCTCTCTTCTTATTCTCTTGAATACTTTTATATTCATCGCTATCTAAACTATCTTTTCCTATTTTTTCAAATTCTTCCATTGCTTTATCAAATTCCGATAACCCGATAATCGCTTTTGCCAGTCTATTGGAGAGGAAGAAAATTGTAGACATCATATAATTTGTCTTGTCACTTTCAAATTCCGTCTTTTTTGAAGGTGGAAAGACAATATCCATACATTCTCTTAGTTCCTTTGTACATTCTTCAAGACAATGTGTATTACCATTGCATTCTTGTGCTTTTTTCCCCCAATCAGCTAGACATTTGGATATGTTTAATGAGTATTGAGACAACCTTTACTAAACTCCAATAGAGTATTAAATTGTTTATTTATAGAGGTACAATTGCTATCGAATAGAAATAATCTATATTCTATTTTTTTTATTCTTCAATTGTTAAAATAGGGGACAATGTGAACTGATGTTATTGATGTACTTTTTCAATTTTTTTGAGAAAGCATTTGTTCGATAAAGTTGTAGTATATAATCTTTATTTGTAGCAAGTAGAAAGTGCATGAGTGGGGGGAAAGAGAGTTATGATTATCTTTTTATTTTTGAAATTTAGTTATTACTTGTGGTAAAAATAAATGACCTCTATACATAAAGACAGCAATATTATAACTTTGATAAATATATTTACTGTTGATCCTCAAAACCAACAAAGACTTGTTGATATGCTTGTAGAGACTACCGAGCAAATAATGAACATGCAGGAAGGTTTCATATCGGCAAATATCCATAAAAGTTTGGATGGTGCAAAGGTAGTAAATTATGCACAATGGAAAAGTAGAGATGCATTTGAAAAAATGCTAAATAACCCAAAAGCAATGATCCACATGAATGATGTGTTAAATATTGCAAAATCAGATGGAAGATTGTATGATGTAGTTTTTACAGAGGAGAAAAATTAGAATAAAATTCACCTGTTAGTTTTAGCGTGAAAACCTTTTTAGAATTCGTCACAACTTTCTATTTCTGAGAATATTCCATATATTTTGAACAATTCGCTTACCATTAGTTATAGATAAATGATATCTAACTGCTTTCTGTTTTGGATTTTGGATTTTGAATCGAGTCGCATTCACTTTGTAGTGAAGGGCGTTTTAGGATTTCAAGTTCAAAGATCAAATCTTTTTTCTTAACAAATTCTAGGATCTGGACATCCCTGATGGCTGTAAGATATTGATTATAATTGTAATCGGTACAGGAGAATCAAGGCGAATTTTCCTTGTAGATTTGCAAGAAAAAGAATTCAAGGCGACAAAACGTCCTAAAGTGGAAATTTAAAGTGAAGGACTGTTCAAATTTTACTATTTATTCCTATTTTGAACATTTTAAATAAAGGATAACCGTCCGTAAATACTATTTCTGTTTTTTATTTTTAATATGTCTTTTATTTATTCGAATGTATCAAAATTTTCGCCGTCATTATTTTCATCTTCTTCATACATCATCATGGCCGAATAGAATATATCATTGCCTTTAACCACCATAGAATACTTTATATCAATTAATTTATTTTGTTCAAGGTCTTTAAGAAATTCATTCACCTCTTCCATAACTGATATCTGATTGCTAGCCGTAAAAATTCTGATCTGATTCATAATAAATAAAATGAAATCTATGTACTATATGAACATTGCAAACAATGAAGATGAGTATCTCGTCTTTAAGACTGTGTAAAAATATGGGATAAAAATTTAACAAACAAGGATCTAAAACAGATCATCATAAATGGATAAAAAATAAGAAGAAAGAATGAACCTAAAACCGTTCTATTCTATTTGAAGGGCGATCTATTTTTTGAATGGATTATGATTTTGTAAAAAGTTACCTATAATTGGAATTTTACTTAGCATTCCACTGTTTGGACTGTTCCCTACCTTAACCATTACTTCATTTATATTTGCACCTTTTAAGCTTGTTCCTTGAAGATCTGCTCCTGTAATATTTGCACCCGTCATTTTGCCCTGGGATACACTACCTCCATTTACCTGTCCTTTTGTCATGATGCCGCTAACTATTTGTGCAGAAATTATTTTGCCACTGCCTATTTGGGCAACTGAAGAACTATTTCCATTTTGAAGATTTACAGGTCCATTCTGGGCAGTATTTATTTGGGCATTGATTATTGTTGCCCCTGTAATATTCGCTCCAACTAGGTCTCCATTATTAACAGCATTATTTTGTATTTGACCATTTGTTAAGTTTGCAACTTTAATTATTCCTTGAACTATAGTTCCTTTAGTTATTTGCCCACTAGTTTGCTGACCAAATACTAAAGTAGCCAAATTTGCATTTGCTAATACCAATACAAATAAAGAAGCTGCAGCAATGATTAACGATGATGAAATGATGATTTTTGTATTATTTTTGTCACTCATAATATTTTTAGCACAGAATATTATTTAAAATTTTAATTATTAAATTTAAGTAAAAGATTAAGCTTGTAACCTTGAAATTATCGAAATAATCCCAAAATATTCTATATATAATAATTCTTGATTCATTCCATCTGCTATTGGCATTTTTATTTTGAAATGCTCTTTCTATTATCTTTAATTCTTTAATTACTTTATTTATTCTCTGTACACTATTTTATCTGTACCATTTATCTATAATTGTTCGTCAATCGCTTTGCTCATACAAGAATAAATCAAGATAAAATGGTTGAAGTATATGCCTTCCTGTTATTTACAGTTCGTAGCAAAAAGTGATTTGTTATTATTCATCTTCACGATGGTGCTTTGCTGTGGATTTTAATCAAATATGGCAATGGTTTATCTCTTTCTTTGACTTTGATTTCTAACAATACCATTATTCTTCATCCTTCTCCTTCACTCTTCATGATATAGAAATTTACCTTCCATTTTTCGTCATCTAGTTCTGGAAAATCAGATAGATAATGATCCCATCTACAATCTTGGCACATTATGGAATTCCTTATTAATGCCTTACAAATAACACGGGAGAATTTACTTCACAAGTTAATATAATATTCTCATAATCAATTTTGAACTCTTTGGGTGAATTATCTTTAAATAAAACTTTCTCCCTTCATTCCAAAATTCTTTTCAATCGATCTTAGATCTTTGTCTCCTCTCTTATTATTCCCACATTTTGTTTCTTTAATTTTTGTATTTCATTGCAAAACCTAATAGGTTCTTCAACTACAAAGTTTACATTATCAAATTATTTTTGATTATTTACATAGGGTTATTTTGAAGTGATGCTCTAGTTTTCTGTTTTCTGTTGCCTCCTACGATGATTTGGATGCTTCACCACACGCTATTTTTCCGAATACTGCGGTATCAAGTAAACTATAAACATATTTTCAAAATTATTGTAGAAAACACCTTCTTCTTATATTATTAAAAAAGGGAAAGAAATACTGGAAAATATATCCAAGTTCTAAAGAGAATGTATTTCTAAGCCACTTTCGGTAAAGTAAGTGTATAAACAATCTATATAGATATTTTCAATGATAAATATCAAAAAAGTATTTTTAAATTAAATAATCTAATTTGATGTAATGCATTATAAAAAATCCCTGTTTATATACATCTTATATTCTTGATGGTATTTAACTGATATAACATTAAAAGTGTTTGAACAAACAAATACTAAATGTAAAACTATGAAAAAAACTGAATATTGTTGAAAAAAATGTATATCATCTCAATAATTGATTAAAATTGCCTAAATATTCTAAAGGAAAATCAAACTATATTTTTAAAATATACAATTTCTAATTCTATGCCTATATGATCATTTTGGAAATCTCTTTGGGATCTCACTTACATATGTTTATAAAAGATAAGTAGCATAATCAATAAATGAATTATTTCAATAATTTGCAAAGCTATAAAATTAAAAATAAAATCACCTTTGATAGACGACAGTAAATCTATATAAATTATCTGATTCGAAAGATGGTGTTATAAGTTTAAC
>JBDUES010000078.1:0-7864 GCA_040297625.1 Candidatus Nitrosocosmicus sp. | reverse complement strand
GTATTCCAGTTGTTTATGACATCAAATCCTAGCAAGATTTCACCTCTTCTAACTAGAGATTGGTTGTAAACAGGCCAGTTCATATGATTTGTTGGTTGATGTTAGCTAAATGTATTTGGAAAGGAGGAATCATGCAACAAAGCAGCAGATAATCTCTAATATTAAATTGAATACGTCGTGAGGTTGCGATATAGTAGAGTTATGCAACAAAGCATCTCCAACTTCAATAGGTATAAACGAATTTATTGAAAATCATTTAAAAAAGGATAAACCCGAATTATTACAAGATATACCTAACTTTATTGAAGAAGTAAGAAATCATAATGAACATGTTTTAAGATTTAGAAATAAGTTAAGACCATCAATAGAAAAAAAATTTAATGATAAAAATATAGAGCTATCTAGCGACCCCAATATCGGATTTTACTATAATGATAATTATAATAGTCTGTTGAATTTACAATTTACAAGTATTATAAATCGTTTGATACAAAATTGCAATGTGGATGATTTAAAAGTAAAACTACATTATGATTTTAAAATGAATGAGAATGGGTTTATACTTGTAAATAATCTTCTATTAGGGAGAACTGATAATGAGTCTATGGCAGAAAATATTAAACAATTAATAAAAGATATTCCATTTCATAAAGATATTTTAGATGAATTAAAAAATCTTCGTCAAAGTCTTTTAGATATATATGAAAAATCAGATAAAATACATGCTTGGTACCTTCTGATGTGAAGGTTCTGGATAAAGGCATAGGATATGGAATTATGACCAAGCCTCAGCTATATAGAATATAATATAAAGTTCCTTCCTGATTTTATAACAATTTTTGAATGATAAGAAATTACATATCCTAGAGATATGAAAACAGATGTTGTGGCATGAGAGAGTATTACAATGAATCGATAAATGTGACAAAATCATAGTTATGAATATATAATAACTTGTCTTTTCCAAATCCTAAATTTTGACAGACCCGTATGTGATTCATGTAATGCCTTACAGTATGGTCAAAGCCTATTCAAACATATCCTGAAACCAATACTGCGTTTATTGTTATTGATATTATTTCATTTCATCGAGGAGTAATACTACCTTTCAAACTTTTATCATATGAAATATCATTGCCAATTAGAGAGGTTCTGTTAAACGACCTAACTTATCAGTGAGCTTGATGTTTTCGGAATAGTCAACTGGACATGTAATTACTGATACTATATTATCTTCCAGTGCAGATTTTAAAGTTGGCAAAAGATCCTCAGCCTGACTAATTCGATATCCTTTGGCTCCAAAACTTTCGGCATATTTTACAAAATCGGGATTATGAAAATCAACAGAAGAATGGTGTCCAAGTTCCAAGTCCATTTTCCATTTAATAAGTCCATAAGATTGATCTTCCCAAATAAGAACTACAAATGGGATTTTCTCCCGAACGGCTGTTTCTAATTCAGAGCCAAGCATCATCATTCCTCCATCACCTACTGCTGCAAGTACCTTTCGCTCTGGATAGGCAAGCTTTACTCCTATAGCTCCAGGGAGAGCAAATGCCATAGTTGACAGGCCATTAGAAATCAAACAAGTATTGGGCATGTAGGTTGGATAAAGGCGGGCCATCCACATCTTTAGGGCACCTGTATCAACCAATACAATATCCAAATCTTCAAGTGCTTGACGAATGTCGGAGACTATTCGCTGAGGTTTAAGAGGGAATGAATTATCTCTAGCCCCTTTCTCAAGTTCTTCTGAAAGCAGATTACGAATCTTTTGGTTTTCTGCTTTAAGTATTTCTTTTGGGCCTATGTTCTTTGCAAGTTCATCAAGTGCCATTGATATGTTGCTTTGGATACCAACTGTAACAGGATAGTTGGCATCAACCTCAGCAGGATAACGAGAAATATGTATAATCATTTTATCTCCAGTCGGATTAATCCTTATAGGGTCAAATTCTTGCATATCATATCCAACACAGATAAGAAGATCGGCCATATCAAATCCAAAGTTAACTGAATCATGACACATAAAGCCTACAGTTCCCAATGCATTTGGGTGCCTATCTGGAAATACACCTTTTCCCATGAAAGTGGTTGCTACCGGAATATGAAGATTTTCAGAGAATCGAATTAGCGCATCTTGAGAGTTATCTCGAGCGGCACCGTGGCCTGCAAGAATTATTGGAGATTTTGACTCCTCCAATACCTTTGCTGCACGAAGAACTTGCGATGGAGATGGAGCACTATCATAAACCTCAGATGGAAACAATGGCCTAAGGTTTAAAGGCACTAGCATTTCCTCAAGATCCTGAGGGATAGCAAGATAGCAGGCCCCAGTACGTTCTGTCTGAGCAACTTTGAAAGCTTTTCTCACCATTACAGGGACAGAGCTTGGAATCTTTATTTCTGCGGCCCACTTTGTTATAGGCTTGAACATATTTAGAAGATCAACAAACTGATGTGTTTCCTTATATGCACGATTAAGACCGACTTGTGCGCTTATAGCAACCAAAGGGACACTATCTGTGAAAGCATCTGCTGTTCCCAATAGCAAGTTGATAGCCCCAGGTCCCAGAGTTCCAACACACACACCTGCTTTGCCAGTAACACGGCCATACATTTCTGCCATGAACGACGCCGCTTGCTCGTGATGAACTAGGATAAAACGAATGACGGAGGAGTTGTTTATGGCATCTATAAGATGGATGTTTTCTTCGCCAGGGATTCCAAAGACATATTTGACGCCTTCGTTTTCTATACATTTAACTACCAGATGGGCAACAGTCATCACCATCGCTTTGTTTGAGGTGCATCCTTCTTCTTTGAATACTTCTTTGTCTTTCATACGTTTAGATAGATTTGCTCACCTTCTATTCCCATTTATAAGTCACTTTTATAATGGATCTAAAAAAGAGGATATGACAAGCAGATAGGAAATAACGCCTATTATAGAATCCAGATACATCTCTTATAGCAGATAGTGGATATACTTAGACATTGTTAAAAGAGACAAAATCCATGTGATACGGTAAAATAAATGCGTATTCAAAGAAGTAAAAAGATAATGCCGATATCGACCTCTGATTAAAAACACTTTTTTATTTATTATTACTGCATGAAAACGCACATTTTCACTAACCACCTTTTCACATGCGAGAGCAACATTGTCAAGAGTGCGTTTTGGCAAATATTTGATATTACCCCTTGCTAAATAATCTAGTACTTCTTAAAGATATTCCGGCCCATTTTGTGTTGATTCAATAATGCACCAGTAGTTTGCTTCGATTCAGCATTTATAACAATGGACACCCCTGAAAAACCCATCGATACCACTTGTCGCTCAGATCTAGCCTGTTAGAAATTCACTTATTGCTATGTACGAATTACTAGTTACAAGTATTATATCTGCACACCATAATTACTTCAATGCATTCTCACTATCTACCACCAAATCATCTCAGAGTTTGCTTACTAACTCTTACTTATCCTTTGAGTATGCTATACCAATTAGCATATGTTATCTAAATTGCATCTCATCAAATATTTTCTCATATTAAGACTGAATCTCTTTGTTCTGAAATACAGATATCTTATTCTTCAAATCTGCAAATGATGAATAGTATTTCAGGACAAGTAGATCTCGTTTGGCTATATTCCATATCTCTTCCATAACCATAAATTCTGGTGATGCGGTTGGAAGGCATACTGGTATCAGAGTATCCTTGTTTTCCTCAAAATACTTTCTTACTTTCTTGGATGTGTAATGAGGCGATGCTTTATCCATGAAAAGATAGCATTTTGGAAATTTGGAGTGGATTATCTTTGTGAAAGATAGAAATGTATCGCCATTAAATCTATCATACTGTCTGA
Organism: Candidatus Nitrosocosmicus sp.; assembly: GCA_040297625.1. Classification (GTDB taxonomy): domain Archaea; phylum Thermoproteota; class Nitrososphaeria; order Nitrososphaerales; family Nitrososphaeraceae; genus Nitrosocosmicus. Next base: position 3,994 of record JBDUES010000078.1, on the reverse strand, counting down.
ATAGTTGTTTACCATCTATGCTTACTGCTCCAAACAGACATGAATGTCTGTGCGAGCCTGTCACTCGGACTATTGGTCTATTATTTCCATCAATCCAAACATATCTTCTTTCAAGAGAATCATAAAAGAAGATTGATTCATCTAAAGATATTATAGTAAACTCTATTTCTTACTGCTGCTGCTGCTTATCCACAGGTATTTGGATGACCTTTTTTGAAATCATCCTTTGCCTCTTTGGATGCTGTGTTAACATGTACTTTTCTTGGCACCGTCGGTTTGAATCCTCATTTACTAAGGATACGGTATATGTGTATGGGTGTAATGATATTTTGTAATACTTAGTATGATAATCTGGAATTATTTAGCATACTATTGCTAAATGGTATAGTCATCATTTTAATTAACTATCCATCTTTTTTATTAATCACCAAACGAATTTTGAGAGCCTTTAGTTAGCATAAATTTCATTCAAAATTATAATGCTTGTACATGTGGTTGAAAAGATCATCCTAACGAGCCTAATGTGACACAAATATCAAGGAATCAAGAGAATCAGTATTATTATTAATAATAAAATCATATATATGTAATTCTATATTTCAATGCTTCTGCTAAACAGAGCGGAAAAATCAATAGATTGCGAGTATTTTTTAATAGATTACTATTAAAACGTTTTAAAACAGTTTGATAAAATAGATAGCATAATTTAAAGACATACTCATTACTTCATGTTATACTTGTGTGACTATATTCATTACGTATTACCCGATAAGCAGATACCGGTTTAAAATACCGAAATAGGACTTTATGAAAGAAGAAAAAAGAATTCTATCAATGATGTTTACAATGATGGATAGAAATATGCAGGATTATAAAATTCAAATTAGTGATTTTATTATTGTGCTTAATCTATTGATGCAACGTTTTTTTATACGTATTTTATTATTGCGGTTATATACTAAGTAGATCATAGATAATATATGTGGATAATTCCTACTAAATCAATGTCTTTAGTGTCTTTTTACATACCTTTATGGTTTTATAAGCCCCTTATAATATAACATCCCAGGCCAGGATTAATAGCAATGACAAAGTTAGCGGGTAAATATTTATACTGTGTCACCACTACTAATTCTCATACTCCCATTGGTATTTGAAAACACTAATTCTTGCACTCAAGGAATTTCTATCCTCAAGAAGCATGACATATCCTTCATCAAAGTCTTCTCGTAAATCATTCCTTGTGAAATATGGATTTTATGATATGCTTTATCTTTTATTACTAAATTCAAGCATCTATGGCTTTACCAACAATCCATACCTTTGCTAAATTACTAGAGGAGTATTTACGATTGACAAGGATGAAGGGCTTGGGGGACAGTATATGACGAAGTAAAGGATGACTTTTCGTCTTTCTCTCATCATTATAGGCGCATTAAGAAGGAGGGCCTGAATAAAGAAGGAATTACAGATGTGTTGGAAAATGAAACAAAGATTATTGAGATTCATAAAAGAGTGCAATTGTATAACGAGCATATCCAAGGACAGTCAAATCAGATACAACATCTAGAACAAGAAACTACTGATTAAAATCAAAACGAAATAATTATGATGGCATTTCTCCATTATAAAAAACAGATACTTTAACAAAAAAATCTCAATATGATCAATACTCATATAAGATGAAAATGGTTATCTTGTAAATCCGTTTAGACATTTAATAGATGAAAAGAAAGGAGCGTTTATTAGATGTAAAATATGTAAATCTCAAGATAAAATCTCAACTCCATATCCGCATGCTTCCTGTGTCACAAATCAGTCACATGACGGGAAATAAGTCTAGTATGTGGAATGATGGTCCCTTGCTGCCTTATTCTATGAAAGCACATTTACATCCAAAACACAAAGTGTTGTTATCTGCTCTTTTGCTTTCAGTGATTGTTTTCTTCATATTATTTTTGGCATTGCCTTTTGCAGAAGGGCTGGTAGTAAATTATAACCACAACATTGGTGAAGGAAAAACAATCAATCACTCATCTTTCCTTCCGATACAAATACACAATTTTGGTGCATGGATGTCAAATCAGATTCCTCTGGAATCACTCCCATCTTATGATGAAAGGAAAAGTGCCATAGGTTCATTAATAGAACAGGGATACAATGAATATTATTTCTTAATTAGTAATTATCAATCAAAAGATGAGCAGTCCAAAGTAGAAGATCTCCTAAATGCATCCGATAACTCGCCATTGAGAATGATTGCAATTTTGATGCCACCATCTGAAGGTGGCGAGAATGGCAATTATAATTGGAACGGATGGATAAATTATCTCAATTCACTCAAGGACAAGCACTCTTCTCTTTATGGCTTTGTTATAGATGATTTCAATTGGTTTAGCAGTGTGGATAAGCATGACGGTAAAAATCGAAAGGCTCATCACGATACAAACCTAAAAGAAAATATGGGTTTTATGGTTAAATCCCATTTGGACAAAGCATTGCAAAACAAAAGAAAGGATCTGAATTTTTTTCCCGTGTTATACTTTGAGGGCATGAATACAAACGATGCTAAAAGAAGTTTTTACAACTATTCTGATGGCATCATTTTAGCAAGCTCAGAATATTACAATGTGACTGATTTACAACACAACTTGAATGTATTCTCCAAAGTATTTTACAACAAGCCAATAAAGTATGTCATCTACCCCACAAGAACCACAAGATTTATTGAGCAAGATTATAGTCCTCCATCAGATCGTCTCATACTTGCCACTTTGTCCATTGCAAACAAAGCACATGGAATTGACGGAATAATCGCATGGCGCAATACAAACAACCACGTAATACATGATTACATGTCAAATACCAACAACACCCAATACCTTTCTTTTGTATCAATGATGGAAGACTTTCAGCTAAAGGATGAAAATAAACTAGGTGGAACAAATGGCTCATATTCATCCATGCTACCACTACCACTAACACAATCACATGATAAAAACAATAATAATAATCATAATAAAAACAATTCTAAGATGCCTAATACCCCATGGCTTGGAATATCGGGCTTTGATATGACATCATCTTCCATTGCAAAAGAGATGAGGTTGCCTGAGGATTATAAGGGTGTTGTAATCCAATCGGTTGTTCCAAATAGCCCTGCGGCGAAAGCGGGATTAAATGGTACAATTTTGGATGTAGATGATAATGGTTATCTGATTAGAAAAGGGGATGTGATAACATCAATAGATGGAAATAAGGTTGATAAATTCCCAGACATTATAAAACAAATGGAAAAAAAGAAAGCAGGAGACTTGTTGGACATTACAATCAATAGAAATGGAGCAATATTTCACAAATCCATCATGTTACAACCAATACCCCGATTGTAAACCTTGTTATATTTATTATAATCACCACAAAGTTATGTTATCATCGATCTCAAAATACCAAAATCGTCAACTTAACATTAAACGTGAGTAAGTGAACAAATATCTCACCTTTTCTATACTTAAAGAATAAGAGTAAATTGCATTTCTATGTGGATTTATTGTGCTTATTCTATTGATGCAACGTTTTTTATACGTATTTTCAAATTGCGGTTATATTAATGTCGACCATAGATAGTAATATGGATAATTCCTACTAAATCAATGTCTTCAATGTTATTCCATAGTATTGTCCTTTAGAGATTATAGTCCAAGAAATTTCTGCTATTTTTTTATGCAATTATTATTAATTTCTTAAAAGATGGAAATTATCGATTGTTTTTTAATAATTATTGATAATATAATTCGATCAAAGACCGATACTTTACCATTTAGTACAAGTACACAAACTATGAATTTCTAAAATATAAAGAAAAATTTTCGATAGGGTTTGAACACACAAGCTAAATGGTATATATTGTCATAATGAAGATACATCATAATTTTTGGGTGGAAATTTTCACAATGAGACTAGGTGCTTGTAGTATAGATAGAGTTGTGAGACA
>JBDUES010000077.1:0-18190 GCA_040297625.1 Candidatus Nitrosocosmicus sp. | reverse complement strand
TAAGTATATTTATGATAATTAGTATAGTAGCATATAAAATATAATATCATAAGATTTTTCCATTATTAAGGTTAAGATTGATACTATACCATTTAGCTTATGTGTTCAAACTTTACCGAAAATTTTTTTCTATTTACACCAATGTTACCAGAGGTCTCTTCTGGTAGCATAGAGACAAGAAATATAGTAACCCCAATCCGTTCTTTTTGTAAAAGAGCTAAATTTTATGAAGCAAAGGTAGAAGAAATAGACCTAAAGGATGAAAAAGTAATCATAAGCCATACTATTGGAAAGGGGACGGAGCCTATGGATAAACGTCATCATGTACTTGAATATGATTATTTGGTAATCTCTTTAGGTAGTGAAACGAATTTCTTTGGCAATGTAGATGTAGCACAACATGCTTTTACCATGAAGAGTCTTGAAGATGCCCTGTTAATAAGAAATCAAGTAATAAACATGCTGGAACAGGCAGATGTTGAGTATAAAGATACAGTTCTGAAAAAAAGTTTAATGACGTTTGTAATAGTAGGTGGAGGATTTTCGGGGGTTGAAACTGTTGGAGAATTAAACGATTTTGTACATGAATCCATTAGAGATTATTACCATAATCTAGTGGGCGATGATGCTAGAATAATACTCGTAAACTCCGGGGAAAGATTATTACCTGAGGTGCCTGATGATTTAGCTGAATTTACACTACAGAGTCTTAGAGAAAATGGGGTTGAGGTAATGTTAAATACACGGGTTGCAGGCGCAACAGCAGATAGTGTGATTTTTAATAATGGAACTACCTTAGCCTGTCACACTCTCATTTGGACTGGTGGAATTACTCCAGATAATTTGATCTCTAAAATCTTTGAATGTAATCATGATAAATCCGGTAAAATAATAACTAACAATTATTTACAAGTTCAAGGCTGGAGTAATGTTTTTGCTATAGGCGATTGTGCCGTTATAACTGATCCCAGTACTGGTAAGTCTTGTCCTCCAACGGCACAATACGCTATAAGACAAGCAAAAGTAGCTTCTCAAAACATAATCTCTGTCATACGTTCAAGTGAAAAAGATGATGATGAAAATGATATTAATAACAAGAATGGTAAAGATCAAAGGAATCAGGAATTAATGATGGTTTTTGATTATAAAACAAAGGGTATTATGGCTCTGATTGGAAAAAGAAATGGTGTAGGTGTTCTATTAGGTTATAAAATCCGGGGATTTGTCGCCTGGTGGTTCTGGCGCTTGTACTATTTAGGTAATCTACCTACGATACATAAAAAGATAAGGGTAACAGTGGATTGGATAATAGATTTATTATTCAAACGAGATGTAACAAGGCTGCAGATCGGCTCAAGAAGAAAAAATTCAATCAAATAATCTGGTATAGATTACTGGAATGATCTTATTTTAAAAATTTCAATATTTTTGTTTTTCCTCGTTGTAAAATCATATTAGTTACATTCAATGTTTGTAGGAAAGGAAATATAGGGCCATCATCACCACACATATGATAAATCACATTATTATACTGTTGTGATTTGATGAAATTATAGCATCAAATAAGACAATATAAAAAACATATTTTTATTATTTAACAGTAATTCCAAATTTAAATTTCTAATAATCGGAAAACAATATGGTCATTATTGTTTGTATAGATAATAATGGTTTAGGTCTCTTTTATAGAATTAATTTAATTGGATATATAATTGATACCCACATATGGAACAAGTTTATTAAATATTATAGAGAAGATTTTATATTACACTTTTTTGATGTCATAAGTTAAAGATGGATAATGTTAGAGTTAACTTTAAATCAAATGAAAAAGTTAGTAGTATTATAATAAATTAATGATGCATCATCATAGAGTCATTTTTATTAGTCATTGTTTTAGCAGTATTAAGATTATTTAATCCTACTCCGCTAATAAGTGTTCCAAACATTTCGTTTGAACTAGAAAAATGTCCTTCAGTTTTACCTGCATCTATTGTTAGTCCCAATACCCTTTTGCCCATTAGATGAATAAGTAGAGGAACCTGTTTATATTCTCCTGTACTATAAATACTATCACTACTGCTGCTGTTGTTATTGTTGCTATCAGATAAAATATCAGCAATTCCTGTTACAACTATGTCCCTATCATTAAATATAACTTGATTTGATGAAAAGTTTTTAATGATGTGATTATGTGAAAGACTACCGTCTGGTTTAATCATAGTAAAATTGGCTATAAAATTTGCTTTGTAACCAAGATTGCCTGTTTGATTATTATTATTATTATTATTATTATTCATATTATTGATTTTTAAATTCCAATATCCACCCTGAATCCATGTAACGATACCGTTTTTTATTTGATTATTTGCAAAATGTCCTGATGCTGATATTATATTTCCAGAATTATTTTGATGTTCTATGTTTTTATTTATCAGCGAATTATTTGACAATTGTTGTGCCATTACTTGTTGGAAAATGCTTGTATCTGGTAAAAGTTTAGATATTTCTAGAGTTGATGATTGTAATGCTATTATGAATGAAAACCCGATAAAAAAAATTGGAGATATATTTTTAATTGCCTTTAAAGAATAATTGTTCATAGGTTTTTTTTTGTTACTACTAGGTTATAAGCTTATTACCTAACACAAATTTTCAAACTGATATTCAACCATGGAAAATACTTATTTTTAATCCTTTTTTAAAAAATTTTAAAATCAGAATAATCGATGATTTAAAAAAATCAAAGAAACTACATCGTATTTAAAAAATTATTTTAAATAAATATTGGCATATTTGTGTTTTGGCTGGTTTATATTTTCCAAGCATTAACGAATTTGTAACGACGGTTACAGAGATCAAGGCCATTGCTATTCCTGCAATTATCGGAAGCCATCCAAATACCCTTATTCCAAGAAAAGGAACCAATGCACCACCAGCTATTGGTATCAACCATGTGTTATAAGCAAAAGCCCCGAATAGATTGTGCTTAATCTTTGATATCGTCTTCTTTCCTAAATCAAGTGCAGTAATTACATCCTGTATATCATCCTTTATCAAAATTATTCCTCCTGTTTCCTTTACAACATCTGTTCCAGAGCCAATTGCTATTCCTAAATCTGCCCTAGATAGAGCAGGCGTATCATCGATTCCATCCCCAACCATTGCAACAACTTTATCTCCTTCTGTTTTTAATTTTGAAATTGTTTCTTCTTTTTGATTTGGGAGCACTTGAGATATTACTCTGTCAATACCAAGTTTGGATGATATGGCTTTTGCAGTTCTTTCATTATCTCCTGTTATCATTATTACCTCCATTCTTTTGGATTTTAAAGCATTGATTGCTTCTTTGGCATTTTCTTTTAATGTATCTAATATAGATATTATTCCGGATATCTTATCATCTATTGAAACCAAAACTGTAGCTTTACCTTCTTTTTCTAATGCAGAAAGTTTTTCATCTACACTTTTGGTAACTGAAATATTACTATTTTGCATCAACATTCTATTGCCAATCATAATCATATGATTTGAATATACTGCTTTGAGACCATAGCCTGACATTGCTTCAAAGGGATCGGGATTTGAAATATGGGTGCCATTTTCTTTGGCCTTTCTTATTATTGCCTGTGCTAAAGGATGTTCTGAACCTGATTCTGCTATTGCTGCAGGTCGAAGTAGTTCTTGGTCTCCTCCAATATCTTCTGTGAGGGTTACCAAGTCAGTTACTGATGGTTTTCCAACTGTTAGTGTACCTGTTTTATCAAAAACAATAGTATTAATTTTACTTGCTATCTCGATATATTCACCACCATTGTATAGTATTCCATTCTCCGCTCCTTTTTCAATACCCATCATCAAAACAGCAGAGGTGTATCTAAACCTAAAGCACAAGGACATGCGATTATCATGACAGAAACAAATGCAAGGATGGAATAAGTTAATCCTGCTCCTCCAATAAAGTACTATCCCATAAACACTCTATTGCTATTGCAATAATTGCAGGAACAAAGTATTTTGCTACCTGGTCTACCATTTTCTCTAATTTTGCTCTTCCAGTTTTTGCTTCTTCAACTAAAGTTATTATTTTAGATAATACTGTTTCTTGACCTACCTTTGTTGCTTTGACTTTGAGAAAACCATTCTTGTTAATAGTAGCATCTATTACCTCATCTTCTTTTGTTTTTCCACTGGAATACTTTCTCCTGTTATTGCGGATTCATCTACCGAAGAGTTTCCATCGATTATTATTCCATCGGTAGTAATTCTCTCACCTGGCCTTACAACCATTAAATCACCCTCTTGTATTTGTTCCACAGGAATTTCAATTTCTTCAAATTCTTTTGATACCGAGTTTGATTTTGATTTTAATTCAGTTTCAAAATTAACATTACTGATATTATTACTCTGCTTATTCCTGATATTTGATTTTAAACCCTTTTTATTTCTTTCTCTTACAATAGGTCTAATTACTCGAGTGGTTCTTGGCTTTAAATCAAGTAATTTTCTTACCGCATTTGAAGCCTTTTCTTTGGTTTTAGTCTCAAGCAATCGTCCTACAAGAATTATTGTAATGATTATCGCAGCTGTTTCAAAATATACTGAAGTAAATGGAAAATAACCTGAATAAGAGTAACTATTGCACTGTATGGATAGGCAGCTGTTGTTCCTATAGCTATTAGTGTATCCATGTTTGATGCTCTAGCTTTAATTCAATCTCAAAATCATCTATAAAAGCGCAAACCAATCCAGAATTGTATTTGGGTAGATAGTGCCATTATTATATAGTTATTATATCCCATCATTTCCTTAGGGAAGTAATGTCCTAGATGTGGGATCATATGGGGAAGGCTAAGTATTATTATTGGTATAGTTAGTGCTATGCTTATAGCCACATGCATTTTTAGCTTTCTTAATTCCTTCTCAGGCCCAAGAAATTCATTTAAACCTTGAGTAGCGCAAAAATAATACCTAACCTCATCTTTTGCATGATGGATTGAATTCTCATTCTCTTCTACAAACATTCCGTATATTGGATCTTTTGCCATACCCTCTATAATGATAGATACATTTTAACAACTGGACTTTACAAATGTAAAATGCTTTACATAAAATGGACAATAATGATAATCGGATAATCATCAAAAATAATTGTTTTGAAAATTTTGTTTTAGAAATACATATTCTTAGGAATTCAAATTTTTCTAATTGTTTAATATATAGAATGAGTTATTCAAATATTAAATTATTATAATCAAATAAACTGGATAATGTGTATCTTATTAGCATTTTAATGGTCTGATGTAAAAATGGGATCTCTAAATATCTATCACATTAAGGCGTATAATAAAAATAGACTTGAAACCAAAAATAAATTGAATAGTATTTTATTTGGAAGAGATGTTGCGTAAATAATAATAGCAGATGGTTCAAGGTAAATTTGATAAAATAAGAAAAATATTCAATAAAAAAGATCCCCCTCATCAAAAATGGACTGTAAAAAGAACTGTTGTCATTTCTGCATTAATTATTATCTCTATTTCTTTTACCTTATTCTTTTATTTTCAACAGCAATCAGAAAATAGCATTAAAAATACCATATTTGAACAACAAAAAAAAAATCAAATGGATACTACTAAGGCTATTTCAGAAAATATAAAATCAAATTTAATTCTAATAATGGCAAATCTTCAGGGATTGGCTGATTCTGAATATCTACAACAAGGCGATTTTCTATCCAACAATACCCGTAGTTTTCTGGAAAACCGTTATCATGAGATAAATGAAATTACCCCAGTAGATAGACTGTTCATACTTGATAAAAATGGGATAGCAAGGATGAATGTAGTATCAAAAGGAGAACTAACCTACATCGGTGTAAATTTCTCAGATAGGGATTTGGTACGCCAGACAAAAAATACGTTATCTCCTGTTTTTTCTGATGGTTATATAGGAAAAGATGGCAAATATAAAATTGGCGTAGCATATCCAATTATAGAAAACATTGCAAAAAAAGACTATATTGGATTAGTTGGGGTTGTTTTATCTACAAGCGAATTTTTTAAACATTTTGGAAACATATATGATATAAATTCCCAATATCTTTCAGTTCTTGACAGCAAGTCGTTTCAACTAGTTCATCCCTTATCACCGTTAATTGGATTATCATTTTTTGGTAATAAAACCCAAGAAATTACCGGACATAATAAAGCTCTAAATAATCATGTTAAATCAGTAATGGTTTCTGGAAAACCATCCACTATTATATATGATTTTAACAATGGTGAAAGATTAAACACCGGATATCCCATCATACTGAATGGAAGTCCAAGTTATTCACTCTTTGTAATAACTCCAACATCTACTATTTATTCAAAAATTAATGACGTCATATTTACAGAAAGATTAGAGATGTTCTCACTTATTGCAGGAATTACTGCTGCAATCATGATATTGATCATATTTCTAATTAGATGGAACAGTGTCTTGGATAAAGAAGTAAAAAGAAGGACAAAAGAATTGGAAGAATCAAATAACCAAATTCAATCAACCAATATAAAAATTGAAAAAGCTAACGATCAACTTAAAATTCAGGATGAATTGCAAAAGGAATTTATAAGTATAGCTGCTCATGAATTAAGAACTCCAATACAACCCATTCTTGGATTTTCTGAGATAGTTAGAGATAAAATAAAAGATAAAGAACAAAGGGAATTACTTGGTATTGTTATAAAAAATACAAAGAGATTAAAAAATTTGGCTGAAGATATTTTAGATGTAGCAAGATTTGAAAGTAATACATTATATTTAAATAAAGAAAAATTCAGCCTTGATGAATTAATACATTGTATCATTAAAGAGTTTCAGAATAATATGGATAGTAACAAGAAAATAAAAATTGAATTCAATAATAACAATTATGAATCCATTTTGGTATACGCAGATAAAAATAGGATATCCCAGGTAATTTCCAATATAATTAATAATTCTATAAAATTTATTTTAAAAGAAGGAACTATTTATATATATATTGACAAAATAAAAAATAATGGTAACGATACCAGCAAAAAAGTCGTTATTAAAATAAAAGATACAGGTATTGGTATTGATGATGAAATATTACCACATCTTTTTAAAAAATTCACTACAAAATCATTTCAGGGGACTGGATTGGGATTATATATTTGCAAAAATATTATTGAAGTACATGGTGGCAAAATATGGGCTGAAAATAATAGGGACGATAAGAGAGGAGGAGCTACCATTTTATTCTATTTACCTTTGGAAAATTAATTTTTTTTGTAATTTCTCGCTGAAAAGTAAACTAATAAAAAAAATTTGTAACATATAGCTTCTAGAAAAGAGGAAAATTTAATTACAATATATTAAATTATTAAAATCAATTTAATTGTCAGTTAAATCCTTTTTCAGATCCCTAGGACCCGGAGTAATTACTGGGGCAGCAGACGATGACCCGTCAAGTATTGTTACATTTTCTCAAGCTGGAGCAAAATTTGGACTTGGAATGCTATGGACAGTAATATTTCTATATCCATCCATAACAGTTATTCAAGAAATATGCGCTAGAATAGGTCTTTTAAAAGGCAATGGTCTTGCTGCAATTATGGGAAAAAAATATTCAAAGAAAATTGTTTTACCAATCATTTCACTTCTTCTTATTGCAAATACAATAAATATCGGTGCTGATATCGGTGCAATGGCTGCTTCAGCAAGACTTGTGATTCCACAAATACCTTTGAATATTTTAAGTATCGGTTTTACAATCTTTGTTGTATGTGCCATCGTTATGATACCATATAAAAGATATGTAAAAATATTAAAATATTTAACGCTTTCTCTTTTTACCTATATAGCAACTGCAGTAATTGTAGGAGGAAATTGGTATCAAATATTGATTGCCACCATTGTTCCGCATATTGAATTCTCTTCAGATTTTGCAACGATGCTTGTAGCTATTTTTGGAACAACTATATCTCCTTATTTGTTCTTTTGGCAAGCTTCTGAAGAAGCAGAAGAAGCGATATCCGAACACAGGATAAAAGAAATTGGTAAAGGAAAACCTCGGGTTACCAAGAAACAAATAAAGTCCATGAGAATCGATACTGCAGTTGGTATAGGTTTTGCACATTTAATAACATGGGCTTTAATACTTACTACTGCCGGAAGCCTTCATACACATGGTATTACGGATATACAGAGTGCTGAACAAGCAGCTAAATCTTTAGAACCTCTGGTTACATCTTTTCCCAATGCAGGAGAAATTTCAAAGATAATATTTGCAGTGGGTATTATTGGTACTGGTCTTTTATCTATACCTGTATTAGCTGGCTCTACTGCATATGCATTTTCTGATACTTTTAATTGGAAACAAGGATTAAGCAAAAAGTTTGGACAAGCAAAGGCATTTTATTTGATTATCGTTATAAGTGGAGTAATTGGCTTGAGTCTGAACTTCCTTGGAATTAACCCAATTAAATCACTAGTGTATGCTTCTGTAATTAATGGAGTTGTATCCGTACCTATTCTTTTTGTAAACATGAAAATAGCTAACGATAAAGAACTTCTTGAAAAAAATACCAATGGACGATTCTTAAACATTATCGGATGGCTGACCTTTGTTACAATGGCAATTTCAACAATTATTATGTTTATAACATTTGGAAAATAAACAGAATTTTTATAGATTTCTATTTTTTTTAATATCTGATTTTGAAATCTTTTTCGATGATATTGATAGAAAAGTATAAAGAACAATCAAAATATTCAAAGAATGATATATCTAAAAATTATTAAAGTGAATATAAAATAAGTGAATTTCATATAATTTTTATAAATTATATATTGTATTAAAAGTTGAAACTTTAAATTCTATTATTTTTATATAAATAATAACAAATTATGGAATTGTTTAACAATGCCTGATAGTGCTACTGGATACGGTAAGACTGAGATTCTTTATGGCGTTGAGAATTCCTTATCCTATGGAGTGAAATTTATGAAAAATGTAACAAGAAAAATGGACATTACATTTGATCATAAAGCTCCCTCAATAGTAATCAAAATTCCACAATATTATGATGGTTATAAGGATATTTTAGAAAGGGGTGGAAAAATTAGATGTATAACTGAGATCACTAAGAATAATATTCCGTATTGCAAGGAGTTGTTAAATATAGTTACAGATTTAAGACATCTTGATGGTCTTAAAGGGGTATTGCAATCAATGAATCAGAATACATGGCAACAACTGTCCTGCAGGAAGAACAACCATTAACAGAGGTTATTTATAGTAATGTTGAAGAGGTTGTTTCTCAAGGTCAGTATGTATTTGATACATTTTGGAATAACTCTATTTCTGCCATAAAAAAAATAAAAGAGATTGAAGAAGGTATAATTTCTTACCAAACCAAAATAATAGAGGAAGATTTTGGAGATTCGGTAATAGAAAATGAAATTAAGAAGGTTGTTTATAATTCAAATGAATTAAATGCTTGCAGCTCCCCAGGGGGATTAACAATTGCATACAATTATTTTATTCCATTAATAAAACAAATGCTAGAAAGAAAAAAAAATGGACTTCATAAAGGAATAAGGTTTCTAACTGAAATAAATAAAGATAATTTAGAAATAGTTAAAGTTTTTCTTGAGTTGGGTATTGATATAAGACATATCAAAGATATTCCCCCATTTAATTTTAATGTTACTAATATGGAATTGTTGGCAGCAATAGAAATAAATGAAAATAAGAATTTGGCTAAAAGTCTGTTATACAGTAACGAGCCATCATATTTAAAACATTTTAAGAATTTATTTGAGGAGTTATGGAAAACTAGTAAAAATCCTCACTATATTATTAAATCAATAGAAGAACAAACCGAGATATCATTTATAAAAACGATTGAGAATTCTGAAGAGGTTTTTAAATTAATTCGTTCGTTAATGACTTCAGCTAAGTATGAAATTTTAGGAATACTTCCAACTTTCAATTCTTTTCGTAGATAAATTGAATATGGCATGGTTCAGCATCTATAAGATGTTGCATTATTAAACAAAAATATAAATATAAAAGTACTTATTACTGAAGAAATTGATAATCAAAAACAACAGGAGATTAATTTATTGCTACATGAATATGGTAGTACATTTCAAAATAAAAATAGTACTGATTTACCCCTGGATTTCCAAATTGATAAAATTGAAAATATGAAAATAAGGGCAATTAATAGTGAGTTTCAAACAGAGATATCTCTACTGGTAATGGATAAAAATAAATCAATAATCATAGAATCCACAAATAATGCTACAAACAATTCGTTAAAGGCTATAGGAATGGCATCTTATTCAAATAGCAGACATATATCAAAATCCTATAAATCTATTATCGATAATCTTTGGAATCAGACAGAAATGTATGAGCAGTTAAAACAGGCACATGAACATCTTAAAAATCAGGATAAAATGCAAAAGGAGTTTATTAATATTGCAGCACACGAATTAAGAACTCCAATACAACCTATTCTTGGATTATCTGAGATAGTTAGAGATAAAATAAAAGTTGCAGAACAAAGGGAATTACTGGACATTGTTATTAGAAATACAAAGAAATTGAAAAATTTATCTGAAAATATATTAGATGTAACTAGAATTGAGGGTAAATTATTTAGTCTTGATAAAGAAGAATTTAGTCTTAATGATTTGATATTAAATATAACTAAAGATTTTGAAAATAACTTTGACAAGAAAAAGAAAATACGATTTGAATATAACAATTTTGATACAGAATATTTATTATTTGCTGATATACTGAGAATAGGTCAGGTTATTTCTAATTTAATTGATAATTCAGTTAAAAACATTTCAAAGGACGGAATAATATCACTAACTATAGAAAAGGAAAAAATCAATACCGGTAGTAACGAATCCAAAGAAATTGTTAACGTCTATGTACAAGATAATGGTAATGGAATAAATCCTGAAATAGTATCAAGACTATTTACAAAATTTGCTTCAAAATCATTCCAGGGAACAGGACTCGGATTATATATTTCAAAAAGAATTATAGAAATACATGGTGGTAAAATTTGGGGTAAAAACAATAATGATGACAAAGGTGCAACGTTTAGTTTTAGTTTACCTATAAATGACCAATAGTTTAATCATAATATTAAAATATGATATGGTATGTTGATAAATTCAGTTCTTGAAGGAATTAATAAATGATAATTTAAATTTATTTTCATGTTTTTGTTTATAGAATTTTATTAAAGTATTATCTTGTATTATTTCTAGTAATATAATCCATCTTTTTAATTAATTGAGCATGTCTTATTTCTGTTATTTAAGTATAGACTAAGCTTTTTTGATGGTTTTGATGTTTTTATTCAATTTTTGGATAATTCTACTTTGATTATACTATATTTTTTTTATTTTATTGATACTTTATTCATAGATCTTCTTTAGACTTGAAATGATTTTTAATTATGTGAATAAATTGTGAATATTAGATCATTATGTTACTATATTAGGTACATTTGAATGTCTATCAAATATGTTATATTCATTTTATTATATTCTTCTATATATCGGTATTAAGATCATAACCAATTCTTTGCTAAATGAATTTCGTTTGATGTTAATTCATGACCCGCCCCATCCTGCCAATGAATATCTACTTGTGACTCTGAATTTCTCAATAAATTAACAAGTTCTTTTGTTTGTTTACCTGATACGATGGGATCTCTAGTACCAGCTGAAATGAATATTTTTTTATTATAAAGTTCTGGTAATTTATCTGGAATAATAGGCACCATCGGTCGAAAAAGTATTGCTCTGTTAAATATTTCTGGATAAAGTAAAATAATACTTGCTGCTATATTTGCACCGTTTGAATATCCCAATGCAATTATATTTTGTAAATCAAATCCATATATTTTAGAAGCTTTTATAATAAATTCTACAAGTTCCCTAGTCCTAAACTTCAAATCTTCAATATCAAAGATACCTTCTGCTAATCTGCGAAAGAATCTGGGATATATGCCATTTTCCAAAACTTTCCCTCTTGGGCTTAGTATTGAGAATTCGGATGATAACAGGCGAGCAATTGGAATTAAATCCTCCTCATTTCCTCCAGTTCCATGAAGCAGGATAAGAGTAGGTGTTTCTTTTGCTTCTGCTCCTGCTCCTCCTCCTTCTTTTTGTGATTTTATTTTTTTATTAGACGGAATAAATTTGTGAATAAAGCCAAGTTCGGATTGATTATTATTATCCACCAGTCTCCTCAGTCCCCTTTTCCTCTATATTTATAGGTTCTACTACATCGTGCTTTTCTCTGACAAGTCTATGTATTGGAGGAAGAATTTTCTCAAGATCCCTTCGAATAGGTTCATACCATGGAGGTAGGACAAGGTGTGTACCAAGTTCTTCTGTTTTTTCGTCAACGGTAAATCCTGGAGTATTGGTGGCAATTTCAAAAAGTATACCTCCAGGTTCACGAAAATATACCGAATGGAAGTAAAACCTATCGATAACAGGTGTTGCGTTCAACCCAGCCATGACTAAATTTTGATGTAGGATCTTTTGTTGTCCATCAGTAGGTGTACGCCATGCCACATGATGAACCGATCCAATTCCTATATCGGCCTGTTGAGTATCAGGTATACAAATAACATCAACAATATGGGCTCCTCCGAAGATTTCTTCTTCTCCTGGAATATCTGCAGATTTATTAGCTATTTCATATCGATATCGATTTCCATCATGCTGTGTTGATACAAATCCTAACTCATTAGTTAAAATAGAAGCAGTGCGTTCATACCCCTCTTCTGCGAGGGTTACAGAATAAAAACCTCGTATGGCATGTTCTAGAGGAATTGGACCTTTTTTCCACAAGTTTACACTTCTATCTTTTGCAGATTTATGTGCTACTAGTTCTAACTGTAGACCATCTGGATCATTTAGTGTTATTACTTGCTCCTTATCAAAACGTTGGTGAGGTCCACTGAACTCTATTTGTTTGCTCTTTAACCTCTCTATCCAATAGTTTGTTGAATTCTCGGGAATAAGAAAAGCAGTTGCACTAACCTCACTTGTTCCACGATGTCCTCTAGGGATTGAAGGCCAATGAAAGAACGTTAGGCATGTGCCTGGCCGTCCAAGCTCATCCCCATAATATAGATGGTATGAAGATGGGTCATCTTGATTTATGGTTAGTTTTACAAAACGCAATCCAAGATTATTGGAATAAAAATCTATGTTTCTGTTCGGATCGCTTGTGATGGCTGTAACATGATGTATTCCAAAAACACCAGTGTCTTTTTCTTTTTTCATTAAATAATACTCTATAAGATTGTTTATCATTCATAAACATTATATTAACTTGGTCGATAAAGTCCTTGAAGGAGCAATATCTTATATTTAGATTCATTCACAATATTGCCAAAGCTGTTTTATCTATCCATTGGAGAGAGAAATTTTTTAATATTTTAAAAGATATAATATCATGCCCGCTTTTGTATTCCCCTAAACATTTTTGGATAATATTCTTTCAGATTTTATATAGACATTGTTGCTGTGAAAAGTTGTAGATATTTATGATAAATTCTGATTGTACGATAGGTTTCTAGAACCCTCGCTTCAATCGCCACTGCGACCAATAACATCTTTAACCATCTTAATTTGAGATTTGGATATCCTACAATGAAAAATATGATATTATTGTATGGATAATTAATAACACATATTTTCAAATTAATTGAGATATATTAAAAAACTATACCAATTTTTATCATTCGAATATATGTTCTCCATGATGAAGTTGAATGCCTATCTGGAAGGTTCTACCCTGAGAGCGCATTGTGGGTGAATGAGCAGCTAAATATCGAGCTGCTGCTACCAAGATATTGACCTTTTCCACATTCGCATTCGCATTCCCTTTTTCTTGGGAAAGAGGAAGAGAAAAGTATTGTCTAAAAGCACCCTCAATCATCTGAATAGAATGAAAGTTACGGTCTTCACGTAACAAAAGATGTCCAATTGTAGTCAAAAGTTGTTCTGGATTACCTCTACTATAAAGATAGTCTGCAACTAATTGGCCTGCTTGGTTTATCTGCTGCTGTTTATCTAATACTCCTGGTAATTCATTTAAAAATATTTTAACATCCTGGAAATATTTATTTCCAGAAGCAGGCTTTGGTTTTGGAAGCCCTGCTGGAGGGATATTTAAGAATCGATTAAGATATATTCTCATTGCAGCGTCAAATACTCCTTTTAATAATTCAGGTGAACAATTCCTCTGTATTCCTTGGTACAGTGCATTGGCGAAAGTAAATGTATGTAATACCGCATCCCAATCACTAAATTCATTACGTGTATGAAATTGAGCAATACGCAAAGCTGCAGCATAGGCTACCGCACTAGATAATTCTAATATACCAGATCCTTGCTCCAGAGCATTAATTAATTCATTGACAATTGATTGTGGGCTATTATCATCGGCAAGTAATTCTGCAACTAATTTATCTCTCCCAATCCATTTTTTACTATCCTTTATACTAATAGTATTTTTTAATACAATGGGGAATTTGTTGAAGGCATTTTCAAGAATGGCAATCAAATCTATGGGGTGACGCCAGGCATTGGATTCTTCCATCCTTGCGGCATTAGCATAGCCTAGAACAAGGCTACTTAGTACAGATTCCACAATCTCTTTGTTATCCCATCCAACTATATCTAATGCTTCGAATGCCTTGTTAGTGAAGTCAAGTGTATGACCTACATCAAGGAAGCGGTGGTCTGTTGCTGCTGCAAAAAGCATATCTGTCAATTCCTGGCTGTTGGCATCAAGTCTTACTGCCGTAACAATACATCTCTCTGCAGCCTGAGCATCACGAGATTCAATAAATTGTCTAAACCATCGTTTTAGTGAGGACAAGTCAGGCCAAGGTTTTGGAAGAGGAGAAATATCAAACCGAGGGGGCGATGAAGCACAATCCTGAGCGACAGCAGAAAGGCCATGGTAAAGTGCATACGCTTTGTTTTCTGGATCAAGGAATGGTATAATATTCATCATGCAGGTATGTATTGTTAATCCCTGACCCCATCCTGATTGCTTAAAATGAGTCCCAAAATCAAGACCTACATAAAAAGCCTTTAATAGAGCAGGATCCATACTTTCTTTTTGATTTTCTTTCCATTTAACAGGTATCTCATCTACCATTGAAATAACCGACTTTGCAATCATTAATGAAATATTTTGTTTTAATCCATTTTGTAGTAGCATCATTTGATAATTCAAATTAGTATCTATAGAGGAATGTGAAATGTCAAGCCATACTTCTTTTTCCTTATTTCCATTGCGAATTTGAACTGGGAAAAAAGGAACGTCACCTGCCCATTGATCGAATGTTCCTCCATTACTTAGATCAAAACGCGCATGGTGCCAGTGGCAGGTAAGAATACCATCTTTAACAGTACCACGGTTTAGAGGAAAACCCATATGTGGACATCTGTTGTCTAGGGCGTAAACTTTGGAATTATAATGGAAAAGTGCGATTGTATGCTTTTCTAGTTGAACAGCCAAGCAACCCCCATTGGCTTCTTCTATATCTTTCAAGTTAGCGGCAAATACATAATGGGGGTGATTAGTAGTGGTTTTTGATATTGTCATTAACTACTTAAATGAAAGCAATAATTATCTTTTTAAATATATAATGGAAAATATAGCGCTTGATTTACATTTTAAAGATATCGGCATTATAAAAATAAATAGGCCTGAAGTTTTGAATTCATTAAATAGAGATACTATTGCAGAACTCTATGAAGCAATAGACATTGTTAGCAATGATAATAACATTAAGGTTGCAATAATTACTGGCACCGGTGATAGATCGTTTTGTGCAGGTGGAGATATTAGATATGTTATTGGTATTGATCCAATTGGTGCAGAAGAGTTTGCTACATTTGTACATAATTTACTTAGTAAAATAGAGAATTTAGAGAAACCTGTTATCGCTGCAATCAATGGTAATGTATTAGGGGGTGGATGCCAACTTGCCTTAGCATGTGATGTTAGGATAGCGTCAAGTAGTGCAAAGATTGGACAAACAGAAGTTAAAATGGGTATTACTCCAGGGTGGGGAGGTACTCAAAGATTAACAAGAATAGTTGGAGTAGCAAAATCAAAAGAACTAATATATACAGGTAAGACGATTACCGCAAATGAAGCACAAGAAATTGGCCTGGGTAACAAAGTAGTACATTTAACAGAGAAAGAGAAAGAAGAAACATTCATTCAAACTGTTTTGGAGAAAACCACTACAAATATCAGATCCTAAAGAGCTGCGACAACAACAAGAAAAAATAAAACAAAGATCTAATGAATTATCCAGAATTTTAAATAGAAAACTAATAGACGAATCTTTATCTTTTGCAAAAGAAATAGCAAAGAATAGTTATAATGCGGTTAAAATTAGTAAAATGGCGATAAATAAAGGAATCGATGCAGATATGGAGACCGGATTATGTTTAGAAATTTATGACATGGCATTAAGTTTTGCGCATGATGATAGACAAAAGATTATGTCTGCTTTCTTAAATAAGAAGAAATAAGGTAAAAAGAATAATGCCAAATATTTTTAGTTCCTATTATCTATTATTGTTAAAGTTCTTTATTTTGATTTAATTAGTTTAATTCCGATCTGATGACTTTTTTTTTGAGAATCTGTTTATAATCTGAGAAATCCTTTTTTTCTTGATATTTTATTAAAATCATATTATTGGTTATTGATACTTGAACTTTAGAATATATTCTATCCTGTTGCCACTTTTATCATTATTTTATTATTTTCTATTTTTTTAATAGAATAAATTCAAATGAAAAAGGATATATACGAACTTTATAAATTTGATTCCGGATAGCAAACCCTTGATTTCTCATTAATGTTCAGGTATTGCATTATCAATATCAAAGGATGAGCACCACGGCATTACAAGGTAAATGAGTGTGATGTAAATTATTTTCGGAACCTTCTTTTGTTTACATGTTTAACGATTGCAGATTCACCATAAAATGTGGGCGGGTGATCCTCTTTTATCATGGAATATCCAATCCAATTCATTTAGCAGTATATGTATTATTATAATTATCCTTGGGGTTGTTGGTAAAATATTTTTTCTGGCTTTATCTTTAAAATAACTCTCTTTTCGTTTGGTGAATAATAAGGATATTTATCTAGGCCCATATACTTTTTTGCTAGTTTGTCAGTATGCTCAGCTGCACCGTCTGTAATCTGTTCTATCACT
The DNA here is from genome assembly GCA_040297625.1 of Candidatus Nitrosocosmicus sp. Taxonomy (GTDB): domain Archaea; phylum Thermoproteota; class Nitrososphaeria; order Nitrososphaerales; family Nitrososphaeraceae; genus Nitrosocosmicus. The sequence goes on along the minus strand of JBDUES010000077.1, from coordinate 871 downwards.
TTTCCTCTTGTTGTAACCATTTCATAGGGATTACTTTGGTTAGCAACAGAGATAGAAACCCTAGGATCTTTTAAAATATTTTTATGTTTTAATCTACCTTCTGCAGTATTTACTAAAATGGTGTCAGTATCTTTATCATAGTCAACCCATACAGGAGTAATTTGTGGAGAGCCATCCCCCATTATTGTTGCAAAAAAAGCAAAATTTTTTCCATCGAGTAGCTTAGCAATAGGTTCTGTAATTTTTTTCTCCATATATTATCAATATTATAATTAAAGGTATATCTAATAACACTTTAGTCATGTAACTTTATGGTCGCCATTCATTATATGATATTTTACTACAATCCCCAATTTCATTTCATCTATTCTGGTGGAATTAATGTAAGTCAATATGGTTTGTTCAAATATAACTGGATGGTAAATTGCAATATTGATTATTAGCAAATGGGTGTAAATTATTAGGATCCGTTACAATCTATTATTATTCTCTAAAATCAATTATGCAATAACATTGTTATTCAGTATATTAATGAAAATTAAGATCAGGAAAGTGAAGATTTTTTTAATGAAAAACGATTTCATAGATATCTAGTTATTATGGATTAGTGTGTTGGCGATGGTGGCTATTTATTTCTACAATTAGTTTAAAAATAAAATGCATAGTATTTTCATCTCATCTTGTCTGTAAATCTTTATTATTAATAATGATGGTATAGTTTCTTTATTGTATGATTCCCATATTTCATAATACGTTTAGCTAACACCTTTTAAGAAATCATATGAAATGGTCCGACTACAACCAATCTCTAGTTAGACGAGGTGATGAAATTCTACTAGGCTTTGATGTTATTAACAATTGGGATAAAGAG
>JBDUES010000076.1:0-5992 GCA_040297625.1 Candidatus Nitrosocosmicus sp. | reverse complement strand
AAAATTCAAACATTTAGCAATATGGATGAAGTACTAAAGACATTAAAAAGTTCTTAAAATTTTTTATATATCTAAAATGACTTTCGCTAAATGGATCTATAATCATACTAATCAATTCAAAAAAGATGTATGAAAAACACTACATCATCAAATAAATAAGAAAGAGAGCATCTAATTCTTTTTATTGAATATTTGTATTATCATAAACTTTTATCTAATAAAAGTAATTTTATCTGTTGGCTATGTTTACTTAATCGTTATCTCATTATTATGTTGATCAATGAAATGTTTAAATCAATTTATTATACACTTTAGTTTACATTTATTTTTTCTATTGCAAGGAAAACAATCATCAGATTATCGATCCTATCTTTGATATGCGCTATAGTTCTTTCTATGATATTCTTCTTACAAGAATAATGGATGCGATGTGCTTTGTTGCATGATTCGAAAAACAGTTAAAACTATGCCTATATTTCTATGAAATCGTATAAAATTATGACTATTTATTTTGCAAATATAATAGACCTGCTTTATAATTGGAGTGAGAATGATATTCAAAAAGTTGCAGTGATAACCATTTCTATTTTATCCATAAACTCATCGGTGACGAGTCCCATTTACGGATTATTTTTGCCAAGATATATTATTACTTTTTCTTCTTTTACCCTGTATTAAATGGATAAAGGGTTTACCGAAGACCAATAACCGAGTCAATTGACAATGCACCAGCTCCCAGAACTATTAATACTATCGAGAGAATCAGATATGTTATATCAATTTCATATGAAGGCTTGCTAGGATGAGCAATATATGCCGCTTTCATCTTTGTTTTTTTCATAATTACATTTGCGATCATGAAGATAGCAAAAAATAGGCCAACTATTGGAACAATTAGACCAATTATCAAAAAGATTCCGCCAAAAAATTCCAATACAGTTGCTACATATGTTGCTATAGCGGGAATGCCCAATGCTTGCTTCATCTCCTCGGATGTCTTTTTCATATTTCTTAGCTTTGGATAGCCATGAATCATCATGTTCCCACCTAGCCAAACCCTTGTCACTAAAGCTATATAAGGAACATATGCAAGAAATACTTCCGATAAATTAGTCATAATCCAGCCACTCGATATTCTAATGACAGGATTGTCTTAATCTCAATATAAGGATGCATATAATACTGCCGGAGCCATTGATTGCTGGACCAGTCTTCAGACATCTCCATAAATGGGTCGAATGTCCCATAACCCATTTCAAATAGAATAGTCTTGTCGTCAGCATGTTCGTTACTATCAAAGAAGTGACACGTGGGTATCGATATTATATGCCTTGGTTTCTTAACAAACTTGAACATATCTGCCTTTTCATTATTAATTTCATTTGTTTTAATCGAAATTTTATTATTCCATACAGATGTTGTCATAATGTATATCTTTGCGATAATAATACTTAAATCTAATATTTTTAAATGACTTGACTAGCAAAAATTATTATGCTACTTCTAATATTTTTGATGCCAAGTGCCTTGCTAATAATGGCCATAAGAATGGTATTAGATTTAGTGATTGGAGATAAGAGAGGTTCTGATAGTAAAGATTTGACAATATACATCATTTGGTATATTACAGTCAAATATCTAACATTTCGTTATGATATTAAAATCAATAGTATAGTTTGATTAAAATTGTTATTAAAGTCAATAACACTACCAGCAACAAGGATGATGGGAAAGATTAGGCTCCAACATCAACTACTGTTAACTTTTCTATAAATGGATTTTTCAATGAGTTGTCAGGATATTCTTATCTTTCTTTTCACATATTTGTCTTTTATCATAAATGGAATAGAATTCAAAAAAATGCCATATGTGTACTTTTGTTATATCATCATAGAAAAAGTATGAAAGATGAAAATATAAACTTCACAGGACAAATAAAAAAAATTGAAATAACATGATAAGTTGTAGTAAGCAGAATGAATGCTTTTGCCAGAGTTGCAGAAACAAAAGATATTCCGCTTTCAAAAATGAAGGAAGTTGATTTTAATGGTGCAAAGATATGTGTTGTTAATATTGAAGGAAAATATTATGCAATAGACAATGTTTGTACTCATATGGGCGGTCCCCTTGCAGAAGGTAAACTTGAAGGCTATGAGGTTCAATGTCCATGGCATGGTTCTAAATTCGATATTAGAAGCGGCGGTGACACAATCTCCTGCAATTAGACCAGAACTATACCATTTAGTAAAAGTACACAAACCATGAATTTTTAAAATATAGGGAAAAAATTTTCAATAAAGTTTGAACACATAAGCTAAATGGTATATCTTATGAGGTAAAGACAGAAGGCGAAAATATATTAATTAAAATTTTCACGTGATGTTGGCAAAGTGGTCCATTTCCTAATATCTGGCATATCCTCAGATTAATTTTGCAAAGATAATTAAATTGCAATCAAACAAGATGTTTGTAATCGTATTTTAGGATATGTTAGGTTATTTTAGTATCATATGAATCACAAATTTAATGAATAATCTATTGCGATATATATGCATACTATATTTAGAGGATCCGATTAATTTTGAATATGATATATATATGAAATATTTTTAGATATAGTTTTAGATTAATAAACGCTAAAGTGAACAAATATAATGCAAGTATTAGCGCTAAAAGATAAAGTAATTATTACAATACAAGGGTATTTGTAAAAACATCATTTTCATATTTTCATACAAAGGGATGTCATTAATTGATTTTGCCCATTTTTCCACTTTTATAATCGTCTATTGCTTGATGTATTTCTTCTTGAGTATTCATAACAAATGGACCATATTGAGATATTGGTTCATTGAGTGGTATGCCACTGATAAGTAACACCTCTAGTGGAGATTCGCTATTTGCAGATGATTTTATAAATACATCTGTTCCATCATTTCCAAACACTACCATTTGGTCTTTTTGTATTATTTTATCCTGATCAGTAGTATTATTTCTTGCAAAAATACCTTTGCCGCTTATAACATATGCAAATGCATTGTATTCTTTAGGAACCTGTTGTACGATTTCTGCTTCGGGTTGAATAGTAAAATGCAAGTACATAATTGGAGTTTGGGTATCTGTTACAGAATGAACACCAAGTGATTCTCCTGCTATTACTCGTACTATCACTTTTTCATCTCTTGTTTTTGCTACAGGTATCTTTGCAGCAGATATATCCTGATACCGAGGCTTTATCATCTTATCTTTTTTTGGAAGATTGACCCATAATTGAAATCCATGCAATATTCCACCTTTTTGTAATAACTCTTTTGATGGCATCTCTGAATGGATTACTCCTGATCCAGCAGTCATCCATTGAATGTCGCCTGGATATAACTTTCCGCGATTACCGTTTGAATCCTTATGTTCAAACTCCCCTTGTAGCAGATATGTTACTGTCTCAAATCCTCTATGTGGATGGTCTGGTGCCCCTTTAGCTTCTCCTGAGAGTACATCCATAGGACCCATTTCGTCTAACAGAATAAAAGGATCAAAATATGATAAAGAGGAATTTGGAAAAGGTCTATGAACTATAAATCCAGCACCTTCAGTTGTTTCTTTACTGTTTATTATTCGAGTTATTGATCGATAAGAGTTGGAGTTGTTATCGTTATCATCATTATTATTAGTGGTGGTGGTGGTGGTGGTGATAGAAGTATCGGGGTTATTTTTTTCTTTTAGTTCGAATCCCATATTACATATTACAAATTTTTCTATTTAAATTAGAAAATATTCTCTAACTTGGTAAGTATCTTAGGACTACTACCTTGTATTAAAAAAGTAGTAATAAAACATTCTATTTTTCATTTGTCATTGATTCGAATTTATAAAGAAACTATTTAAAAAGAGATCATTTAATAAAAAAATGAATTCGCAGCAAATCATCAGATAGTAATAAATTTATAGTTTTATTTTTCAGTTTTATTTTTCTTTAAAAAAATACATTTATTAGAAAAAATATCTCTATATACCTTTTTCTATTTCCCATTTGATTAAATAGAGTATTGGATGATGAAAAAATATTAGAAAGAATGTTTCCATCAGATATTCTTCCAAGTGTATATCCCAAAGAAACAGACTATGGCGATATTGATGAAATATTAAACAGTAACATTTTTAATGTAATGTTAAATAGACGTTCTCAAAGAAAGTTTGATGATAAATCTATAGAAACATGGATGGTTGAAATCATTTTTGCAGCTGCTGACACCGCTCCTACTGCAGGAGGTTTTCAGGGTTTTGAGATTTTTCATATTATAAAAGAAGAAATAAAAAAGAAACTGGTAACGGCTGCAAATAATCAACCATATGTTAATGCCCCCCTGCTACTAGTATTTTGTGCAAATCCTAATAGAATTAAAATGAATTATTCTGACGATATTTTACACAAATTTTCATTACAGGATGCAACTCTGGCTGCAAGTTATGCACAGCTAGCATCTCATGCATTAGGTTTAAGCTCAATTTGGATAGGTATGTTTGACGAACAATTGGTTAAAAATATAATTAATTCAGAGCTTCAGCCTTCATCCATATTATGTATAGGATATCCAAAAAAATTGCTGCTGCCAAAACCTAAGAGAAAGCTAACAGATTTAATTCACAATGTTTGATAAAATTTTTAAAACTAAAATAGTTTATAAAATAGGTGACGAGATAAGTTTTTTTAAAATTATAACTCATTGAGATGGGGTATTCTTATTAATTTAATAACAGCCTTATGAACAATTTAAAGGGGCACTTCAACTATAAGGATAAATATTATTAAATACTATCAAAATTATTTCCAAGTGATTATTTTTGGTAAATAATATACAATTAGGTACAAGGGTTAAATGCATTTAAAAGATAGCTCCCTTAAATATTGCTATCTTTTTAGATATAGTCAATAATTATAGAACTTTCTTTACCTTTTATTTATGCCTTGTTTGCCTTATCTTTTGAATTTATATTAGTGGTTTTTTCGTAAGGTTTGTTCGGGTAGCGCTCACGCATCATTTTAATTATATCCACGTTACGACCAGGATAATAATAAATCTCCCCAGTAATCTTTGATAATTCTTTCGTATCAAGGGGATAATTTGATGGGAGTTTTTTATTTGCATTTATAAATTCACTTTCCAGAATAGATTTAGAATTACGTGATGTTAGAATTTCAACTTTGTACTCCAACAACTTTTTCCTTAATGATTTAATTTCTCTATCTTTTTCAAATAGTCTAAATTCTAGAATATCCGTTTTATCTACAATCGGCCTGCTTAATCGATATTGTTCCAAATCATATATAGTTATATTATATTCTTCAATCTTTTGTTTAATTTGTCTTTGTTTTGCTACAATCTCTTTCTCAAGCCCAGACAGTTGTTTTGTCATTTTATTAATATATGAAGGAATATTATATATAGAAACATCAAGATTATTTACCAAATTCGATACTTCATCTATTTTAGATATAAATTCTTTTTTGTTTATTTCCTGCCTAAAACAATGAATATTTACTTCTTCAAGAAATACTTCTATCTTTTCTTCCGATAGTTCTAATCTATCCAATACTTTTTTTAATCTAACTGACGAAGCAAAATAGTTTATATCTAGATTTTCTTTTTTTATTTTTAAAGCAAGATCTCTCATTAAATCTATATCCGGATTGTTGCTTTTGGCTTGATGAATTATATTTGTAACAGTCCCCGCACTAATATTGCTATCCATTACAATTTGGTCGCGAGAAATTCCTCGAATCCATTCTCTTAGAACCTTTACTTTTATTGAATGTGGAATCGGTGGACCCATTAATCATTTTCATATTTATTATAATGGTTAAATATGCTTTGTTGCATGATTCCCCTTTCCCAAATACATTTAGCTAACATCAACCAACAAATCATATGAACTGGCCTGTTTACAACCAATCTCTAGTTAGAAGAGGTGAAATCTTGCTAGGATTTGATGT
>JBDUES010000075.1:0-28675 GCA_040297625.1 Candidatus Nitrosocosmicus sp. | reverse complement strand
TCAAAGGATTCTTTGGTAAGTGTCAAGGAATATAAGATGATAATACAATCAGCCTAGCTATAAGCATTTATTAAAAGATCGTTAGATCAAAAATAATTGTTTGTTTAATTATGCTATTTGGTATAGTTTCCCTTCAATTATTTCCATTCATTTTATATAATTCTTCTAAACAGGTTGTACAACGATACCTTCATTGTCATCTCTTTTACCATGTTTTGAAACCTGATAGCGGATGTGTATACACCAAACATTCGCTTTATAGATGAAAATGCTGTTTCAACCATCCATCGTTGTCCATACTTTCTTTTCTTTTTCCATTTGTGATAATCCTTTGTTTGAAATCCAACTTCTCTATTCCGTATTTTGTTATTCTTGGTTGAAATGATAGAGTTCCTTTTTACTTTGATGATGGGCCGAATCCTTTTCTTTTGAAGATATTTGAAATTCTCATTGCTATCGTAGGCTCCATCACCTAGAAATGATTTTATCTTGATATTATGGTTATTATTTAAAACCTGTTCAATCAATTGCTTTATAACCATTCCATCATATACCTTTTCATCTGTGACTTCCAGAGCAATGATTTCTTTGGTCTTGATATTTACAGCAACATGTATCTTTAGATAGCCCTTCTTTTCCGCTTTCCATTTATCTTGCATTCATTGACCTCTGTTTGTAACCTTGATACCTGTACTGTCTCCTGCTATTATAACGACATCATCATCATCTATACTACTATTGATATCGATATCCAGTTTGTTTGTTCTCCTACATATCTGTGAATAACTTGGTGATGATGGTTGTTTATATTCAGGTACACCCTTCCCTACAGTTGCTTTTATGATTCCTTCTGTTTGTCTATATGGAAGGTGAAGGTATACTCTGATGTGACTTATGATAAGAATGAAGGAATCAGGAAACTTGTACTTTTTACCTTTCTTATTTTCATTCATCCTTGCAAGATCATCATCCCACATATCCAGAAGATCGTATGAAAAAAGGATTTCACCTCGCCTAACAAGAGATCTGTTATAAGAAGGCCAATGCAACAAATACTGGATTATTCTATTCCCAGCTAAAAATGTTAGTTATGCAACAAAGCATAAATAACCTTTTAATAAAGTTATTATATTAGCTATTCTCATTAGCTTTTGTAAATAAATTTATGATCAACCCAATATCATATTTTAATATCATAAAATCATCTGTTGCATCTGAAAATGGATGGAAAGCTTTTCTATTAATCTATTTCGTTTTTTTGATATCTATCTGCTTTTATGAGACCTATGTTATGTGGGCACCAATAGAAGGGCCGATAGGCAACAGCAATACTACTGTGACGTTTTCCCCTGCCGATCAAAAAACGCTTGATATATATGTAAAAAAAAATATATCTGGACAAATACTTTTAGAACAACATAATAATACAGAAAAAGATACAAATGGAACAGTAGTAACGTTTATTCAAACATATCTTACAAATAATATGAAAGAAACAGTAACAACAACAAATTCATCTAAATCTTCATTAGATAGAGAAATAACACTACTTAAAATCGCTGTTTTATTTGGAATACTAGGGGCAGCAATTCATGGTCTTACTTCTTTGGTTATGTGGAATAGTACAAAAAAATTAAGAAAATCTTACTTTTTATGGTTTTTTACCAAGCCTTTTATTGGTGGAGCATTAGCACTAATAGTTTATGCGCTTTTACGTGCTAGTCTTTTGAGTGGTATATCATCTGGAGTAGGAATGATAAGCCAGCAAGGGTTTGTCAATATTTATGGTGTTGCAGGATTAAGTGCACTTATAGGTTTAATGACAGGACAAATGACTCAAAAATTAAGGGATGTTTTTGATGCGGTATTTGGTATAAAAAAAGAAAATGTACATAAGGGAGACGTTGAACAGGATAATAATATCATTGTAAATCCTTCTGTTCTTAATTTAAGTAAGAATGAGGAATCAGGTGTGATAGTATTAATAAAGGATAATAATGGTGAGCCATTAAAACAAACAAAAGTATTTTTTAGAATAATTGATACAGATAAATTAACTCTTTTGGATAGTGATATTAAATTAACTGATGACAATGGGATGACCTTTCTTAAGGTTAAAGGTACAAGTGAAGGGAAAACAGAAATTATATTGTATTGTAAGATATCTGATAAAAACTCTTTGGAATCTGTTAAGGTAAAAATTAGCAATAATCTAAATGTTAGAGATCCTGCTCCTCCAGTTGCCCCTCCTGCCGATAAGAAAGAACCTCCAAAAGCTACTGACGATAAAATAAAGCCTGCTGCTCCTCCTGTTGCCACTGACGATAAAAAAGAACCTCTTGACTCAACCGACAAATAGAAAAACAAAGACAAAAATAACTAAATTTATTGTATATCTATTTGAGGGTGGATCATAATTCATTTTAATAATTTAACATTATTTCTGAATTCGGTTAACAGCCTATCATGTGTTTGATCATCCTTGGACTGTCCTTTTGTATCTTGCAGTTGTAATAAACAAATATCTGATAGAGTAATACTGACAGAAGTATTACACTACTATACAGAATAACAAAAAGACAGCGAAACCCGGAAGAAGTTGAGAAATATTTTCCAGGCTTTATGGCCTTTATCGATTCCACTACAGAACAACAGAGATACACGACCCGCAGATAATGAAAGGAAGAAGGTTTTCTATTCTTTAGGCAAGAAGAAAAGACATACTGTCAAAAATCAATTTGTGGCTAACAACTCTGGTTTCATTATCCACAAAAACAGCAGGTCATAAGAAAGGGAGTAGACATGATTATATATTCAATATAAAAAGAATCATCCTGTGATTCCTAAAGAGGTTGTTAGTGTATTTGACCTTGGATACCTTGGAATAGAAAAGGACTTTCCAGAACAACTATCAGTATTACCTTACAGAAAGAAGAGAAATCAAGAGTTATCTCAAGAAGAAAAAGAGTATAACAAGAAACATATAAAAAGAGAATAGTAATAGAGCACACAATCTGTAGATTGAAAAAGTACAAGATAATGAGCGATGTGTTTAGGAAGACATTGAAAAAGTATGATAAAATATCGGATATAGTTGTAGGACTGGTAAACTACAGAATAATGAACCAGCATCCCTAAAAAACAATCCAATATACCCATACCAGATTGTCTAGGTTGTTTCTAATTATGCAAGAGATCTTAGATATTCATTTGACTCTTATCCGAGAATCGTTTGAAAAGATTTATGGATGTGAACAGGATGTAAAAACAAGGGAAGTTCGCTAACCTATGTTAATTGGTAAATAGATGGTGGCATGTGGTATCCACCACAAGCATGCAATTTTTTGGACTTGAATCATCATATTCATTCTTTTGTATATAAGATTGAGAAAATCATTATTGAAAGAATAATGCAATATATAAAGGATAGTACCAAATGTTTTGACGACTACTTTCCATATAGAAAGAATAATTGTAAACTAAAACATGTGAAACAATGGCTTAATCTGTTTGCTCCTTACTATAATAAAGAAATAATAGATTAACAGTTGTGTAAAGAAGGTTGTATACCCTTCTGTAAACTAACACTGCTTGTTCATCAACAAGATTATTGTTGTATTTTTTAATTCATACTCAAAGTTTTAGAAATCGACGAATCTAAACAAGCACCTCTCTTTACATCAAGGATTAATCATGAATTTACACAACTCTTAACCCTTGTTGTCTGCTACTACAAAAATATTTTATTTATTGGATGCCTTCCATATGGCTCTTTTCCATTATCTATGTATGAGTAGATTTATAACGATGGTATCATGGATATCAAGGGAATCGTTGCAAGGTTTGAAGGGTATCAAGGGAATCAAAATATTTTATTTATAAACAAATTTACTATATAAATAGTCGTATTGGTATTAAATAGAAAAGAAAAAGAAGACCTAGTAATTAAACTTCTAAATGAAGGAAAGACTACAAGAGAAATTGCCCAACTGGCTCATGTATCATTAAGAGATATTGGCTCCATTACCCGAAAAGTTAATGGGGATGATAATCCTGATGAGGATAACGAAGAATTGGTACAAAATAGAAAACTAACAGACAAGAGTTATTATGCCCAAAGCTTTCAGATGTTTAAAGAAGGCAAGTCTCTTATAGATGTTGTAATTGAATTGGATTCAAATACCGATCAAGTACAAACCTTTTACTCGGATTATCTGGATTTAACAAATAGGAAATATTTAATTAATATTTATTCCGAGTTAAAAAATGATTTTCCACTCTTTTTACATCTATTTAGAAGGATAAAAAAAGAGAGTTTAAACAAACAAGATATTACCGAGCTTTTAGAAGGTCAAAATGAACTTAAAGAAATGGAAAAAAGAGTTACTGCTGCTAATAGTCTTCTGGCATCTTTGAATTCAGACAAATTACATCTGGAAAAAGAAATAATGGAAAAACAAAATTTACTATATGAAAGGTAAAATTAGGTTATTATCCCAATAATAGTTACCTTTATCTTATCATTATAACTGATATAAGGATACTTTTTTCTAGATCGGGTTTTTTCTGTATTAAGAGTTGTGTAAATACTTGATTAATCCTTAATGTAAAGAGAGAGAGAGTGCTTGTTTAGATTCGTTGATTTCTAAAACTTTGAATATGAATTAAAAAATATAACAATAATTTTGTTGATGAAAACAAGCACTGTTAGTTTACAGAAGAGTTTACAACCTTCTTTACATAACTGTTAAGTTAACAGCGCGGTCAACTAATTTATAAAAGTGGTCAAAGGATCGGTCAATTCGGTCAAATATATGGTCAAACCGGACAACAAATCGGTCAAATCGCCTTTATAATCATATTAAGAGCAATAGAAGAGATGAAAAATAGTATGATTAATTATTGCCAATAATGGTTGTTAAACAGATATAATATATTGCATAATGCTCATACCTAATAATTGGTATATATATCATAGATCTTACATAATTACTTTAAACAAAATCCATTCCAAAAAGGGATAGTGATAGAACACGCCATATGCCTTTCATACTCAAAGGTTCATTAATTAATATCTTATTATCATTATTTCCAGATGTAAGAAATCATTGCTATAGATTCCAGTTTTAAATTGCTATATAATTAGTTTTATCCTCTAAACCAGATTTGGTTATAGATTTTTTCCTATTTATACAAGATTCGCATTTGCCACAATGAGCTGGAACTTTGCCTCTTTTGTTGGCATTGTTTCCACGATAACAACTCCAAGATTGAAAAAGTTTGTCTCCTAAAACATCATACCCAATTAAAAGCAATTTAGTTTTATCCAAGTTATCCATTGCAGGCGACCAAATGTTTATTTTTTTTTGTAACCCCAATTTTATTCCATCTATTTCAGACAGAGTCAAGGTGCTTTCCATAGATTTAACAAAAGAAGGACGACAATCAGGATATTTTTTGTCTCCAGCATGAGCACCATATACTATTAGTGGAACTTTCAAGGATATTGCCCATACTGAAGCAATAGTAATAAAGGTAGCATTTCGTAATGGAACTACAATACTATAATCAAAAGTATCAGGTATCTTGGATTTAGAATTGGTTAAAACATTAGTATTTCCATATAATGTTTTTAAAAAGGATATATCTATTATTTTATGTTCTTTACTTTTTAATAATGTAGAGAACTTTTTTGCAACACTTAATTCAATAGAAGCAATTTGACCATAGTTAAATGAAATTAAGTAGATATCCAGTCCCAATTTTTTCAGGTATGAAGCAGTACTGACAGAATCAATTCCGCCACTAAAAATACACACAGCTTCTGTGTAATCCTTTAAATTACGAGACACATTATTCAAAGATAATAATTAGAAGAGATTCACTTATGTAAATATGACTATAAATACCTATTACTGATTTCTCACGTATCCAATAATTCCACCCAAACCATAAGCTATCGAAATGAGAATTCGAGAAGTAAATAAGAGTGATTCATAATTTAATGAATAATTATAATACAAAATTAGTATGCCAATTAATGAAGACAATAATATAGAACCCGTAACTATCTGCTCAATATTGTTAATTTGTGAATATCTCCTAAGAAAAATAAAAGTAGATATGTTACCTGAAGATAGTCCAGTAAGCAATAAAAACGGATAATCTTTTTGGAAAAAAGGAATAAAAACAAAAGGTAGTGCCCATGTCAGACCGTTTATTAATTTAACAAAATGAGGCCAAGAAATACTCTTGGAAAATCGCTCTTTGAGTGATTTCCTGGTGGATAAAATAGGTCTTAAAAAAATCGATAAAGAAAAAATAAAAGTAGATATCCAAATCAAATAATAAAATGAATAATTAAAACCATAGATAAAGACTATATGAGACAAAATAGTAGCCAAACCTATCCACAAAGAAATAAATAAAAATAAATATGAGAAAACTCGTGTCATTTTATTTAATTAATAGGTATCATAATATAATATAACCTAATTTGCTACTCAATAATTGAATGTACAAATCATCTCATTAAATATAAGAGATAAAGTTTTATTGGAGTTAAAAATACAAAAATTTTTTTCTATCCCTGTTAGTTGATATTTGATTATAAATACCCTACATAATTAGAAGAAAATTTTAAAAATGGACAAATATTATTTTATTAAGATGTTCGATTTTACTCTTGAGTAACACCACATTTGTTGCAAAATTTAGAAGATTGTTTAATAGGGTTACCACAATTGATACAGTATTTTTTTTCCATGATAGAAGTAGAAGAAGGTTTATCATGAGCATTTTCTCCAAATAGACCCGATATCGCTCCAGTAGGTTTAAAAGTCTCGTCTAGGTCTGGGAGATAATCAGATTTGTCATTAGAACTTTGAGAAGATGTGTGAGAGTCAATTCTATCTTCCATGTATAAAATCAGACGAGGGACAGAAACATTTGTTTTAGGATCGTTTTCTTGCTCGCCTAACCAGAGTGCAAATTTTTTCAGAGTCATTTCAGGTGTAGAAAAAGTCAGAGTATGACTTGACATATAATCTTCGGTGGCTAAGCGCCCGTTAAAGATCTTCATATTATTAAAATAAAAAAAAGCGTATATTAATTATTGGGAATTACCGCATTTATTACAAAATTTTGCCTGTTTTGGAATTGATGTAGTACAAACAATACAATTTTTTCGCTCTTTGATTGTATTTGAGTCCTGTTTTGAAATCATGATATCAACAGGTTTAAAAGAAGGAGCTTCAAGTGGTTTAGGCAAATCATAGTCTTTATTTAAGGAACTTGCTGAACCGCCGGAATTAACAAAACTATCAATTCCAAAACCACCACTACCTGATCCAGATGGCGATGAGGAAATTGAAGAAGAAGAATTACCAATAGAACTTTTTCTTGATGTACCTTTATCAAGAACAGTTTTCATTTCAAGAATAATACGACTTGTAAGAAAATTCAACGCTGAAGATGATACAAGATATTCACCCATCTTTGTAAAATATTCTTTGTTATCCATTTTACCTTGTTTAAATAATATAGTACTATCAAAAAAAGATTCATATTGATCTTGAGTTTCATTAACCAGTTGCTTTAGTTTCTCTATTAGACCGCCAAGTGTATCTACTCCAAAAGACATTATATATAAAAGCCGGTATAAAAACAAATTTAAATTTATGGGATTTACAATGTGACTTATATGGTAAAAAAAAGTTCAGATTTAAAAAAAATTTATCTCTACCTAAAAGTAAATGCAGGATGACACACAGTAATGGAATTTCCAAAACATGATTCAGATATAGGAATAAACCCTTTAAATAAAAAAAATAAAACATTAACTGGAAAAGATTTTTTTGTTCTTTGGTCAAGTTTAGGAGTAGGATTATTAGTAATATCAGCAGGATCTTTTATTTATACTTCAAATATTTTAGGTGCATTATTTGTAATAATATTGGGGTCTATTGTAGGCTCCATTCTATTAGGGTTGGCAGGAAAAATTGGCAGTGATCATTCAATCCCATCCGTAGTGAGTATGAGACCTTCATTTGGAATTTATGGATCATATTTACTCACTATTCTCAATATACTACAATTAATAGGATGGGCCACATTTGAAATAACAATATTATCAAAGGCGGCCAGCATTTTTACTCATGGATTTATTGACTTTTATATTTGGTCAATTATCTTTGGAATAATCACAATTATTTTTGGTGTTTCAGGTCCTCTTGGTATTATAAAACAATGGCTCAACAAATTTGCTGTTTGGATTGTCTATGGTTCAACAATAATAATGCTAATAAATTTAATATTTTTTAGTGGTCATCATAATACTAATTTAATAGCTACCAATAATAACAACTTTGATTTTTTTAACTCTTTAGATTTAGTCATTGTTATGCCATTATCGTGGTTGCCTCTGGTGGCAGATTATAATAGATTTGCTCAAAATAGTAAAAATGCTTTTCTAGGAACATTTATTGGATTTTCAATAACCAACACTCTTTTTTATTTAATTGGTGTATTATTAGGAATAAATGATGTTTTTGAAATATTATTTGCTATTCAAACTTTCTTTTATGGATTTATTCTATTGATATTAATTGTTGATGAGATAGACAATGTTTTTGCAGATATTTTTTCATCTGCAATGTCTTTTAAAAACATTTTTAATAAAATAAATTACAAATATCTTGTAATAATATTTACAGTACTAAGTTGTATACTGTCAAATGTAATACCCATAAATCAATATGAATCGTTTCTACTTGTAATAGGAGCATTGTTTACTCCCTTATTTGCCATAGTATTAATCGATTATTATGTAATAAAAAAAGGAAAGGTATCTATTGATGTATTTTATGATAAATGTGTCAAATTTAAAATTTCTGCATTTTCTTCTTTTTTTATAGGAAGTTTAACCTATTTTATTATTTCACCAATTTCACCAATTCACATTGAAAATTTGAATATAGGCTCAACAATACCAAGTATGACTATTTCAATAATATCATTTTTATCCATAGAATTTATAATAAAAAAAGTTAAATTAAAAAAAAATATCAACAAAGGGTAGACAAAAAATTGTGGGAAAAGATGATTTAAAATGGGTAGTAAAATTGTGGTTGTTGGTGCAGGATATGCAGGAATCTTTCTTTGCACAAATCTTTCTTCTAAATTAAAAGATATAGCTGAAATAATATTGATAGATAGAAATGATTATCATCAATTAATGCAAGAGATTCATTTGGTTGCTTCAGGTTTTAGGACATCTGAGCAATTAAAAATTCCAATATTATCATTAATTTATGGAAAAAAAATAAATTTTATTCAATCAAATGTAAAAAAAATATTACCAGATAAAAAGACAATAATATTAGATTCCGAAGAAATAGAATATGACGATTTAATAATTTGTTTAGGATCTTCTACAAAATATTTCAATATTCCAGGAGCAGACAAATACACACTTCCTCTCAGATCTATATACGATGCTTCAATTATTTATGAGAATATTTCAGAAATAATCAAAGAAGAGAAAAAAAACAATATTGTAATTGTAGGAGCAGGCGCTACAGGAATAAGTCTTGGTAGTGCTTTGGCAGAAATGATAAATTTATCAGAAAATAAAGATAATATTAAAGTAAATATTATTGAAGCTACTTCAACAATACTTTATGGATGGGATCTCAAAGTTAAAAACAAAATCGAAAATATTTTAAAGAAAAAAGGTATAAGAATTTTTCATAATTCACTGGTAGAAAGAGTAGAAGAAAATACACTATTTCTCAAAGATGGTTTACAAATTAATTCATCATTAATAATTTGGACAGCAGGAGTAAGAGGATTTAATATAGACATTGAGCCTACTATTGAAAAAACAAATGATGGAAGAATAATAGTTGATGAATACTGTAAGACCAATCAATATGAAAACATCTATGCGATAGGAGATATAGCAGCAATGAAAAATTCAAAGGGAGTATTATATCCACCTTTAGCACAAATTGCAGTAAGACAGGCACGTTATTTAGCAGATTATATTTCTGAATATTATATTAACAAAATTGTGCCAAAGGAAAAATTTGATTATGAAATAAAGGCTCAGATTTTATCCGTAGGAAATAATGAATATGTAGGTTTATTAAACAACTATGTAGTAAGCGGAGATATAGCAAAAATGATTGATGAATTTACAAAAAATACATATATGAAATCATTAAAAACAGGAGGAAAAAACATATCAGTTAACTTATATGAAAACGATTTCTTTTCGCAGGTCTTAGCTGGAATGACTTTTGCGGGATTCACGTTTTTTAAAAGCTTGGAAAAATTATCAAAGTAAAAAATACTAGATTTCTTGCGTAATTAACACCTTTAAAAAAATTTCTAAAAAAATTATTGTATATCAAGCACATTACGCAATATCTAATATAAATATTATAAAAAATCATAAATAACATGTAAAATTTTGATACATGTCTAATTATGCAAGAAATCCACTGTAAAAAATGTATTGGTTAGATAGGTAATAAATAAATCCTATCAACCATAATTTAAAATTATAATAGATAGAATTTAATTTTTTTAATGAATTTACAATAATTCATTATTAAAAAAAAATAAATGCTAATTTTTTCTTACTCCACTAAATGAAACATTTAAAATTTTTTTTCTAATTATTCCAATGATTGAATATATTATATTTCTAATATCAAAAACAAATGGACCAAGCAATCGAACCAGTAAACCACCGTCATCTGGCAATGTTGTACACCCTCCTATAACATTATTTAAATTATTTAAAAGGATATTTATTTCATTCTTAACATTCGTTAGTTGATCTTTAGGTAACAAAATATAAACATTTCCTAATATATCGTAATCATTCATAATACCAAAAGATTTAATGTTTTCTTTTTTAGGTTCAAGTTTTGCGATATCAATAAAACGTATTTTATTTAAATGATTTACAGCTTTGACTTTCATATAACAAATATCATATTCAAAAGATTCATTACTAGCAACTCTCCCAGGCGTCAATATTTCAGAATATACACATGTAGCACCATCATGAACTTTAATACTAGAAACCTGATAGTATTTAGAATTTTTAAATGGTATTATTTGGTCTGGCACATATTCTAGATAACAATTATCATCGACATCCAAATTTATTATTTGAGTTCCAAAGTTTTTATTCATTTTATAAATTCTTGTTGCACTTTGAGTAGTGACATGAGATTTGGCTGAATTTTTAAGCATAATATCAGTTCTATATCTATCTCCTTGCAATATTCCTCCAGATGGTGAAATAATATAAATATATGCCATTTCAGGGCAAGTTTCTTCAAGATAAAGAGCACGTTTAATACATAAAGGAACTTTATAAAACTGATTCTTTATAGATGTTTTATTGTTAAATTTATCCTTCTCTAAATTTAATTGTAAAATACCAAGTTTACCAGATGTTCCAACAGATAGTTGTTCTAATTGTGCATCATATTCTAAAATTTCATCCGGAATATCTTTTGGTGTACAAAAAGAAAGATCATAAATACTCATTAAAATTACCGTTATTAAATATCATATATTTATTTTAGATTTTGGAAGTGCATTAAACAATAAATCTTTAATGATATAATTTGTTGCCTCTTTGATACCTTGACCAGTCTTGCTATTAACAAAAATAAAAGGTTTGTCATGTCGTATAAGCTTTGCATCTCTTTCCATAATACGAAGATCAGCACCTATATAGAAAGCAATATCAATTTTATTAATTACCAGGAGATCACATGTTTCTATTCCAAGTCCACGCTTCCTTGGATATTTATCTCCACTAGAAACGTCGATTATATAAATAAAATAATCAGCTAGTGCAGGACTAAAGGTGGTTGTGATATTGTCACCACCACTTTCAATAATTATTAAATCAAGATTTGGATGTTTGATCTCCATTTCTTCTACAACAGATATATTAATTGATGGATCCTCTCTCACAGCAGTATGAGGACAGCCTCCTGTAGCAATACCAATAACTAGATCCTCTGGCATCAATCCTTTTTCAGTAGCAAGATTTTTTCGCATTCTTTCAGCATCTTCTTTTGAAACAACATCATTAGATATGATAGCGACATCATATCCGTAATTCTTTAAAATAGGAACAATTTGTTCGATTAACATTGTTTTTCCTGAACCAACTGGTCCACCTATTCCAATGCGAGGGATTCGTGAAAGTGACACAGAAAATTAGATAAAAATTAAGTAATAAACATTTTGGAGTCCATCTGTTCATGATGGATTTGAATTATATCTAATTGGGGAATAAATTGCCACATATTAGAATAAGATCTATCAATATTCTTTATTACATTTGATAAAATAACAGGTTTCATTTCGTGAATAATCCGCTGTCCATCATAATGTTGAAGAATACCTAATCGTAATGCCGCTCCAACTACGCTAATGGTGAAGCCATAAAGCAACATTAAACCGGATCTCTCTTTTGTTATATTCATTGCATTACAGGATAATGCAAACGACACAGGATAAACGCCTTTTGCGCCTCCATCTTTAATATTTTTTAAATAAAAGTTAACATATTCATTATCGTCGGTAAAGGAATAGATACATTTTAAAAGCTGGATTCCAGATCTTATTGAAGCAGATCTAGTTTCTTCTATTAATCGCATAAAATAATATAGGCTATCTAATTCTAACAGTTTTGAACAATCATTTTTTTGAATACAATTGTATACATTACCAATGATAGTACAATCCGTTGGTCCTATTTGCTGTGACAGATATGCTTTAATGAAATTAAAAATATCTTCATAAGTTAATTTTTTATTTTTATCGTAAAATAATAACTCTAAACCGTTTGAAGTAGTATATAATCCGGTAGGAAAAAAAGAATCAGATAACTGCAAAAAGCTAATATCATCAATAGATATAAAATTATAATCCATTTTAATGTTCATGCACATCAAATCCTTGATCAGGTTCAAAAATAATTTTATCAGAAGTTATAATAACACGATCCTTTAAATTGGATAAAAGTCTTTTAAAAAGATCTATTTCATCTATAGTTTGAATTGGAAAAATGATTTTATTTTCTTCTAATTTTAATGGCCTATGTAAATTACCAATAGTATGACCAATTTTTATTGCAATGTTTATCAAATCAAAGTAATTTTGTTCACTGTGTTCATAAGATGGATGACTCTTAAAACTTAATACTGCTACAAGTTCGGGAGACAATTTTACTAATATCATTTTAGTATTGTCTAAAAATACTACATCTTGGTCTTTAAGTCGAGTTCTAGATGGTAAAATAAATCCTATATCAGTTCCTTTGTCTGAAGTTTTTCTCATCCGGACTTTTTCTGACTCTGATCTTTGAATCATTACATTTTCAACAAGATTTTTTTGAAATGATTCTTCATATTTTTGATTTAAAAGTGGATCTTTTTTTATATTCCCTAAAATAGTTGTAATTGTTAACATAAGATATCATATAGTTTCATATTAACAATAAAAACAATTTCATCAATTTTAATTGTTATTATGTATTTACCTTATCAGAACTAAAGGATCAAGATTTAATTTGATGTTCGTCAATGCTTGTATTTACATTTATGTTTCTTAATTTCTTTACAGATTCAACCATGTCTTTTAAATTTTGGGTATAATCATATTTACCATAATGTTGGTACCTATTCGGATTAATTTGAGCAAATATAAAACCACCATTTGATATTTCAATTGTAGAACCTAATTCAAATTTTTCAGTTATTATACAATTTTTAACCAGATGAAGATGATAATCCAAATTAAGATGTGATTTTGGATCTATTAAACCTGACAATGATGATATTTTCCCTGATATTATAATCACATGTCTTATTTTTAATGGATTGATAATAATTAAAGATTTTTCAACATTAGATTTTTCAACACAATGACGAATTTTCATTGTAATTACCTCCTAGAATCAGCAACTGCCTGTGGTTGAAGGTCATCGGCTGCAAGATTTTTATCTATTCGTAAAACGGATTTTGCCATTTCACCAGATGCTTGTAAAGCCATTGTTTTAACCAAGACAGGATCTAAAACACCTTTTGCTACCATATCAACAATCTCACCGGTATCAATATCAACACCATAGCCATCAGGAGAAGCTTTGGCATTCATCACTTTTTCAAGTCCATTATATCCAGCATTTGTTAATATCTGTCGCATAATGCTTTCTAGTGCAGAGGTAACAACCTCAAGACCAACCTGTTCCAGTCCTTTAAGCTTAAGTTGTTTAATTTTTTCAATAATGTGTAATTCTGCTGCACCACCACCTGCAACTATCCCATAGTTTAATGCAGCTTCTGCTGCATTTATTCCATCAATTGTTGATCTCCATCGTTCTAATGATGTTTCTTTAGTAGAACCAGAAATTAGAATAGTAATAATTTTTTTTCCTAAACCATTTTCTAAATAAATTATTCCAATGTCTTCATCTTCATATATCTTTTCAGAAGTACCAAGAATATCATTATTTTTTAAATCATCCAAAGTTCTTATGGTTTTAGCTCCAGTATATCTAGACAGATAATCTATTTCTTCATTTGAAATGTGAACTGCAAAAATGCCTTTTGATACGAACAGATCTTCAATTATTTGATCTACTTCAGGTGATGCAATAAAAAGAGTATTTGCCCCTGTTTCAAGGATTGCATCAACTATTTTTTTGGACTTTTCTATTCGATCATTCTCCATTGTAAGAATATCCTGATATTTGCTATTCTCTTTAATCCAAGATTCTTTAACAGGTTTTAAATCTAATCTTAATATTAAAATTTTTGCGTTATTTACTAGAATAGGTAATTCTGGATCTAATCTTCTTCTCTCCAAAACAACTCCATTAACAATTTTATCATCCATATCAACCCTTCTAATTACCTTTATTGATTTATCAAAATCATATTTGTCACCATAAATTGCATCTTTACCCGCAGCTCTTAAAGCAGAAATAACCATTTTATGTAATACACGCCCATCGAATTTTGAAGACAAACTAGTTTTTACTATTTGGTCTAGTTCTATTTCGTCTAAACTAATTTTTTTCGCACTTTTTTTTAACAAATCGCAAGAATGTCTCACCCCACTTTCTATACCTTCGACAACTTTTGTAGGATGAACAGCTAACTCACGGATTAACCTTTTTCCTTCTTTTATCATTTCAGCAGCTAGGATAACTGCAGTGGTAGTGCCATCTCCTACTTTTTGTTCCTGCCTCTCAGCGATTTCCACTATCATTTTTGCAACCGGATGAATTGCCCTCAGCGATAAAAGAATTGTTACACCATCGTTAGAAACATGTCTATTCATAGATTGGTCAATTAAAAGTTTGTCTAACCCTTTTGGTCCAAGAGTGGTTCTTATTGTATCAGCTACGGCCATTACTGCATTCGAGTTTGACTCTAGTGCATTAAATTCAATATTTTCTGCAATGGGTTTCCAAACACCATAATTTTGAGACGAAGACATAAGTTAAAACAAAAGTCCTGAAAGATAAATATATCAAAATGACAAATAAAAAATTTGGATAATTCATGCATTAATTAATAAAGGATCAGTTATCCCATAAAATACCTTTGTGCAAGACTTAATTCCTTTGCTGGATCAATTGTTGCAATTTGTCCATCTACTTTTACTTCATATGTTTCAGGATCAACGGTGATTTCAGGTGTTTTATCATTCCACATCATATCTTTCTTGCCAATATTTCTACAATTTTTAACAGCTAATGTAGTTTTTTCCAATCCTAATTTTTGAGGGACTCCTAATTCCATAGACTTTTTAGACATGAATGTAAATGAAGTTTTTTTGACTGCACGACCCATTGCACCAAACATGGGTCTGTAATAAACGGGCTCCGGTGTAGGAAGAGAGGCATTAGGATCACCCATTATAGACCATGAAATAAAGCCGCCTTTAAAGACCATTTTTGGTTTAGCACCAAAGAAAGCATTATTATACATCACTATATCTGCATATTTTCCTACTTCAAGTGAGCCAAGATAGTCAGATATACCATGAGTAATTGCAGGATTAATAGTGGTTTTTGCAATATATCTTTTAGCCCTTAAATTATCATTGTCGCCTGTTTCTTCTTTTAATTTTCCTCTCATTTTTTTCATTTTATCAGCAGTTTGCCATGCACGAATTACAACTTCGCCTATTCTACCCATAGCTTGACTATCGGAAGAGTACATACTCAATATTCCTTCATCATGGAATACATCTTCAGCAGCAATTGTTTCAGCACGAATTCTAGAATCGGCAAAAGCCACATCTTCAGCAACAGCCGGATTCAAGTGATGGCAAAACATCAACATATCCAAATGCTCATCAAGAGTATTTATTGTGAATGGTCTAGTTGGATTAGTTGATGATGGCAATACATTTTGTTCCGAAGCTATAGCAATAATATCGGGTGCATGACCACCTCCAGCTCCTTCTGTATGATAGCTATGTACAACTCTGCCATCTATTGCATTAATTGTATCTTCAAGATAACCACATTCATTTATGGAATCTGTGTGTATTGCAACCTGAGTATCAGTCAAATCAGCAGCACGTAATGATGCATCCAAAACAGTAGCAGTGGTACCCCAGTCTTCATGATCTTTAAGTCCGCAGGCTCCTGCTTCAATTTGTTCCATTTGAGTAGCTAATGAAGGATGTGAATCGTTGCCTTTTCCCAGGAATCCCCAGTTAACGGGAATATCTTCTACCGCTTCTAGCATTCTGCTAATATTAAAAGTGCCAGGTGTGCATGTTGTGGCATTAGTTCCATCAGCAGGACCAGTACCACCACCTATCATATTACAGATACCATTGCTTATTCCATCGATATACTGTTGTGGCGAAATCATGTGAATATGAGTATCAAAGTGTCCGGGTGTACATATTGTATGCTCACCTGCAGTAGCTTCTGTGCATGCAGAAACAATCAAGTTTCTATCCACATCATCCATTACTAAAGGATTACCAGCTTTTCCTATTCCAGCAATTTTTCCATCTTTTATTCCTATATCACCTTTAACTATACCAATAACCGGATCGAGTACAACGGCATTGGTTATAACAAAGTCTAAAGCACCATTTGCATTAGTAACTCCAGAAGTTTGAGCTAGACCATCTCTTAAAGTTTTACCACCTCCAAAAACGCATTCATCACCATGATATAACAGATCCTTTTCGATTTCAATAAAAATATCAGTATCTGCTAAACGAATTTTATCACCTGTAGTCGGACCATATAAATCAGAATATTGTTTTTTTGTTAATTTTAATACCATTTTTCATTACCTACTAATTACTCATTCCTTTAAATCCAGCGAACTTTGCTTTTTCAAATGCAGATTTTTTTATATGTGCAGATTTCATGCTACCCATAGTTAAGCCATTAAATCCAAAACAAACACGAGAACCGCCTAATTCACACAATTCTACTTCTTTAGTATCACCGGGTTCAAAACGTACAGAGGTACCAGCGGGAATATTCAACCTAAAACCAAATGCCTCTTCCCTGGGAAAATCAAGAGCTTTATTTATCTCAAAGAAATGTGTATGCGAACCGATTTGACATGGTCTATCACCAGTATTTTTTACAGTAATCTTTATTGTTTTTCTGTTATCGTTACATAAAACATCGTCTTTAGATAAAATATATTCTCCGGGTATCATTGTATAATAATACCTCCTGCTTTCAAATTTGATTTGTTAATAATTATTTTAATCATTTTGCATAACCTACTGAATTGGATCATGAACTGTTACAAGTTTTGTTCCATCTGGAAATGTGACTTCCACCTGAACGGTGTGAATCATTTCTGGTACTCCTTCCATTACATCTGCTTTTGTCAAAATGCTCCTTGCAGTCCACATCAATTCTGCGACTGTTTTTCCTTCGCGTGCTCCTTCAACTACAAAATTAGATATATATGCTATTGATTCAGGATAATTTAATTTTACTCCTCGTTGTTTTCTTCCCTCTGCAATTTGTGCTGCAGTCCATATCATCATTTTTTCAATCTCCCTTGGGACTAACATCATTTTAATTCATATTTAAAAACAAAAATGGATTATTTTAAAATTCAAAATAATAATTTATATAAATCTTATTATAGTAAAGATCTAAATTTAGTAGACGTCGACTAAATCGGTGTCATTTATTCGTCGTGTACTGTAATAGGTAAACACATTTTTAACCAATAAAATATTTTTTCATAATCACCATTTTTCTTAGCAGAAATAATAAATTCATATGGATTTTTTTTTTGAGTATATATTTTTAAAAAATTATCAATTACTGCAGAACCAAGCATGTTTGTTGTTAACGTTTCAATTCCATGATAAAATACAAGTTTATTGATATCATTGTATTCGATATAAAATTTATTCACTGAACTTGAATCAAAAAACATTTCTTGAATAAATGAATCTTTTAATTTTATATCATCAAGTCTCACTTTATCCGATACAAGATAATACAAATATGGCCCAAGTCCTGCAACATAACCAATATCTACTAGATTTCGTAAATTGCTCTTTTTTGAAATAATAATTCTAGTGGTTGTGAATGTAATAAGATAGCTAGAACGGGTGAATCTATTTTTGATATCACCGCTAAGCCTCAATACAATAGGTTCAATATTGCACTTTTTACATAATTGGTAAAAAGTATGCATTTTTTTCGTTTCGGACGCCTCAATATTATTTTTGAGATTCTTTAATGATTCTTTAAACTCGGACATAATATAATATAACCATCAATAATAAAGTAAAATATTAAATAATTAAAACAATACCCAGAAATGGATTAATATATATTAAAATTTATTGTTTCATAGAATATTGAATTAATATATTCAATAAAAAATGGTGGAATTATTCAACTATTAACCTAGGGGTCTAGACCATCCAATGCCTGCAGGAATATTATGGAATCCGTATATTGCAATTAACCATACCCATGCAGTAAATACGAAAGGACCGGTAAGTGCAGGCAAGCCCCATTGTCCAAAGAAACGCTGCAGAGCAGGCATTACAATCACAGAACAGGTCACGGTGGCAAGCACAGCCATTAAGAATGATTGCCAGGTTAATGGGATAAAGCTAGTTAATGCAATCATAACAAGTACTTGGTTAAATCCATGCAAACCGATCCTAGTCTCCTGAGTTGGTAATTTCATCAATATTGATAAACCTGCACCTATGGCAGATCCTATAAATGCCATAAGACCGGCGAGGTATAATGGTGAATATGAATTCCATTGTGAAGTATATGCATTAGTGTACCAAGGTCTATCTTGAACACCGGCTATAAATGGAGCGAGTTCAAAAGCCAGTGTCAATCCTATAACCCAAAATAGACCAGTTTTCCAATTTTCTACAAAGGTTATTTGAGATACGCCCTTTAAAGTTGCTTTGACGAATTCTTTTGCAGTCCATTTAAAGTTTTCTAATGGTGTTTGCACAGGATTTTCACTTCCTGTAATTGTTTCCGCCCTTGTTGATTGTGGGGGTTCAGGCCATATATCATAACCATAACGCTTGCTTGCATACATCATTGCCCAAGTTGTAAAGCAGAAGGCGGCTGTAAATCCAGGAATAGCAACAGAGTTTATTACTCCTCCTCTAAGGTCTGGACTAAATATATCGCCCATAAAATGCGCAAATGCCATCCAGGCAACAGCAGTAACAGCAGCTCCAAATATTGAAATGGATAGGGTTACTCTGTTTGTTTTTACAAAAGGTCCAGACCAGAAAGCCATTCCAGTTAATATAGAATTATAACCAAATAGACCAAAAGTCACATTTTTGTAATCTGCACCTAATAATATAGCAATGGCAGCTCCTATCAATCCAGCTAATACCATCATCATACCAGCTTTCCTAGAAGCAATCAATACTCCAACAAGAATTAGAATACCAGTTACCGGAGAACTGAACAAAGGTACTTCGGAAATACCATTAAACAATATATAGAAAAAATCTAGCACAGGATTTCCTGATGAAAATGTAGGGATTCCCACAGTATGGTTCTTTGTCAAAGTATGGTTTAACAATTTGTAAAGGATTTTAGTTTATTAATACAAAAGGACAAAAGTATTAAATACAATTACTTTAGTATAAAAATTATTTAATTAAATTGAAAAGATCCTTTTTTGAAATACAGTCAGATATATTTTTGGAATTTCTCCGGTCTTCTTTTTCAAATTATTACAATATACACATTAAGACAATATAATTTGGATTTAGGACAATCTATTTACTAGAACTATTTTAGATTTTAAAATTCTTCCCCATCATTTATAATTATTAACAAAAATAATATATAGATAAAACAAGCCTTTCTTCTTTTTCAATCTTTTTTATTAAATCTATATAATATTCATTTTAAGTAGAATTATCATTTTGCTTCTCTAAGACATATGAAAATAAATTAATAACAGATAAAAAAATGGTTTACATATCTAATGCTCTCATAGAAGACAATAATCCATTATAACAACCAAATATTTTATAATTTCCATTATCGGAATCATTAATCATTGTTGTTATTAAGAAAAATAACAGTATGACAATTTTTTTAATCTAATACTAGTTTTTATTATAAACAAAGTATTTTACAAAACTTTTGAAATATCATTTTTGGTTTAAAAATTGGTTTAAAAATTAGGAAAGAAAATATAGCAATAAATCAAACTATTATCATATTTTCCCAAATTAAGAATAGATCAATATGACATAAAGAAATTAAAAAACCATGTCATAGTAATATTATTTACAGTTAAAGCATTAGGTCAGTCAGCCTCTCCATCTAGAACTATACTAACTAACATAATTTCATACTGTTCATATTAACCAGTAAGTCAAGTTTGTAAGATGTCAAAGCATTTCTACAAAATCTATCAATATGTGAGCACAATATCACTGGTAATTTCCTTATGCTATACATACAATCTCATTAAGAGATGGATCTA
Source organism: Candidatus Nitrosocosmicus sp. (assembly GCA_040297625.1). Classification (GTDB taxonomy): domain Archaea; phylum Thermoproteota; class Nitrososphaeria; order Nitrososphaerales; family Nitrososphaeraceae; genus Nitrosocosmicus. The sequence continues at coordinate 7,625 of JBDUES010000075.1, read as the reverse complement.
ATAGAATGACTTCACGAATTTATGTTAGACAGTAAAATATAGCAATAAATCAAAGAATAAGAAAATCATGTCCAATTTCTTAGACAAAGAAAAAGAATAAGGTGTGACCTTTTCTATTGCAAGTCATCCATTCGGTATAGATACAGGCCTTAAAACTATTATAATTATGATGAGATGTCCATTTCTTAAAATAAGATAAATAATCTATGTCGTCCTCATAGTCCAGAGTTCAGATATAGATTATCAGAAAGTAAAAAGTCAATTATTAAATTATTTTAAAGTAACACTTTTATTTTTACATTATGGGCAAAATCTACACACATAAAACAAAATAATTGAAATTCCTTATTTATAAAGTTATATACCATAAATAAAGATATAATTATTTCGTAATGTTAAATCGATGCTAGATACCATAGATGAAATAATTCTCTCCGCACTAAGCAAAAATGCAAAACAAGATTTACAGGAAATTGAGGAGTCTCTAAAAGACTATGGATATAATTTAAGTCTAGAAGAAATAGATTCTAAAATAAAAACGTTAGAGAATGAAAAAGTAATTTCAGGATACACCATTTCTATCGATATTAAAAAAATTAAGCATAAAATAATTAGAGTAGTATTAATAACTTTTAGATCATCACAACATTTAACAAGTAGGATAGACGGGCTAAAAAAATATTTAGAGGATGCACCATTTGTATTATTTTCAGGTCGTACGAGAGGAGGGTACGACTGGATTACAATCCAAATATTTCCATCAACAGAAATTGCTGATGAGGAAAGTGATGTTTATAGAAATTTGTTCGGAGATATTATTCAAACTTATGGTGCATATGATTTTTCCCCTGCGAAGGACCCTTTATTTCATGCATTCACATATACGGATAAAGAATACAAGAAATTTTTGGGTGAATGGTTACCACCCTTTTTAGGAAGCTAATAGAATAGCAAAAGATTGGATCGATATATAATATCGATTATAGAACAAAGATCGCAATATTATTTGATGTATCTAGGTGTCTTAGATGTCTTTAAATTTTTAAATCTAATAGTATCATCTATTAATGAATGAATTTTAAGTCGTAAATCCATCAAAAAACTAATAATATCAGTACTTTGTTCAGGCTCAAAAGTTAATTGAACTTCTTCTATTATACTATCTAATCTAGCAAGTGTAATTTTTAAAGCAAGAGAAGTTTTTTTTGTAATTTTTAATGTTTTTGCACTTTTAGAATTAATAATATCATTAGTTAAATGATCCCCTCCAACAATGTTTTCTTTTGAAAAAACTGTTTTAACACCCCTAATTTGTCTTATTGTTAATTCATTTTCTATAATATGATTGCTAAACTGAATTACATTTTCATGGGATAAATTTGTTAATTCTAATGCTTGGCTTATAGTCAATTTATTTAACATTATTTTTTCTTTAACATCTTGTGGAAGTTTTAAAAGTTGAATTCTATGTGAAACATATTCTTCGCTTTTACCGATCTTCCTAGATAATTCAGTAACACCACCCCAGCCTAAATCTTGAACGTATTTTCTAAACGCTTCTGCTTCTTCTAAAGAACTCATAGACTTTCTTTGAATATTTTCTGTAATTTGAATTTCGAAGGCTTGTTTATCGCTCAACTCTCTTATCTTGCATGGTATATGACGCCAACGAAGAGATTTACATGCATTAAACCTTCGATGCCCGGCAACTATTTCAAAACTATTTTGATATGGACGAATTAATATTGCTTGCAGCAATCCATGTTCTTTGATACTTGTAATAAGAGATTCGATTTCCTTATGATCGTTATATTTATCTCTAATAGAAAACTGAGATGGTCGAACCATTTTCATCTCTATTTGTTCTACTATACTAGTATCAAATGCATGCATAATATAGCATAATTAATTAAACCTATACTTATGTATTATTATTAATATATAATTTTATGGTAATTTTTATATTACCTTTATAAATATTATAACATTTTTAATTATTAAGAAGATAATTACAATATTTTTAATTAATAATAAAAATAACTAAATATGAGAAAAAATGAATATTGCAGATCTAAAAGAGAAATTATAAATTTGATATTGCTTCTAATCAGGTGATCAACACCATATAAAAAATATGATTTATTGAAATTGGAATTTAATTAAATATTTGAATTTATAACTATTATTAATTATATGAACAAGGATAAGATAAACTAAACTAAATATGCAGTGTAATCAATAGGTTACAGTTATGTAACATATGAGATGGCTGCATTGTAAACAAGTGATGGTTGTTTTAATAATCAAATTAGATTATAGAGATAGTTTATCTGGATTATGAGCCTATTCTAAAATCGATAGAAATTAGCTTATTACTATCACTATTCAAAAGTGTTCTGCATCCATAATCAACATAAGCAGAAGCAGAAAAAGGATAAACATGCTATCATAAAGATTCCTGATAAATTATAGGATGAGATTAGTATATTATTATCAACAGAAAAACAAATTAATATAATTGGTCATCCAATTGTTCCTTATAGAAAGGTACTGGATATGGTATCATGCATATTCTTAGAACTGGATGTCAATAGTGGAAGATGTTACCTAAATAATATGGTCCTGGTTCTACATGTCATCGGGAATTTTTAAAGAATGGGTTCAACTAGATATTTTCAAAAAAATATGGATTAGGTTATTGAAAGTATATGATGATAAAGAAGGTATCAAATGGATATGATAGCAATCACTACTTGATAGTATATCCATAAAGTCGCATTTAGGTGGGAAGACCGGAAGTAATACTACTATAGAGAGAAGCAAACTAGGCACAAAAAGGCATATTTTAACAGATAAAAATGGTGTGCCACTTTCAGATCTTATAACATCGGCCAATAAACATGATTTAAAAGCAGGAACAGATGACATTGATAGTGTGGTTATCAAGCGACATCCTTCATCATATCACACCAAAGGATATAATAGAAAAATAAACAAACACCATCATCATCTATATGTCTTGATAGAGCATACAACTCCTAATCTGTAAAACAAGAAATTATCAAACGAGGATATATACCTCATATTATCCATAAAAGAAAAAGAGGAGAAAAAGCCAAGACAGAAACATATGACATATGTCGCCAAAAACGATATCCTGTAAGAAGATGGGTGGTACAGAGAACAAATTCATGATGTATAACAGGTTCAGGAAATTGTTTACAAAATATGAAAAGAAAGCAATAGAGAACTAGATTGGTTTGATACAGATATCATATGCGGTATCATCATCTATAGGAAAATATTTTTGGGATAGACTCTAATCCTGTTTCTAAATACATCGCTGATTATCCTGTATTATTTCATCCTGCAAATATTATGCTCTATCACTATCCTATTTTTATAATGACTTTCGTTGAACTCTTTTTCTTCTATGGACAGCATCTCCCGCTGATTCCTTTTCTTTTTCTAAGGTCGCGATGATTTTTGTTCTGGAAAGTCTTTTTCTACTCCCAAATATCCAAGGTCAAATACATTTACCACTTTATTAGGAATTACCGGATAATTCTTTTTATAAATATCATAGTCATGCCTACGTCCTTATGATTTACTTTATGAATTATAAACCCGGTTTGTTAACTACAAGTTGATTCTTTATAGTATGTTTTTCCTTCTTTCCTATAGAATAGTACATCTTTTTTCTTCTCTTATTCTTTTGTCTTTGAAATTGCTGTTATGTACAATCTATGAAAGCAATAAAGATTGGATACATTCTTTCTACTTCTTCTGGCGTTCTCAGTCTTTTTGATATTTTAAATATTATATTAGTTATATCCTTTTATTTATTTCATCTTCTTTTGTTTCTTCTCCATCATTTTTTTCTTTTTCTGTATTATCACATATTATAAAAATAGGTAAAGGATCTGATAATCTTGAAGATAAATTGATTTTATTATTGATATTATTATATTGGTCTAAACATCCTTTACAATATGATATTCTCTGGTTTATAGTGTTTATAAAAGAGATTGCTAGTTGTAAGAAGGCCAAGTTCTCTTGTTTTTGTTTATTTAGATCAATAACTTCTTTTTGCAATTTATCTCGTTTTTCAAGTTGGTCCTTCATCGCAAACTTGATGCCACCATATTTTTTCAATTCTTCTGTTAATAACTTCCAGTATTCCGATCTGTTATTTGTTGAGATCTCTTTTCTATTATCTTTGAAGATATTTTCATCATCTTTATTGGGACCAGCACTACTAAAACTAATATTGTTATTTGTATGTAGTTCAAGAAGTTGATTAATACCAATAATGTCCTGCTCACCCATACCTTTTTGAAAAAGATTCGATAAAGTGGATCCTATAAAAGGTGATACCCGCAAGATCTGTCTATTATTATTTATTTCTTTATTCAGTAAAGCAAGTTCATCCCTTTTTTCTTGCACTTTGGATTCAAATCCAAGTTTGGTGTCATATTGTTCTTCTACATCTTTAAGAAATCTAGATACTGCTTCTTGATGTGAAATATTGTTAGCTTTTGCTATTTCCAAAATAGTTAGCCATAATTGCTTTATCTCTTTAAATCCTAATTTCATTATTTGGAGTTGTGAATAGATATCCATGGTTTGTTTGTGAAGACCTACCTGTGACTCCAGAGATAAAACAGAATTATTTAGATCTATTCTTTGATTTTGAAGCGATTCTATATTAGCTTCATATGTTTTTATATCTAGTTTTATGGATAATGATTTCAAATATTCTTTTATTATTTCTAGAGCATCATATCCATGTTCTCTAAAATCGTTTATGAGCTGGGAAAACCCTTGAATGTCATCTTTTATTTTGATAGAATAATTGCTCCATAATTCTTTTTCTAAATTATAGAAAAATTCGATATAAGAGATGATATGTTTTTCTTTTCGAGTTACAAGGTTAAGGTTATCTATTACTGTACTTTTCTCTACCTCTAATTTTTGTATATCTTTTTCTATGTTTTTTTGATGACTAGTTAAATTAACTAATTCTTTTTTCTTGTGATCAATGTAAAAAGATACCTGTGAAATAAATGGTATTTTAATTTCTGATGAAGAAGAAGAAGAAGAAGAAGAATTATCTATTGTTGGTTTGAGATTAAGATCAGATGTAATATCTTTTATAAATAAATCAGATTTTGTATCGTTATCTAGATTAAAGTCAAACCTTTTGTTAGTATCTTTTAAAAAGTCTTTTGTTGCATCTTCTATTTTTATAGACGATATTTGTCTTTTGTCATCGATATCATTTTCCTTCTCATCAATATCAATCAAAGAAAAAGATCCTTCATTATTAGAATACGACGAAGAAGAGGAATAGGAGATGGAAAAATTAAAATCAAGTAGATCTTTAATCCATGAGGGTATAATAGCGGGTTGGATGTTTAACTTTTTACAATTTTTATATATATCTTCTATAAAGGTGGATAATTCTTTATAATTATTATTATTACCATCTCTATTGTTATCAACAATATCATTATTATCATCATCATCATCAGTAGCAATATCACCATTTTCTATACCAAGGTTTTTCAAAATGTTCATCATTCTAAATCCTTGTGCACATTGCTCAATTGATATATTTGATTTTCTAGATAGACCTACAAATTCTCTAATCTCATCAATATCGGAGGCCCCTATTTTATTTTTCCAATCATTTATTAAATAATGTACTTTGCCTTTTGAGATTCCCGTTTCTCTTGCTATTTGATTCATGGATTTGCCTTGTAGATACTTTTCTATAACTAGCGATTTATCTGACAGATGCGGGCGTTGTTTCGGATTGCTCACTTCTTATATATGTATTATACCGGTCAACGTGCTTATAAAAGTGTTCATTACATCGGTCAATGTGGTCAATTTCCTGGTCAAAACGGTCAATAAACTGGTCAAATCTTCTTTATAGCCATAGAAATCGTTCTAGATGGAATAGAAATAGAATACTATTATCGCATATAATAGTTTTTAATAGGCACTATTTGGTTATATATAATCTGCTGCAATAATAGAATTGTTACATACTACTTTTCAGTATATGCAATATTCACTCATTTATTATACAGTCGTGACTTTTTAGTAATTAATTATAGTAATATCTATGTTGACGCCTGTTTTTTTGTTAAACATTACTGAAATCCTCGACCGAAAGTAGATGGATTTAGTGTGTGGAATATATTTAGTGTATAAAATTTAGAAAACTGAAGAATTTAAAGATGTCTTTTTCAATAGGAATAGGAATAGGAATAGAAATGATGAAAAAAATAAATAATAAAAGGGGTTAAACAATGTTTTAATTTTATTAATTTATCTGCTGAGAGATGCAGGACACATTTGAATAGTGATGGAAATAAGCTAATTTCTATCGATATTTAGGATAGGATCTAAACTATATATACCCTTTAGCATAAGTATGTTAAATAATTTCCAAATATTAGATTAAGACGTATAACAAAAAAGTCTACTGCTAAGAGGCATTTTCTTTGATACGATTATTGTATTATAAATAATTTAATTTAGCGAACTTATACAAATTGGTATATCTTGAATAAAATTATTTTTTATGATAGAAAAAGGATTGACTTAATAATAAATCACTTTTTAAATTAAGTCTAATATTTCATTTTATTATTAGAACAGGACAGTATGAGTAGACAACTATATCTGACGCCACACTACCAAGTAACATTTTTTTGAGCCCCGAATTTCCTCTAGTACCAATTATTATTAGATCGACATCTCTTTCTTCGGCATAATTTAAAATTGATGCAGCAATTGAAAATGGAGTTGTAATTATATCGGTTTTTATTTTTTTATCAATCTCAAAAGTTCCTTCATTATTTAAATGGTTGATGATTTCTTTGAACCATTTTTCTGCATCTTTTTTATAATCACTCAAATAAGATTGTGAAACCATACCAAAAACGCCTGAAGAATCACCATGATGAATTTTAGAAGGAACAATCGATAAAAGAATTATTTCGGAATTGAATTTTACGGATAGATCAGTTGCATAATTTGCCGCATTAAAAGAAGAGTCTGATCCATCAATTCCCACTAATATTTTAGAAAAATTATTATCCAACATTAATAGTTTATTAAATTGTTATAAAAAGTATTTCATCTTGAATATTCCATGAAAAGCAAAAATAATTGTTTTATCTTTTCATAGAATATAATCATAATAGATAAAATTATTCAGAACCAGTTGTTGAAATATTTATTAATGACATTTAAATTGCTTTTTTACATTCAATAAAATCATATTTACTATATTTTAAAAACATCATGGTTTAATCTATCATATTAAGAGTTTAATATCCATTTTATAATTTTGAATATATGTTAATTAATTAATACTCAAACATGTTTTAAAAATCATTTTGCGATTATATTTATTGATTATTTCTAATCATTGTCCATAAAAAATTCTACAAGATAAAATTATTAGAACTCAATTAATTTAATAAAACTATTAAATGATAAGTTTCTATCATGTCAAACAATGAAAAAAATGAATCAGGAAGAGATTAGAGAATTTCTTATGAAGGAAACATTTACAGGAAAATTAGGTACAATCAACAAAGATGGAT
>JBDUES010000074.1:0-10750 GCA_040297625.1 Candidatus Nitrosocosmicus sp. | reverse complement strand
CATGAAATAAAATAACAGATTATGAATTCAGAACTTTTGGATTCAAAGATTTTTCGAGATTTAGAGATGACTTCTAAAAAATTGTATTGATATCTACGATTTTTGTCGCCTACTATAATTTTTTATTTTTATTTTAATATCGTAAATACAAATGATTTGTTAACACTATTTTTATTACCTTGTACATCAGTATAGTGGAAAGTAATACTTGCTTGGGTTTTTCCAATGCCAATAGCTGTATATACAAACGTATTATCTGGTCCTGCAACTGTTGCTTTTCCAGCGGGAGGTAGAGTAGTTATTTGAATAGCATTACATTTATTAATTCCAGATGGATGAACATTTACATTCTTATTAAATGTAGTAGTTAAAGGAGAATTCCCACATACAGGTCCCACAAATTTTATTGTATTTGGAGAATTATTTATTATTGTTGCTGTAATTTTGAAATTATTTTGCTTATGTACTACTAAAGGATTCGTATTAATCTGAGATATTGTGATTCCAGTAGATTTCTTTAGAATGGAAATTGCATATATGTTTTGGGATAAAAACGTAGTAGTTATAGACATTGTACCAATTATTAAAATAAGAAATATTGCATATGTTTTGACTTTATACATATTTTGAAATATTACTATAGATATATAAGTATATAAGCGTGGTTAAGTGATTCTTTCATAAGAAATACAGCTACCTTTATCCACAAATACAAACAAATAGGACAATGGAATACAGATTTAAATACTAATTATTTAAGATAAAAAAGAATCCAAACCAAATGATTATCGAATTCGTATACTCCTCGGTTGTATTAATGTATTATTTACTTTAGATTAGGAAGACACTTATTTGAACTATTATTTGGCCAATAATCTTGGTTCTTCTTGCTATAGCATTTTATATTACAATTGTATCTATCCATCAAATTACTAACTTGAAGGAATATATCTCAAATATTGGATGGTTTAGCCATATTGAAAATAAAGAAGAGTTAGTTGCCTATCCATCGTTGTTAAATAAGCATCCCTTCAGCTTTAGTAAATGATGTTTTATCCCATTTCCTGTAACAACATTCTCTGTTACCATGTCTACCGCCTTCACCTTTTCTTTTGATGTATTATTACCCTCTACCCATAGGCACTCAACCTGATTCCCAATTTGCAAACAACAATGGTTGGTATATAAACTGGATTGGCTGGGAGTTATGAATATTTGAAAATGCTAGACTATATACATCATATTTAGGAAATGCGGTAAATCCAATTGTATTGGAATCTGTTATTATGGGTTCGCTCTTCCATACTTATAAAACGCTATTGCAGATTAATAATAAAGATATTAAAATCGATGAGAATTCCATAATAGAGGAACTAACCGTATTAATCAAAAATAAACCAGAGGGAAAAACTGTATTTGATAGGACTTGTAAAAAAATGGCATGGTCTAGTAAATTCCATACACAAGGATGATAAAGAACTATTATTAAAAATGATGATAGAGATATGTATACCAAGTAGCATAACTATACAAACAGTGGTTTTTCGCCATTTCAATTTTTAATAAATGTTTATAGCTAAGTTGATTCCATCCTCATCATCCAATTGTTAATGACCATTACCAAAACATCATTTGAAAAGATCTATAGAGCTGAAAAAGATGTAAAGGCAAAGGAAAGGATGTTACTTGTTCTCAACGTGGTTTATCGAGGCACGGTAGCTGCTCAGGTAGCCAGAGACCTCCACCGAAGTAAAGCTTGGGCATGTGAATGGCTAAAAAGATACGATAGAAAGGGCATTGATGGATTAAAAAATAGACAGAAAAGCGGCAGACCATCCGAACTATCTGAAGAGATCAGTTACATGATAAAGAAAGTACTAAAAGAAAGCAGTAGGGGTTGGACCACTAAACAGGTGGAAGAACTAATTGTAAGGAAAAGCGGTATAAAATACCACATATACCGCATCCTTCGTAAATGGGGATTCAAACAGAAGAAGGTACCAAGAATGGTACATGTTAATACTGCATCCAAAGAGGAAAAAGATGATTTCAAAAAAAGGTTGCCCAGATACTTGTGGATAAGCATATCCAACAGCAACAGCAACAGCAACAGCAAGAAGAAGACGTATTTACCATAGTATCACTGGATGAATCCTTCTTCTTTTATGATTCTCTTGTAAGAAGAGTTTGGATAGATGAGAATAAAAGACCAATAGTCAGAGTAACAGGCTCGCACAAACATTCATGCATTTTTGGTGCTATAAGTATAGAATGAAATCAGCTGTTCAGACAGTACAATAAATTCAACGGTGAGACATTTCTTGATTATCTAAAGAAAATACATACCAAATTTCCAAAATGTTATCTTTTCATGGATAAGGCATCACCGCACTACAGATCAAAGAAGGTGATCAAATATTTTGAAGAAAACAAGGATACTCTAATCCTGGTATACCTTCCAACTACAGCATCACCGGAGTTTATGATAATGGAAGAAGTATTGAATATAGCCAAACGAGATCTATTTGTTCTACAATATTATCCATCATTTGCAGATTTAAAAAACAAGATATCTGGATATTTTATAATAAAAAGATTCCATCTAAATATGAGAAACTATTTGTTACGAGATGCAATTTAGAGAACATATGCTAATTGGTATAACATAATTTCACACTGTTTATATTTACCAATAAGTCAGGTTGTATTGAATCAATGCATTTTTACAAAAATCTATCAATATGTGAGCACAATATATCTCGTAATATTATTATGATAGATCTATAATCTCATTAAAGAAAAGGATCTGATAGAATGACTTCGAATTTATGTTAGGCGGCATAATTACCTCTAGCTCATGTCCATGGAGTTTACACTAATCTTTAAATAGGTGGATAAAAATACAGTTATAATCATCTCTTTTGTTGTGTTCTAAAATATATGCTAGATACTATAAAATATGCTAACTCCCCTTTAATTGACAGATGTTTACTGTAGATTGATGAAACGCCTTGTTCTATAATATTTAGAAATTTCTGATTTCCAGTTGGTAAATCGGGGATAATATATTGATACTACTTTGTTGCATGATTCAGTAAATCGTTTTTTGTTAACGTATTAAAATTATATTTGCAAAGTAAATAATCATAATTTAATACGATTTCCATGAATATAGCATAGTTTTAACTGTTTTTCAAGGGCTGCAATAAAGCATCTGTCCTTTTCTTCCCCTAATTTATTATATATGCAGGCCAGTCTATCACAATTATTAAATTGGACTATATCATTTATCAAATGTAATATTACAAACAAAGAAATTTTTCTATATAGTTTAGTAATTCATGGTAAGTATATTTATGATAAGTGGCATAATCTCAGCATAATAGATTGAGTTATGCAACAAAGCATAAAATACAACAACAAAGATTCAATAGTGATCCCATTGTTTAAGAACTATAAATTTTAATGTTTGGTATAATAAAATTGACAATAAAAAAAATAAATTGGGTAAATAAATTTTAAATTAAAAGAAGAAAACATATAAAAAAGATTCTAAAATAATAAAAAATACTATTGCTATACCCGGTGCTGCTGGGGGTGCTCCTGATTATATGAGTTGGACATATCAAGATAAATAATTTTAAAGATATTATTAGCAATCTCGTATTTATTTTGAATTGGAAAATGGTAATAATTTTTATTTTTATGAATCAAAAAAACCTCATTTAAATCGGATCCTACATGAATATTTTTTTTACCAACATCATTTGCAACCACCAAATCGGCATCAGCGTCGACTATTTTTTTAAAAGATTTTTGAAGTAATGTATCTATCGATACGTTATAATCGGCTTTGAATGCAACTAAAAATAAATCTTTGTAAATATTTTTAATTTTATTAATAATCTTTTTAGTTGGAACAAAAGTAAGGGTTAATGATGATATATCAGAATTTATTTTAAAATCAGAGCAACTAGAAGGCTTGAAATCGGAAACAGCAGCAGCTAAAATAACTATATCATATGAAAAGGATTTTAATTCTTTAATAATCACATCATACATCTGTTGGGAAGTTGTTACATTGAGTACTTTGCAATCAGGTGTAGAAAATGTTCCATCCATCATAACATTAAAAGTAGTAAAACCTTTTACAATTGTGACATTTGACCCAAAAACCAGAGCATTTTTTACCAAGGAAATACCCATTTTTCCAGAACTGATATTGGAAACTACCCGCATAGGATCAATATATTCAACAGTACTACCAAGTGATATTAAAATTCGTTTATCTTTAAAAAATTCTTTCATTTCGCTTTCTTTAATTTCAGAAATTATTTTTTCAGATTTTTTAATAAAAGTTACATTTTTATCATAATCATCATCATCATTTATAGATCTAGAACTTTTTTTTAAGATATTAGTAATTGATACAAAAACGATATCGATATCCGCTATTTTGGCTTTTCCTTCTTTAATTATAGGGTTTACAAAAACAACATTTTTTTTTTCTAATTTAACAATATTTTCTTTTATAATATCATTTTCATACATGGCTTCATGCATAGCAGGTGCAATAACTATGGGAATTTTTGAACCTAAGGCAACGGATAAAATGGATGTTGGAGGAGTATCATCTATTCCATTAGCAAATTTGCCAATAGTGTTAGCGGTAGATGGATAAACAACAACTAAATCAGATTTACCGTAATCTGCCAGTATTATATGTTCCAAGTTGCCAGATAGATTGGATATAACTTTGTTACCGCTTGCCCATACAAAATAATCTTTTGAAATAAACTTTTCAACAGTTTTAGATATAACCACAAACACTTCTGCACCATGCCTAATCAAGAGTCGAATTAAATCTATGGTTTTATAACAAGCTACACTTGCAGTAACACATACTACAATTTTTTTATTTAATAATTCAGTTCCTAATGTGGATTTTATATCCTTTGAAGGATGGTTATAAACAATTTTATCATTATAATTATTATTCATAAACAATTACATCTACCTATTTAAATAAAAAATCATCTTTATCAATTATTTCATCTCTTCTTTAGAGAATAAACATAACTTTCAAATTTCTCTAGTTCCTCTGGCGGCATAGAAAAAGTATGTTCAAAATTTGGAAATTCGCCTGATTTTACATCAAGAACATAGTTTTTTATTGCTTTTGAGAATAATGAATAAGAGTCTGTATAGCGTTTTACAAATTTTGGCTTAATATCATCGTATAACCCTAGTAAATCATGTAAAACAAGTACTTGTCCATCACATTTATTACCCGATCCTATACCAATGGTTGGAATAGAAATTCCTTGAGAAATTTTTTCTGCAATTTCATCTGTAATCATCTCAAGTACTATACTAAAAGCTCCGGATTTCTCGAGTTCCAAGGCATCATGGAATAAATCAATAGCAGCATTGCATGTCTTTCCCTGAATTCTGTATCCATCCCATAATGGTGATGTTTGCGGTTTTAATCCAATATGTGCCATAACTGGTATGCCCTTTTGTGTAAGACTCTGTACAAGAGGAGCAATTTCGCTACCTCCTTCTATTTTTATTGCATTACATCCCAATTTAATAAATTTAATAGCATTTAATAAAGCTAAAGATAAATTTGATTGATAAGAACCAAATGGCATATCTGCTACAATAAGAGCATGTTTAGATCCATTTATAACACCTTTACAAAAAACTAGCATTTCATCCACAGTAACTGAAATTGTACTATCATATCCAAGCATAACCATACCAGCACTATCACCCACTAAAATTATCTCTATTCCGGAAGTATCACAAATTTTTGCAGTGGAATAATCATATGCAGTAACAACCACTATTTTTTCAGATCTAGTTTTTTTTTGTTGAATATCAGTAATACGTGTCCTCATTTTATTTTATAAACATCCATATGTTAAAACAAAGTTTCAAATACATATTTAGACTTCACAGCATTATTAGTATTTAGGTTTTAGTTAACATTTTACTTGACCTTAAAATATCAAGGGAGTCTTTCAAACCTTGTTCATTGTTAAAACGACTGACAATTTCTTTTAATTCTTTTTTTGTAGAATTTTTTTTATGATACTTCACACATTTTATTAATTGAGGAATAGATCTAACAATATTATCAACTATTGAGATATCCGAAGTTATAGATGTTCTTGACAAAGGATTTAGATCAATGGTAATAACCTTTTTATTCATTTTTTTTAAAGCAATTGTTCTATCACCATCTTCCAGAGGAACAAAAACCACATCTGCTATAAAGATCCCATTCGGATCAACTTTTCGTCGGTTACTTTCCAATTCAGGGATTTCGGTTAATTTGTCATGTTCAATTCCTAAAATTTTTTTTAACCCATATTTTTTTAATTCATTTGCAATTAATTTTTCTCTATTTTCGGTACGGTAAAATAGATTAATCTCTATAGAGGATTTTTCTATTGATTGATTTAATTCACATATTTCTTTGGCACAAAGAGCGGTAGTATTCCCATTAACTGATATAATAGGATACTCTGCAAGTATAAAAAGAGATGAAGCAGCATTTATAGCTCTTATTGCAGGTTCAATAGTCTTTTCACCTAACAGATAATCAAAAGACTCCCCCCTACCGTGTGCAATTAAACCTTCTTGAGCAACGAAACCCTTTTCAAAACCAGCCACTAATTTTTCTCGAATCATCAAAGAGAAATACCGCGGATGGTTTTTAGGTATTAATATTTTTGCGGACATTTCAATTTCCAAGTAACCTTGCGCCAATATTATCAATACTACAAATAAGTAACTTTCCATCGAATTGGTTTAATGTTCGAGTTACTTTATGCAGTGATTCTTTGTTAACGACTGTAAAAAGAGCATGACCAAACAAAGCTACACTACTCTTTATTCCAAGATATTCGAGAGATAAAATAGGATCCTTACAAAAACCATCCAGAAGTCCACACTTTTTAGCAAAATCATTTGATAGTTCTAAAAAAGTATCAATAGTTGGATTTTGTATTAACTCATTCATCATTGCCTTTCCTGATTTATTTAATAAACTATTTTCATCAAAAAATAAGGATTTATCTAATAAATATTCAGTACTGATAGGTTTTATACACAAAACTATAGCACGGTATTGTGAAGATATAGGGATTTTTAATATACTTCCTATTCCTGGACCTCCAATACGGGTTCGTATTTCAAAACCGCCAGTAAATTCAGATATTACAGTACCCAAACCAGTTTTACAAATAAAATCTGCCTGATGAGCAATCTGAGCAGCGTGCAGTTTAGTTAAATTCGTTTTTAATGCTTGATTGAGAGCATACGAAAGACTGAGTGCTGCTGACCCGCTAGATCCAAGGCCATAACCAATGGGAATCTCCGATTCATGTTCAACGGAAATAAAAAACGGCTTATCAATCATTTCCAAATAATGTTCGATAACGAATTTAGAAACTTTGGCATCAAAAGAATTTATGCCATTTATAATTATTTTATAATTTTTACTAAAATCATTATAGACTTTAACCGTTGTAATTATTCCATTACTAATGCTAAAACCAGCACCAAGAGAACCATTAAAATTTGGATGTGTCATTTGTACAGTTTTAGCAGTAGCAAAGAAACCAGTTAGATGACCAGGACTAAAGGCCTTTGCAATTGAAACTGGTAGTTGTGCTACTATAACCATTTAGACTTTAACTAATATTAGAACAAAATATAAAAATATTGTTTAATTTATTTAAACTAGTATAAATTAATCATGACAATTTATACAAGAACATTACAACAGATTGGAAGTAGTATTTTAATTTCTCTTCCCACGGAATGGATAAAAAAAAACTTTTTATCAAAAGGAAGAAGCATAAATATAGAAACAAATAGTGATAACACTATTTCAATTTATAATATTAACCAAGATGAAGAAATAAAAATAGAATTTAATTATCATTATAATAATCAAGGATTTAAAATACAAAATGATAATAGCAATGATAAAGAAAGTAAAATTTCGAGTATAGGAAAAACTACAGAAGATATAAAAATTTTACTAAATAAGATTTTTGGTGCATACCTATTAGGCTATAATATAATAAACATTAAATCCAAAGAACCCATATCATTTGAAGACAGTGAAACAATAAAGAAATCTATCAGAAAATTAATAGGCTTAGAAATAGTAGATGAGAATAATTATAATATAAACTTGCAATTCCTTTTAGATGCAAAAACGCTTAACATTGAAAAAATACTCAACATGATGAATTCCATAATAACAGGCATGTTCAAAGAAACGATTTACTCGATAGACAGTAAGTTTAACCAAGACTTGAAAAAAAAGATAGCAAGTAGAGATGATGAGATAGATAGGCAATATTTCTTGTTAGTAAGACTAATAAGAACTGCAATAATGAATAAAAAGTTAGCAAGTATTTTAAATTTAAGTAACATAGATATGTTAGATTACAGAATTGCTGCCAATTTTCTTGAAACTGCGGGCGATCTAATAACAGAACTAGTTTCTTATTTAACAGAAGTTAAAGAAGACAAGCAAATAACAGAACTGATAAAAAAAACAGGTTGTTCTCTTGAGGAAATGCAGATTTATTCAATTGAAGCGTTTACCAAAATGAGCAGGGACAAAGCTTTTAAAGTAATAGAAAATTACGAAGAATTTAAGATTTCGCTTTCGACATTAAAAAAAAATATTAAATCAAATAAAGATATTTTAACAAATGAAACATCTCTTGTTGCAGTTGTAAATATCATATCGTGTCTTGATAAAATAGCAAAATGCTGGATAGACATAACAGATCTGGCTAAACCAACATATTTGATTAAACCATAAAAAAGTGTAAATAATATATATTTAGACAAAGCAGTAGTTTTTTTTGTTTAGTTAGTAATCATTGCCTCTACATCACCTATCTCTTTTTCCACCAACAAATTCTAGGAAATTAGATTTGGCCTGGGAATATGGCATCTGAATTGGAGGATGTTTAAAGCAATAAGCTGAAATACTCTCCAGAGGACCAGCAATGCCCCTATCCAATGCAATTTTAGAAGCACGAATAGCATCGATCATAACTCCAGAACTATTATATGCATCAGGAACTCTGAGCTTTAAATCAAGCTCCAGAGGCACTTTACCAAAGAATCTACCTTTCATATAAATATAAGCAACTTTATCATTCTTTAAAAAATTAACATAATCAGATGGTCCTATTCGCATTGGAACATCATATGGTACCATAGCCTTTACGGCAGATGTTTTACTAATTCTCTTATCTTCCAATCTATCTTCATCCAACATGTTATAAAAATCCATATCACCACCAACGTTTAATTGATACGTTTCATCTATCATGACTCCTCTATCTACCCATAATTTTGCAAGGGTTTTATGAAGAACCGTTGCACCAAGCTGACTCATAACATCATCTCCGGCACAAGGAATATTTTTTTCAATAAAACGATCCTGCCAACTGGGATCTGATGCAATAAAAACAGGAATAGCATTAACAAAACTAGCACCGGACTCTAAACACTTTTCAGCATAATTCCTAGTTGCTGCTCTACTTCCAACCGGCAAATAATTAATCAGCATATCTGCATTTACATCTTTCAATGTTTTTGCAATATCAATACATGGTTTATCAGAAATTTTTACTATTTCTGAATAATGTTTGCCCACTCCATCTAAAACATCACCCATTTGTACTTTTACATCAAAAGATGGAACATCCATTATTTTAATTGCATTATTTGGTGGGGCAAAAATAGCTTCTGACAAATCCAAACCAACTTTTGTATCAGCAACATCAAACGCTGCAACAAATTCAATATCGCTAGGCTCATATCCACCTATATTAAAAGAAGTAAGACCAATGCTATTTTCTGTTGATAAGTTAGTAGTAGTGTCTGTTAAAGAAGAGTGATCTTGGTGCTCATTATTTTTCTTTTTAACATCCGCACTGTTTGTAATGATATCACCAGTAGGATTAGATTTATAATATTGAATTCCCTGAATAAGGGCAGATGAACAATTTCCAACACCTGCAATTGCAACCTTAATTTTTTTTCTCATAAAGTTTACATTATATACACCATATATAATTTTTATATAAGGTCTTTAATTAAATCATATAAAGGTTCACAATCATAATAAAATACAGTACTCAAATTAAACTATTGCTTTAATCAACAACATTATAGCAATTGCGGGAGACATAAGGAAAAAGAAAGAAAATATTCCTAAAATCATTAACCCCGTATATATGAGAATTTACATCTACCACCACCAATATTGGAAGATTCCCGCACAATTTCAGAATACTAGATCTCTTGCATAATTAGAAACAATCCAAACTTTCTAATATGATACTATATCAGTTTCTACCGATACTGGTTCATTATTCTATAGTTTACCAAACCTGCCACTATGTCTGATATTTTGTTGTATTTTTGTAATTTGTTTCTAAATACATCACTCATTATCCTGTACTTTTTCAACTTACAAATAGTATGCTCTATCACTATCCTTCTTTTAGAATGGTCTTTGTTGTACTCTCGTTCTTCTTGTGATAATTCCTTATTTTTCTTCTTTCTGTATGGTATTGATGATAGTTGTTCTGGAAAGTCTTTTTCTACTCCGAGATATCCAAGATCATAAACATTTACAACCTCTGTGGGAGTTACTGGATGATTATTTTTATATACTGAATATATAATCATGTCTATGCCC
>JBDUES010000073.1:0-7246 GCA_040297625.1 Candidatus Nitrosocosmicus sp. | reverse complement strand
CTTTTTGTTATTTCTTTATCGTAAATATTGTCAAATTCTTTTATTTTAAGGCCGGTAAATGATTTAAAAAGCAATGGTTTTTTGGATAACCTATCATAGGAAAGCAACTAAAGAACAGGTTGATGAGGAACTAATGATCATAAAGCTGTTTGCAAGCAATTATGCAAGAGATCTATTGTTTGACGAAACTTAAATCAGTCAGAATAGAAATACTAATGGAATATTGATGAAAGTTGGACATATTCGAAAGTTCTTAATCTCCTATTTTATCTAATCAGAACAAAACATGTTCTTTAATTGATAGTTTATACCACCTTTGAGAAGAAATATGAAAATATTCATTCAGTTTCTATAGATAATTTGCATAATATCATCAAAAATAAGGTTTAATGTGTTGAGACATTGTTTAGATTCACCAAAACTAAAATGGAATTTATATTTAAATAAACATCCAAACGCAAAAAATATTACAAATTTTGGATAGATCAAAATTTATGTTCACTGATTGAATTTAAATTTAATGTGACTATTAAATTACAATAATATGCTTATTATAGTGGATAAATTAAGATCTATTTAAACGACCATGAGATATTATGATCATTTTGTTAGGTATATATTCTAATCAGGAAAAATTAAATAGATAAATATGTACACTTTAAATACTAAAAAAATATTTGCTATTTCATTTCTTATACTTTTATCGTTATCGACAGCAACACCACAAGTTTATAGATTAAAAGTTACACAAGGGCTCAATGTTACTAAAGATAATTTTCTTAATAATGAGTTTCAAAGTTATAGATCAAACAATCAACAGGATACCA
Organism: Candidatus Nitrosocosmicus sp.; assembly: GCA_040297625.1. Taxonomy (GTDB): domain Archaea; phylum Thermoproteota; class Nitrososphaeria; order Nitrososphaerales; family Nitrososphaeraceae; genus Nitrosocosmicus. Next base: position 6,419 of record JBDUES010000073.1, on the reverse strand, counting down.
ATGTTTCTAAAGATAACATTGTAAATAGTACACAAGAAAGAATCACTGTTACTAAAGATAATCTTGTAAATAGTACTTTTCTAAACCCATCCAATCTGAGTATAAAAATTGCTCCTCCGACAAAAGGAGTTTATCAAAGTGCTATTACTGATTTTGGAGGAGCAGAAGATGATGTAACAGCAAAAAAGATTTTAGATTATGAAAAGATGATAGGTAAAAAAATAGTTTGGGCGTATTTTTCAAATAATTGGGGCTCTGGTATAAAATTTCCTGAAAAATCTGTAAAAATAATTCACAGCCTAGGTATTGTTCCATTTATTCGTATGATGCCACGCACCACTTTTACAGAGAATCAACAAGATCCTAACTTTACTCTTCAGCGTATTATTGATGGTAAATTTGATAGCAATTTAACAAAATGGGCTCAAGATGCAAGAAGAGTGGGCATCCCAATAATGGTTGAATTTGGGACAGAAGTTAATGGTCACTGGTTTCCATGGAGTGGGTTACAAAATGGTGGCGGAACGACTAATAAATACGGAAACTCTACTTATCCTGATGGTCCTGAAAGATTCCGTGATGCTTATAGACATATAATAGATCTATTTAGAAAAGATGACGTAACAAATATCACATGGTGCTTTCATGTTTATCCTCCAAGTGAGATCGGTGAACCTGGTGTCCTTGATCAACCCTGGAACGCTATAAAAAATTATTATCCTGGAGATAATTATATTGATTGGATAGGTGTCAGTGTATATGGATCTTTTGACCGTGGGGCGAGTTGGGAATCTTTCACCCATATTTTAGATCTAGCTTATCCACAACTAGCTGCTCTTTCGAGTAAAAAACCAATTGCAGTATTTGAATTTGGAGTTTTGGAGGATCCAACAATAGGAAATAAGAGCAGTTGGATTCAAGATGCACTCCAGTCAATTGTGAATGGACAATATCCAAGGATTAAAGCTATAAGTTATTGGAATGAAAAATGGAACGATTGTATCATTGTCTGTATACCAGGTTTAAATGGTGAGATCAATCTAAAATTAAATTCATCATCTGCATCCCTTGACACTTACAGAAAATTAATATCATCCCCATTCTTTTTGTCCAACGCACAATATCAGTATGGGAAAAATAATTAATTACAAATAAATCAATAACCCTAGTGATAAATCTCAAATATATAGTATATACACAATTTATTTGAAATTATTTTGCTTTATCTATTCCATTAACTCTCAATTCTATTCTATTATGTCTGAACTCAATCTTTTGTTTTATCTCGAGGAATCAATAATACCTGCTAAAACAAAAATATCTAAAAAATGGTTTTAACCGATTACTTTAACATTAGCCTGTGTTACTGAGTCGATAATCCGATCATTAGTGACTCTGTCAAGGCTACTACTATTGTTTCTGTTATATGTTGGGGTTACTTGTTGTCAATGCTTGTCGGTGGCTGGTAAATAAATACCGTGGCATTGAAAAATAAAGCAATTTCGGCAAGAATAAGATCTACTACTATTTTTTTCTTTTGATAAATCATGTATATTAGATCTCTTGCATAATTGCTTGCAAACAGCTTTATGATCATTAGTTCCTCATCAACCTGTTCTTTAGTTGCTTTCATATGACCGGTTATCTAAAAAACCACTGCTTTTCAAATCGTTCACTGGCCTAACAATAAAAGAATTTGATAATATTTACGATAAAGAAATAGCAAAAAGATATGAAAAACATGAGCTACAGCGTTTATCAACAAAAAGAGAGTGTACAAAACGAGAAAGAAGAATTGGTGCAGGCAGACCTTTCAAATTAGACATTAAAAACAGATTTCTGATGCTACTTGTTTACTATCGTCTTTACATAACATATACTTTAACAGGTTTTTTATTTGATCTCGATCAGAGCAACATTTGCAGAGATATACAAAAGATTGAATATTGAATATGATAAGACAATGCGTACCATTTCCACAGAAAATATGCAACATAACAAAAAGGTTGAGGACACCACAGAGGAAGTAGAGAAATACTTTCCAGGATTTCTATCTTTCATAGATTCCACAGAACAACAAATTCCAAGACCTGCTGTAGATAAGGATAGAAGAAAAATGTACAATTCAGGCAAGAAGAAAAGACACACTGCTGTAAAGAATCAGTTTATGGTTAACAATCTTGGTTATAACCTTTATAAGGCAACCCATAAAAAAGGACGAAGAAATGATTATGATGTTTAAAAATATAAGAATAACCATCCTGTCACACCTAAACAAGTTGTTAATGTGCTTGATCTAGGATATCTTGGTGTAGAAAAGGATTTTCCAGAACAACTATCATCCATACCGCATAAAAAGAAAAGAAACCAAAATCTATCCCAAGAAGAAAAAGAGTACAACAAAATTCATTCCAAAAAAAGAGGATAGTGATAGAACATACCATCATTTGTCGATTGAAAAAATACAGGATAATGAATGATGTATTTAGAAATAGGTTAAGAAAATACCACAAGATATCAGACATAGTATCGGGTTTGGTAAACTATGGAATGATTAACCAGCCTCAGTAAAAACAGATACAGCATCCATATTGGAAAGTGTAGATTGTTTCTAATTATGCAAAAGATCTATTGACTTATTTTTTTATATATTTGTTGAATACAAAAAATCTTGTATTTTGATCTATATCTTATAATTTTATTTTGATTATTTTTTTTAATTATTGAGTTTAAATTACCGTTTTTGATTAATAGATTTTGTCAAGTCGGTAAATTAATAGGTGTGTATTGTGTATATTTACATGAAAGTAAAAATAAAAAAATGAAAGAAGATTCTTACAATAAAAATGATGAGAATAATAAAGACCGTATCGATAAAAATCTCGCCACCACAACTACACCACCACCACTACCAACAGCATTACCATTGTCACCTTCACATAAACAACAACAACAACATTACTATCAAGACAGGTTATTACAGGTTAAAGACTTTAATGAAACATTTGAATTGGTCAAGTCTGCTGTCGATTCCAAATTTAAAATGCATAGAGCTGGATTAAGTTTGATATTGCAGGTTTTACCAACACAATTGGGTGCTTATCATGTACTTGGTTCAAATATGATTATAATGAATAAACGTATTTTAAGTATAATAAAATCAAAAAAGTCTTTGTTAGACTATAATTCATACCTATTCATGGTGTTATGCCATGAATATCTTCACAGCTTTGGTATAATGGATGAAATACAAGTGAGAAGAATGACATATGATCTATGCCAGTCTTTGTTAGGTGCAGATCATTGCGCATCAATGATGGCTAAATATCAGCCATGGGATATATTTCCGGAACTAAAGTTATATCAAACAAATAATTTTGAGACTAACTTTGAAATTATTAAAAACTTTGATAAAACGACACAATCTTATATAAATTAGTACGTTAGAACCATCTTTTAATCCCTTTTTGATTATATTATATAATGATTTCAAGGTGCTTTGTTGCATGATTCAGTAAATCGTTTTTTGTTAACGTTTCATTCGTAAGGATATAACGCAAATAGTTATAACTTAATTAGTTTGCTATGAATGAGGTGTGTCTATAACTGTATTTCGAATCATGCAACAAAGCAATTTCAAGGCTTTAAAAAAAAGTATATGGAATTTTAGAGCTAAAAGGTAGAAGAATTACCATACTGAAAAAAATTAGAGAAAAAAGTTGAACTTAACAGGTGACGGTTTTGTATATTGTGGATTTATGGTATATATATGGATAAATGAAACATTCAGTTCAGAATTCAATTGAATCAAATAGCAAAATGAACCAAATTGATATATTGAAAAAACAACAATTATTAAGTAACGAGCCGTAGATTATATTCTCTTGATAGGATCATGGCGAAAATAACAAAATACTACTCTGAAATAGCCATTGAATAACAAGAAAACTTTTGTATGTGGTATCATAGATAGAAACGAAAAGAAAATAAAAGAAAATAATTGATAGACATATACTGTCTAACATAAATTCGTAAAGTCTTTCTATTAGATCCATCTCCTAATGAGATTGTATGTATAACATAAGGAAATTACCCATGATATTGTGCTCACATATTGATTGATTGATTTTGTAGAAATGCTTTGACATCCTACAAACTTGACTTACTGGTTAATATGAACAGTATGAAATTATGTTAGCCAGTATAATATTAATTATTTTTATTTTTAAATTTATATATCATAATAAAAAGTTTAGTCAATTATAAAAATCAATTATTAATTGTAGTGGCTTGGTGATGGGGTATATAGAGATATATGATATTAGTAACCTAATTTGTCAACCAAAAATAAAAGACGCGAAACTGATTTTCTAATCTTACACTTGTTTAGCTTTCTGTTGAAAATCGTTAATCCATACTGTGTATATGTTTGTAATATCCTTTTTTATAATATTAATAGACAATTTAATATTAATGATATTGGAGCAAAAATATGGTATCAGTACAAAACACAAATAGATTGCAATTTGGATTGTCAATTCCCCAGGGTTGGAGAGGAGGCGACCTCCCACTAGAGAATGAAAATAATCCTGTCAAGCAGTATGAATTCTCAAAAACTATTACCACATTAGCTGATAGCCTTGATTTTGATGCTATATATACATATGATCATTTAATTCCTCATTATGGCGATGACATTGAAAAAAATATCTTTGAAAGCTTTACTCTATTAACAGCTGCAGCTGCAATTACAAAAAGAATAAAAATAGGTCAGATAGTACTTTGTAACTCTTATCGCCATCCAACTTTGTTGGCAAAGATGCTTTCCACATTAGACGTCATAAGTAATGGCAGAGTAGAATTAGGGATAGGCGCGGGTTGGTATGAGCAAGAATACCGAGCATTCGGATATGATTTTGCATCAAATGCTACAAGAATACAACAATTGGATGAAGCATTAAGTATAATAAAGTCCATGTGGACAGAAAAATACTCTAATTTTGAAGGTAAATATTATACGGTAAGAGACGCAATATGCAATCCAAAGCCAATTCAAAACCCTTGTCCTGTTATCATGGTGGGAGGCTCTGGGGAAAAATATTTACTTAAAGTTGTAGCAAAACACGCAGACCGATACAATCTCTTCTTTGGTTCACCTGAAGAAATGAAACGGAAAATATCCATATTAAATGAATATGGCAGATCTATAGACAACAACAACAGCAACAGAATAAGAAGACGAACAAACTACAATAAGATGCAATACTCTGTTGTTCTACCATGCATAATAAGAGAATCAGAAAATGAAGTTAATCAAATTCTAATAAAATATAAAAGAAAAGATAAAACCATGAAACAATATCTGGAATATCTTGTTAACGGGATTACAATAGGGACGCCTGAGAAGGTCCTTAAAGGCTTAAATGAATATGTGGAGATGGGGGTTACACACTTTATCCTGCATTTCCTAGGATTAGATGAGGAGACTCTGAGGCTTTTTAATTCAAAGATAGTGAGACAGCTGTGAAAGATTAGTGCGATTCAATTTCTATTATTATTTACTTTTTATCGTGTATTGAATTTGTTTTACATGTATTTTTTTTAATCCTATTGAACTAGAATCTATATTTAAAATTAAATTAAATTAAATTAAATGGTTTGTTGCATGAATCCTTCATTCCAAATACATTTAGCTAACATATCCCAATAAATCATATGAAATGGTCCATCTACAACCAATCTCTTGTTAGACGTGGTGAAATTCTGCTAGGCTTTGATGTTATTAACAACTGGGATAAAGAACTAAAAGAGATGAACAAAGCTAAAGTTGGCTTAGGAGCCATTTCATTATCCTAATACATTTCTTCTCTTGCTTAGATATGCTAAAGTGTACTTTCATTTGCCATACAGACAAACAGAAGGTATTGCACAAGAGCATGCTAAAGGAAAAGTACCCGATATTCCTGACTATACTACAATAAGCGAAGAATAAATAAGTTGAACATCAAAATAAATGATAATAAAGATAAGGAATTTGAAGATGAATACATTGTAATTGCAATAGACAGTACAGGTATCAAGGTTACAAATAGAGGTCAATGGATGAGAGATAAATGGAAGGCAAGAAGCAACAAGAATAAAGGATATTTAAAAATACATATAGCAACAGTAAACGTCAAGAGCAAGAAAATCCTTTCGATGAAGGTAACCGATGAGCATGTTCATGATAGTTAAAGTATTACCTGAATTGATTCATAATATTATAAAATCAAATAAAACAGTTGGTAAATTATTTGCTGATGATGGTGCTTATGATAGTATTAATATTTTTAGATATCTGGGAGACAATGGAATATTGCCTTATATTAAAGTAAGAAAGAATGTTCGAATTAAACTGAAAATAGGGCACATCCTTAGGA
>JBDUES010000072.1:0-3655 GCA_040297625.1 Candidatus Nitrosocosmicus sp. | reverse complement strand
AGAAGAAAAATATCAAAAACTTGATGGAGTTATTACAGAAGTAATTGCTCGAATAACCAAACAGGCAGAACCTATAATTTTATCATCAATTACAAGTGAAGGCATATTATGGACTAAAACTTCTCTCAATCAGATTCGAGAGGTTGTCTCTCAAAAATGGGCATTAATAGTAGAAGGTAATGAAAATGATGAAAGAATCAATTAGTGATCTAGTAGGATATTCTCCAAATACTATTAGTACTGATACTACTGTTGATCCATTAACCTGTCCAGTAGATAATTCTCTCACTACTTCTAGTACTACCAATCTAGATAGTTCAAGCAATATTCCTAATAAAGAAGAAGAAGGTAACAGGAAGACAGAGAAAAAAACTCCAACAGAAGATTTGATGGAAATCGCAGAAGGAAAAATAGATTTATTGTTCAAAGATCAGTATGAAGTTCCATTTGCAAAAATCTTTGTAAAAAACCACTTTGAAATAATATCTCTCAAGATCTCTAAGTTTGAAAAATTTCTTTCTTCAAGTTATCATAAAGTATATAAAATCCCAATAAATAGCGAGTCCATTACCAATGTTATCCGAACCCTTCAAGCAAAAGCTGAATTTGGAGATATGCAATATTCCTTATCTTTAAGAGTTGCAGAATATGATGGAGACATGTACTATGATTTAACAAATGAAAAGCATCAATGTGTTAAAATATCTAAAAATGGATCATGGGAAGTACTAGACCTCACGCCTATCCCCCTATTCAAAAGATATAATCAAATACCCCAGACTTTGCCATTTGCGGATTCTTTAACAGAAGAAAAAGAACAAGATCCTCTTGAGACTTTTATTTCCAAATTTACAAACATTAAAGATGAAGAAACAAAACTACTTGTAAAAGTAACATTACTATCGTATTTTGTACCCAACATACCTCACATTATTTTAATAATTCATGGTGGAAAGGGAAGTGCTAAATCAACATTTCAGCTATTGATAAAAAATCTAGTGGATCCAGCAAAACCGCTTCTTTTAACTTTACATAACAACCCTTCCGAATTTATCCAGCAGCTATCTCATAACTACCTGGCCACTTATGACAATATGAAGTATGTCACTAAATGGCTATCTGATGAAGTATGTAAGGCCGTAACAGGAATAGGCCAAACAAAAAGACGGCTCTATACTGATGATGAAGATATAATATATGAATACAAGCACTGCCTGAATTTTAATGGAATAAATAATGCATTTTCAGAGCCTGATGTTATAGATAGAAGTATCATTATAGAACTTGCTGAAATTGATGATAAAGATAGAAGAACAGAACAGGAAATATTATATGAATTCTATGCTTTAAGACCCAAATTACTGGTAATTATATTCAATACTTTGGCCAGAGCAAATACTGTTAGACCAAATATAAAAATAAAGAAACTTCCAAGAATGGCAGATTCTTCACTATGGGGAGAAGCAATATCACGGGCTCTGGGAAATAAAGAAAATGAGTTTATCAATGCATATTACAAAAATATAGGATTCCAAAATTCCGAGGCTGTTGATTCCAATCCACTTGCATTTGCAATAAAGAAGTATGTATAAAGACTTTGTTCTGATTACGATAATCATACCGTGAATTCTCCATTTGTTCCATTGTATGAAGGGACTCCTTTGAAACTGCTTGATGAATTAAACCAAATTGCTACACAAGAGGAATAAACACATATCAAAGAGATTGGCCAAAAGACCGTAAATGGCTTGTCAAAAGAATCAATATTATCAAGTCAAACCTTCAGCAAGTATTGGGGATAAAAATCTCTATTGATAGATCTTCTAGAGATAATACTTCCATAATAAAAATAGAGAAGAATAACTCCGGTAACTCCGGTGAGAATAAAATGTCTCCGGAAAATGAAAGTTTATCTCCGTATTTGGATGATTTATCTCCGGTAAAAGAGAAGTTATCTCCGGAAGATGTAGAAGTTTCAAGCACTAAATCTATAGATGGTGGAGATACCGGAGATACCGGAGATAAATTCAATGTAATAGATGAGGAAGTTGATAACACCCAAGCAGAATCCCAAGAAACTGATGACATATCTCCGGAAAATCAACATATACCCAGTACCAAATCTTTAGATTCTGGGGACAATCGAGACACATCCAATACCATCAAGAAGGAAAATGATAATAACACCAATAGGAAAGAAGCCCCAAGTTCAGAGATGTTGGAGCAAATGATAGAATATAGAGAGCCTTTGTTCCACTGTAAACAACATCCTAAAGTTCAAAATATTCACAGAGAAGAAATCGAACATCATATACTAAATGCAAGAGACCATAAATCGCTATAATTTTTTTAAAATACTAACACTGCAAATAAAATCCACTCCTAATCTCGAGTTTAAATTGCTATCCTTGGTATATAGTCAAGATAATCTGCCTGTCCTGTTTATTCCAGATATAAAATAATCACCAAATATATAGAGATTAATTGCGTAGAACGGAAGGCAGATTATACCGTTAGGATACTAATAAAGAATTACGTTAACCATAAACACAAAAATATGGCAACAACATTCTAGTAATAAGGAGCGAAATATGTCTCCGGTATCTCCAGTATATCCGGATTTATAATTTGGTGCTTCAATTTGTCTTTTGTTCCGGAGTCATTCGTAAAAACCGGAGTTACTTTATATAAATATGGAGATAAAATCTTAATTCCCGGACTTATTTGTGCTTGCCGGAGGTACCGGAGATAAATTGCAGTATTTGTTATGGATATCGATAGTAGAAATTTAGAAACACAAGATAGATCCTTTGGACTTTTAATATCAATTATATAATATGTCTTTGTAATCTTTTCCAAACTTGTAAAGTATCATAATCTGAAGCATTAATTTCCTCTCTCTTTAACTTGCCATATTGATTGTATTGATATTCAAATCCTCTTTGAATTCTCTCTAAAACTTCTTCTCTATCCGTTCCTACAATGACAGATTCTGTATTGTTTAATTGAAAATCATCTATTGTAGATCTCTTCATCTATTATTTTTATTACTCCTTGATGGATATCTATCATTATAGTTTTAACTCTACCCCGTCAATAGGATTGGGTTGAAATAGAAATTTGACCATGTGATTAACACTTTAAATAATATTTTGCTTTTTAATATATAACACGCAGGGTATCACAGTGCATTCCTTTACCGCTTTCTGCTTAAATCTTAATTGGGAATTGTTTAATCACTTGCTTTGTTGCATAACTTAATTTTTTCTTTATCGATAGTTATCATTACACCAAGTTTATAGCAGAATCGAATTGAAATTCACTTATTATGATAGATTTTTATTCAAAAAAAAACGAATTTCATAGTTATGCAACAAAGCATCATCACTAGTATATAGATAGGGCTTGTAATAACTATAATAATGTCTCACAACTCTATCTATACTACAAGCACCTAGTCTCATTGTGAAAATTTCCACCCAAAAATTATGATGTATCTTCATTATGACAATATATACCATTTAGCTTGTGTGTTCAAACCTTATCGAAATTTTCTCTTTAAATTTTAGAAATTCATATTGTGTAATTATACTAAATGGTAAAGTATCGGTTGACTCGAATTATATTATCGATATATTTTAAAAATAATCTATAT
>JBDUES010000071.1:0-9399 GCA_040297625.1 Candidatus Nitrosocosmicus sp. | reverse complement strand
TAAGTAAAGTGTCTAAGTTTGTGTCGTTATTTTTTTTATAAAATATTGATTATCTATACACAGTGACAATCAATTTAGAAAAAATATGACGGCATTATCTATGACACTAGACTTATAATGTATCTTTGCAATGATTAATCTATTTTGAAAGATTTACAAATTCATATTTTTTACTTTGGGTATTAAACAGGATTATTCTTCCAATTTCATTAAAAGATCCTGATATACTAATACTTTTTCTATGTGCAGCACCAGGATTTAAAATAAATGTATCTTTATTATTTATTATTGTTCCAGAATCCAGCGGTTCTCGTTTATGAGTGTGTCCACATATTAATATGTCGTATTTTCGACTTTGGGCAATGTTTTCCTTTAGTTCTCTATCCGTACCATGATAAATTCCAAACTTTACTCCATCAACTTCCATTTCTCCCATTTCTCCTTTTAATTCCCCCTTTATATCAATAAACGATTTCAATATTCCATTTTTTTCTCCATCATTATTACCCAAAACCCCGATCATTTTGGCATTTAGTTTCGTAAATTCCTTAATTATGCCCGGGAAAATGTAATCTCCAGCATGTATAACATAATCGACTTTATTTTCGTTAAAGATTTGTATAGCTTCTTGAACATTTTCCATATCATCGTGAGAATCAGATATTATACCAATTTTCATTTGATAGATACGAGAAAATAATTTATTTTAGTTTTTCTAAATAGAATGAATCTCATCTAAAATACTTTTTTAGTTGAATGAGATACAAAATAAAAATACTTGGTTGATTAAATCATTATTTGATTAAAAAGGAACAGTAAATTGAATTAAGAGCCTATCCCAAAATTAGATTTCTATAAATAATTATACAACAGGAGAACTGTACTAACCCAAGATAGTTTTCCATCTTCTTTTCATATCGAGTAAACAGTTTTCTGAACCTATGCTTACTAACATAACTTCATATAACAATGTATAGGCTTTATCACAGGCATATTGAATAGTTGAGTGGACGGATTTATGTTTTTAAGTATATTATGCCATGAATTAGTTCTTTTCCACAACCCATCATCTTGTATGATGTTTTTTGCGATGAGATCTTTTCTGTTTCTTTCTTGACCTCTTCTCTTCTTTTCTCTTATATGATAAATGTGGTACATATCCTCGTTTAATGTTGCCTGTTTTACTGATTTGGAATTATATGCTTTATCCAGACATAGATGTTGTTTTCTTTTTCTTACATTTTTTGTTTTAGGTGATGATGTCGTCTTTTAATAAACGCATTACCCATTACATCTCTGTTACTATTTCACATCATATGTAATGGCAGTATACTCAATAACATAATTTCGAATACGTTACTATCATTTCAAAACTAGGTTTCAGGCATAATATATGAATTAGAAAATGATTTCTGTATACGTATTTTTGTTATTCAGTATAGATGTTGTTACAATTGGGAGTGGGACATACCTTCCTTATCGGTTAAAATGTGTCTTTTTGTGCCCATCTTGCTTCTATCCGTAGTGGGATTATTTCCTACAGTCATCGTTCCTCTAATGATGACTTTTTGGATATGCTGTCAAGTGATTGCCAGATCCACTTGATATCCATTAGATCATCGTTAATTTTTAGTAATCTTATCCATAATTTTCTAAAAAATGTCAAGTTTAAGCCACTCATTAAGAAATCGCCTATGACATGTTGAACCAGATCCATATTCAGAAGGTAACATCTTCCACTATTGACATCCGGCTCTTAGAATGTATAGAATACCGTCAAGTACTTTTCTGAAAGGTACAATTGGTCGTCCTATAGTTTTAGATGGTTTCTCTTTGGGTAAAATGATTCTAATCTTATCCCGCAATTCATCTGGAATCTTGAGTATAATACAATTATCCTTTTTATCCTCTTTCTTCTGGATATAGGCTACACTTTAGCAGTGACGACAATAAGATATTGTATATCGAATTTTGGGATAGGCTCTAATATGTATATCTTTTTAAATCCAAGTGCGTATATTCATATGCAATAAATTCATCTTAAGTTCTCATCCCTTATCATTTGATATCTATTTTGTTATTCAGTCTAGTAAATTAAGTATTAAAAATATGCATTTCTTACTTCTTTTAGAGGAGAATACTACAAATAGGCAAAATGTAGTTGTTATTTGATAACAGTTCAACGAATTGGAAAAAAGTTTGAGTCTTAAATAACAATTAATAAATAAATTTCTCAGTTGTTACTCTGTATTTTCTTCTATAACTTCTGTTTCATGTCCTTCTCCAACTGGTAATTGTTCTTCAGGCTGCTTTTCCTCTATAAGCAGATTTTTCTTCTTTTCCTCTTCTTCTTTGATGGGTTTAAAACTTTTGATATCATCTTGTTTACTGCCATTATCATTATTACTATTATTTTGATGATCTTCTATTGTCATTGTTTTTCTTATGATGTCATAAATTAAGAAGTTTTCTGTAAAATTCGGATTGCCTCCTCTTTTTGATGAATTTTATTTTTCTTCCATCTTTGGTTATAATATTTGAACAAATTTATGATAATAGCAGCAAAGTCAAGATGCTGAATTATTTGGAATAACATCCCAATTAAATATCCAATTCTTTAATGCTTAACAAGTCTTTTAGAACTTTCAGACGTCTATTGACTATTGACAAGATTCTGATTGGTGGTAAAAAATCATCTATATCTTCCAACTTCAAATTCTCCAACATTTAATGCACAACCTGCTTCTTGAGCAAGTTCAATAATCAACCAGTTGTTTTCCAAGCCCGAACCGGTACTATTAAAAATCTCTGTATTGGGCAAACTAATTCCCGGTGCTAGATCTCCCCCTCCTAATAAATACAACTTTTTTACAAGGGTGCAATCTAGATACATTGTTCCTTCACATTGTTGATTTTTCTCACCATTTGAAACAAAGATAATAATGCATATCTGTTAAATGGTGGTTTTATTCTCACTATATTGTCTATTCCTTTGCTAAGTAAAAGCATGTTTTTTCTAGATGTAGTATAGAAATATTCATACCAACTTTTAGGCGCTGTGAAATAATTGTTGGGATGATTCAGTGTATTATTGTAATCAGATTCTATTTGTTCAGATGGAAGATTCTTTCCCTTAAAGTCTGATATTAATGGTGTAAATTGATTGGGATGTAATTGCTCGATTTGAAATATCATTATTTGACATATTACAAATACAATAGATCTCTTGCATAATTACTTGCAAACAGCTATATGAACACTAGTTCATCAATTGTTTGTCCTTTCATTGCTTTCCTATGATAGGTTATCCAAAAAACCATTGCTTTTTAAATCATTTACTGGCTTAACAGTGCAAGAGCTCGATAGTATCTACAATAAAGAGATAGTAAAAAGATATGACAAATCACGAAACAAAGCGTTTATCGTCAAAAAGAAAATCCCGTAATCGATCTATTGGCGCAGGTAGGCCTTTCAAACTAGATGTTAAAACCAGATTTCTCATGCTTTTGGTTTATTATCGTCTTTACATAACTCACACACTAGCTGGCTTTCTCTTTGATTTAGATCAGAGCAGTATCTGTAGAGACATACAAAAGATTGAAAGATTGATAAGAAAATGCGTACCAATTCCACAGAAAATATATCACATAACAAAGAGGCTTCGAACTCCTGACGAGGTTGAAAAATATTTTCCTGGCTTTCTGTCTATCATAGATTGTACAGAACAGCAGATACCCATACCAAAGGACAAGAAAAGAAAAAAGGTATGCTATTCAGGCAAGAAGAAAAGACATACTGTAAAGACTCAGCTTATGGTTAACAATTATGGCTATATAATTCATAAAACAAATCATAAAACAGGAAAAAGGCATGATTATAATATTTATAAAAATAATCAGCCTGTCACTCCGAATCAAGTTGTAAAAGTATTTGATCTTGGATACCTTGGCGTAGAAAAAGATTTTCCCGAGCAACTATCAGCAGCACTCCAATACAAAAAGAAAAGAAATCTAGATTCAACACAAGAAGAAAAAGAGTATAACAGAATTCATTCCAAAAAAAAGAGAATAGTGATAGAACATACCATTTGTAGATTGAAAAAGTACAGGATAATGAATGATGTATTTAGGAATAAATTGAGAGAGTATAATAAAATATCAGACATATACCATTTAGTATAAGTACACAAACTATGAATTTCTAAAATATAAATAAAAATTTTCGGTAAAGTTTGAACACATAAGCTAAATGGTATATACTCACACAGATACAGTATTCTTCGTAAATGGGGCTTTAAACAGAAGGTTCCAAGAAAAGTACATGTAAATACAACAGCATCCAAAAGGAAGAGAAAGAGGAATTTAAAAAAAGACAGAACAAATACTTGTGGATGCTCAAAGCCACTACCAACAGCAGCAGCAGCAGCAGCAACAAGAAGAAGAGGCCTTGGATGAGAAAAAAAATCGATAAAGATATTAGAGTTTTTTATTTTTATCGGTGCAATCTGTTCTATTAGTTTTTCATTATACTCAAGGCCTGCACATTGCTTGTACTCTTCGTCTATTTGTGAAATATAGATAAGATCGTCTAATTCACACCAATGCTGTAGGTTCATTGTTAGTAGTATATTGTCTATATAGCATTTTATCTTATCAATAGATCTTTTATGGTGAAGCAGAGTTTGAAGATTATTGTCTGCAATAGGGTCTTTGCCAGCCATTGCTATATAAATTTGGCCCCTATATTGTTTTACAACATCAGAAGAGGCTACTCTCGTATAATCTAATCCCGGAGATAGTAGAATACATCCATGGTAAAATTAGAGAGAGATAGAGAAGTAAATGACTTCGTTCTCTTCTATATTGTTTTTATCTCCATCTTCTTAAATTCTTGATTTCAAAGAAACAGACTCGGTGATGACATTCAAAATAATTTACTCTACAGATTTATCAAATCTATAGAGACGGAAATATTGATTCAAACCAAAAATACTTCAATCTAATATTTATATAAATTGCAATATTTCTATTTATTTTTAGTGTTGTTATAAGCTTTGTTGCATGATTCGAAATACAGTTAAAATCATACTTTGTTCATAACTAAACTAATTAAATTATGACTATTTGCGTCTAAAAAATAATACTAAAACGTTAAAAAAAACGAATTACTGAATCATGCAACAAAGCAGTTGTTATATATTAAATTCCAAGTTAGAGGTTAAATTTATCGTTATCTTGTATGAAACGTATCTAATGTGTTTTATCATTTGTTTACTGCAAGTTTTCTTTTGTTTTAAATCTTATATACATTCAATTTTAAGTAGACATAATCATGTTATCAAATTACTGCTCGAAAATATTACCATCATTTGTAATGGTGATACTATTAATAACAATTGTATCAAGTCCAACAATAAGTTCGGCACTAGGCTCGCCGTCTACCACTAATTCTTCTACTTATCCTGCATCCAACTTCTCCTCTTCCACTCCCTCCGCACAAAAAGAAAAGAATAATTCAACATCAACATTTAAAATAACAGACCAGATAAAAGCGCTCATAAATGATCGTGTAGATAAAAATAAGACTAATGCTGCAATGGCTATAGGGTTTGTCGACCCAAATGGAACTCAGTTCTATGGCCATGGTAAATTATCTAATACAAGTAACGCTATGGTAGACCAAAATACAATTTTTGCCATCGGTTCTAATACCAAAGTATTTACTACAATTCTCTTGGCAGATATGGTAAACAAAGGTCTTATAAAGTTAGATGATCCTATTGAAAAGTATCTTCCATCTAATGTTACTGTTCCTCAATACAAGGGACATAAAATCACAATTGAAGATTTAGCTACCCATACTTCAGGATTGCCAGAATGGCCTGCTAACTATTGTCCTGTTTTTAATCCACTGAAAGGACAGAAGCATCTTAATGATACAATTCAAAACCGAATAAGTGAACTAAATTGTTATAAACCTTATACACTTGACCAATTGTATAAGGGTCTTTCCAATACTACCCTTTCAAGCGAGCCTGGATCAAAAGTTGTGTATTCAACTTTTGGTTCTGGACTACTTGGTCACATTTTAACCTTAAAATCAAATATGTCCTCTTATGATCAACTTTTAAAACATAATATTCTGGATGTGCTGGGAATGAATGACACAAGTATTAGTCCTTCAGCCTCACAAAAATCTCATTTAGCAATTGGACACTTTAACGGTCAGGAACTTCCTTCTTGGAATCTCACAGTTTTTGCGTCAGGCGGTGCAATTCATTCAACTGTTAGTGATATGCTAAAATTCTTATCAGCTAATATGGGTTTAATTAAAACAAAGTTAGATAATGCAATGCAAGAATCACATTTAATAAGACATAGTACCGGCTTTATATTACCTAATAATTTACAAGCATCAGGTAATACTAAAGACGGGATTTATGTTGGTTTAGGTTGGTTTATATCTACAAACTTTGGTCATGAGATCGTATGGCATAATGGGGCTACTGTCAGTGGTTACAATGCCTATATGGCATTTAATCCTACTACCGAGAGGGGTATCGTTATACTGTGCAGTGCCGCTCAAGAGAATATTAAAATTAATAACATTAGTTTCGATCAAAAGGATAAACTATCTTCTTTGATATGGAATTTGCTCAATGAATAAAGGTGAGATTACTGTAAATTCTAATTGTTCGTCATTGCCGAAATAATGGTAATAAAGATACATATAATGATGAGGAGAAAACAAACTCCTGGTTTAATAAATACATTTTATTATCATTTTATTTTTATTTTTAGAATTAGATTGATTTTATAAAGAAATTATTTGTTATAGTGAATTAAGAATAATTTGAAACAGGAACAAGATCAATATAAAAATCATAGCGTTAACATTTTTATTTTAGGTTTAAATTTTTCCTAAATGATACCATAAAATTAGTAACTTGAATTTCTTTTAAAGATATATCTAATTAATAAATATTGCAAAAATAATTTGCTTGCATTCAATAAAAATTATAAAATTTAACTCTAATAATAAGGGAAAAGAATGGAATAGATGAAAAATAAAATAAACTCCATAGAAGCAAAAGAGTGTTTGTTAAATTGAAGACTTTTCCTAAGTTAAATAGTATCGTTTATTCAATTTCAAGTTCAAGGTAATATCGAATCCTTAATCCAAAGATATCACCCTTCAATTTATGCAAATGGCTATACTGCTACTATTACACTCTATAGATTATAATCCCATTTTAATATGGTCATTTTTAAATAAAAATTAATATTAAAAGATTTCTGTATTATACAATATATCAAATTTTTTTTTGTGCTTAATTATTTGTTTTAATTGATTTGTACATCAACACAATAAAAATTATTATAGCCCCTATAATCAAAAAACCAGATATGCTTGTCAATAAATGTAATAATATCAATTAGTATAAGTTAGCGAACTTCCCTTAACAGATAGTTACTCATATTGAGATTGAATCTTTTTGTTCTGAAATATTTCGATACCCTATTCTTCAAATCTGCAAATGATTGTTAGTATTTCATGATACACAAGTTTCGTTTGGCTATAATCCAAATCTCCTCCATTACCATAAACTCCGGTGATTTGATGCGGTTGGAAGATGTGCCGGGATTAGAGTATTCTTATTTCTTCAAAATATTTGATCACCTTTTTTGATCTGTAATGAGGTGACGCCTTATCCATAAACAAATAACATTTTGGAAATTTATTATGTATTTTCTTTAGAAAGTTGAGGAATGTATCTCCATTGAATTTACCGTACTGTCTGAACAACTGCTTCTTCCCTTCTATACTCATGGCACCAAAAATACACGAATGTTTGTGCGAGCCAGTTACTCGGACTACGGGTCTATTATTCTCTTTATCTATCCAAACTCTTCTTATTAGAGAATCATAAAAGAAGAGTGATTCATCAAGTGATACTACCAGGTAAATCTGTCTTCTTCTTGCGGTTGCTGCTGCTGCTGCTGCTGCTGCTGGATATGCTTATCCACAAGTATCTGGGCGACCTTTTTTTGAAATCATCTTTTTCCTCTAGGGATGCTGTATTAACATGTATTTTTCTTGGTACCTTCTACTGTTTGAATCCCCATTTTCGAAGAATGCGGTATATGTGGGTATAGTGATATTTTATCCCGTTTTTCTTTACAATTAACTCTTCAACCTGTTTTGTGGTCCAACCCTGATGGTTGCTTTCTTTCAGTTCTTTAGTAATCTGGTAACTTGTCTCTTTTGATAGTTTTGGTGGTCTGCCACTTTTAGTTCTATCTTTAGCCCTTTTAAGCCTTCTTTATCATATCTTTTTAACCAATCCGAAGCCCAAGGATTGCTTCTATGCAGTTGTTTTACAACGCGAAAAGGAATTTGTCCATCTTCTCGAACTCTGATAACAAGTAGTAGTAGTCTTTCCTTAACCTTTGGATCATTTTCTTTTTTGTATAGATTAACCAATTTGGTTTTGGTCAATGACATTGAGAGCAGAGATAGATAAATGCATGGTAGTAGATAGCTTTTGTGTTTTTGTGATACTTACTATGACAAGTTGTTTAGCACACTTATGTTAAGCGGTATATACCATAGAATCTTGTGGATTTATCTTGATGTCCTTGTCATACTCTAAAACAGCATCTTTTTTTTCAATAGCAGATAAATCATCCCTTTTTTAGTAAAACCTCAGCATCAATAGGATTTATTTCCAAAGATTTATCTTAGCATTATACAGTTTCTTGATATTTTTCTAGATTAGCAAGCACAAATCCTTTTTATAGATATAAGCATAATCAAAAATAAAGGAATTAAATGCTTAATGATACATATTGTATTTTATTAGTCTAGTGCCATAGATAATGCCGTCATATTTTTTCTAAATTGATTGTCACTGTGTATAGATAATCAATATTTTATAAAAAAAATAACGACACAAACTTAGACACTTTACTTTGCTTAGATCATCTTTTGTTCTTTCAATTGAATAATGTCCATTTGTCTATCCAAATGTAAATACATAGGCTTGAAATCCTCTTCCCTTAATATCGATTAAAAGTGAATGAGTATCATCATATGATTGATGGTTTACCAAGTTATACAACCTCGGACCATCAATTATAAATTTATGATTATTTCCAATGTCTACTCCTTTGGAATTATTAGATAACAAAGAATTATTTTCATAAACTATTCCTTGACTTTTACCACTATCATTACCACTATCACCTGCTACCAAATTTACAGACTTTGATGAATAGTTTAATAAAATTCGACCAGTATCACTTTGTAATTCCATATTATCATGGTTGTTTTTCCATTGTCCTTCCAAGTATATTGTATTGGGTTTGATACTTGAATTGGATAATGGAATGGTATATG
>JBDUES010000070.1:0-17317 GCA_040297625.1 Candidatus Nitrosocosmicus sp. | reverse complement strand
AATAATGCCTGGAAAAACTGCACAGATAAAAACGGCAAGTCTGGCCCCTGGTGACTATCCATTTCATTGTACAGTACATCCATACATGAAAGGTACACTCACCGTTAAAGGCTAACTAACTCTATTTCTTCTTTTTTTTATTTACTTAATTTTAAATTTATATTGAATATTAGTTATTAATAATTAGATAAACGATAATAAAATGAAATATGATAAATTTCTTCAAATATTCTCTTTAATTACTTTATGTGTTTTGTTTGGTTTGATGTTTATGGGCGGATATGTTAGTTCAAGTGATGTTGGTTTATCTTGCCCCAAATGGCCGCTATGTCCACATGGTCTAGTTCCATCATCGGAGTTTCTAATTGAATACACTCATAGAACAATTGCCGCATCTACAGGACTTCTTGTTTTCCTTACTATGATATTTGTACTTAAAGGAAAAAATTCATTAAAATCCACAAAGATCTTTTCAATAATAGCTGCAGGTGCAGTATTTGGTCAAATATTTTTGGGAGGTGTGGTAATTACAGAAAAATTACAAGCTCTATTAGTTACTGCACATCTGGGATTAGGACTAGTGTTATACAGTAGTCTTATATTTATTGTAATTAATACATATTATACTAACAAAAGGTTGGAATCGTCATCATTAACTTCCCCTTCCAAATCTACCACTTCTCCGGCTCCTTCCTATAATGGAAACTCTTCAGTAAAATTTTTCTCAAACAAATTTGGTTTATAATTTAGTCGAATTAAAATGAAATATCAATTTGATTTTTTAAAAATCTTAAATAATACTGAAAGATATACCAAACCTTTATTATTGATTATATCTTTTTTTTTCTTATTTTTTTTGCTCTCTCTTTCTTTCACTACTACGTTTTCTTGTGTTCAATTTGTAGAAGGTCATTTTGATCATTTGGCTCACAATAATGCCGCTGGATTTGGTATTAGTGAAAAATATTATGTTAATGAACAAACAGACCCTGAATATCCAAAACCAAATGAACTGTCAAGGATTATGTTCAGTGTACAAGATAGGAATGGCCATGATGTACATAATATTATTGTTATGGTAGAAGTTTATTCTTCAAATGGCCAAAGAATTTCTGTTTTTCCATGGACTAAGCTTGATATCGGGGATTTTAGTGATCCTTTTATATTTCCTAAACCTGGAGAATACCAGATTGTAATTAGTATATTAAATGATGGTGTTAATACAAATCAAATTCTCAATACGGTTCCGCCTCCAAGGCCCCTCTTAAACGATAATACCGGTTGTAATTGTGAAAGAGGTGTTTTAAATGCATCAGTAACCAACAATACTTTTGGTACAATTTTTGTTATAACTCTCTATCTTGCAATTTTTGGTGCTGTTTTTGTTTTGGGCACGGTGTTATTTTGGATGTATTGGAGCAGAAGAAAAGAAGCTTTGTTTAGTGATTATTCTAAATATGATTTTATAAAATATTCTGTGCTATTTTTTGCTTTGGGTGCATCTGTAGTTCATCTTGCTGTATATCCTGAACACGGTGCTTTAAGATTAGAATACAGTATTTTTTTACTTTCAGCTTCTGGTTTTCAGTTAGCCTATGGAATAATGTACATATTGTTAATTTTTTCCGAAGATAATCCTGTTGATAATCGTCTTAAAAGATCCGATAAATTACTTGTAACCAAGCAATACTATAAAAAATCTCTAATTCTAAACTTGTTTGGACTTGTAGGATCTCTTTTTTTAATTTTTTTGTATTTATATTCAGTATCTTTTCCACCTCCTCTTTCTCCAAACTCACATCCTGAAGATATTGATATTTCCGGAATAATGGATAAATCTCTAGAAGTAATTTTAGTGATAGGAATTTTGTTTTTAATGAGATACGAGAGAAAAAGATATTCATATACCTTTGGAACATCTAGATTGAAAAAATTTTGATATAGGAGGAGGGGGGTAATATTGATATTTTTAATTAGATTTTAATTTATACCTGTCTTTTATACTGATCAAAGTAGAATACTATTATTAAAAAATAAATTAATATCATGTTTTAGGTATGTTTTGATTTTATTATTAATGATTTATTTTGTTGAAATGAATATTGATTATTATAAATCACATAACAATATTTGTCTTTTAATTTAAATATTATAACATGATTTTAGTTCTCATTGTCTTTCTTTTTAATATATTATTTTAGTATTGTATCTCTTTGAACTTTAAATTAAATTTAATATTTGTTATATAGTAGATGCTTGGTCGTAATTCTATAATATCCATCTTTATCCTCACTATTGTAAGAGTTATGTAACATGTGGGATAGTTGCCTTTGGAAACAAGTGATGGTGGTTGTTATAATAAACAAATGTGATTATAGCCATAGTATATCTATATTATAAATATTAAAAATAAAAGAATTAAAACAACCACATATATACTTTACACTAAAACATACTACTGCCATTATATTTATAGAACTCTTAAGCTATTGTAAGAATTTATTAAAAGGCGGATTTGAACCATGACCAAGCCCACATAGTTTATTCAATATTATTGGTTAGAATTTTATTATTATAATGGATATTGAATGATAATTTAAAATTTTTAATATCAAGTTTAACTTTACTGAATGTTTTATAATTAAAATATTATATTAAAAAAAGAATTTATCTAGTTGTTTTGTATTTTATTTCAAATTTTAATAGATCTGTATTTATATTATGTTCTGTATAATTTTAATTATGAACAAGTTAAAGAAATTGTCTTTTATTTTTATTTCGATAACCTTTGTCATGTCAATATTGTCAATTGTAACATTAAATGGTTTCTTTATCTTTGGAGGGATAGCCAGCTTTGCATTGGCATTATTTTATGTTTATTTAAATAGGGCCAGGCAGACATTCAAAAAGGATCTATTGGATAATCTTAAGTAGTAGTAATAGACGAAGAGAAATAAGGATATTTCTTTCTTTTTTATATTGGTTTATATTAATCGGTATTTTCCCATGGAAAAACTACCCATCTAGAATCTTCCAGGATTTTTCCATAAAAGTGATTGATAGAGTTGTTTGTACTATACCTTTTTATCAGAAAAATATCTAGATGATTGATAAAACCTAAATACATAGATGTTTTATGAAAAGTCTTTCCAGTGTCATAAATCTCATCTATTAATAAATAATTTTTTGTAGTTTCAAAAATTGGGATCTTATTATAAATTATTTTTTTATTTATTATTGGAAATAGATTTATATTTTTGATACCTAATTTATATGAAATTATCGTAGCAGGAATAATACCTCCATTTGTTATGGCTAATATTTCATAATTTTCTAAATAGTTTTTCAATTTAAATTTAATTTTAATACAAATATTTTTTATTAATTTATCAACGTCATTCCAACTTAGCAGAATTTCTGTATCAGTATATTTCAAAATCTTTTTAAATGTTATTCTTTAAATAGCAAAATAAATTTTACTCTATTGTTTGATTTATATTGTTAAAATAAAATTTGATTCTTCTAATAAATTTATTTTGGATAAAATCAATAATGAAATTGAAATTTCAGTTAATTCTACTCCTATTAAAGGAAAAGCAAATAAAGAAATAATACAAAAAATTTCAGACTATTTTAATGTTAAAACAAACAATGTGAAAATAGTTCATGGATTGCATTCAAAAACAAAAGTAGTCGATATATCTACCTGAAATATTGTTTTATTTTTAGTTTTGTTAGTTTAAAAATATGACGATCTTTCAAGTACGTTCTGTCTACTTGACTGTATTTTCTTTTTCATCGAATTGTTAATACGTTCGTTTGTATTTTGCATATATCGATAAGTTTGATTGGATTATCTTTATAATTTCTGTATTACCAATAGAAACTAATAAATATGCACTTTTTAGTTTACTTTTTCTCTTCTGATTATACTCATATATACCATATTCTCTGTAAATGGGGATTCAAACAGAAGGTACCACGAATAGTACATGTAAATACTGCTGTTTCATCCAATGAGGAAAAGAAAGATTTCAAAAAAAGGTCGCCATTATACTTGTGTATAAGCAAGAAGAAGAATACTTTTTAACTATAGTAACACTGGACGAATCATTCTTCTTTTATGATTTTCTTGTAAGAAAGGTTTTTGGATTAACGATAATAATAGACCGATAGGTAGAGTGATAGCTCGCACAAACATTCATGTATTTTTGGTGCTGTAAGCATTGAAGGGAGGAAGCAGTTATTCAGACAGTATAACAGATTTAATGGCTATACATTCCTAGAGTTCTTAAAGATAATCCACTTTAAATTTTGAGTGTTATATGTTATGGACAAAGCTTCACCATATTATAAATCAAATAAGGTAAGACCACATTTTGATAACTATGAGGATACTCTAATCTCGGTATATCGTCCAACTGCATCAAATAACCAGAATTTATGGTAATGGAAGAGATATGGGATATGGCCAAACGTGCTCTACTTGTCCTGAAATACTATTATCCATCATTTGCAGATTTTAAAAACAAGATATCCCATCTATTTCAGAACAATAAGATTGAATCTTAAAATGAGAAATTATTTGTTATGATGTGTTAGTTAATACATGCTAATTGGTATATTGCATTGCCTTTATTCTCAATTAGGAGCGAGAACCTACCTAGGAATACTTGTACTAAAAATGATATTTATAGAATTAACGAAATAATATTTATTTAAAATTAATTAAATATAATTGTAAATTAATCTTGATTTTTATATCTATTTAAAATAATATAGCAGAATCGTGTTTGTACTATTTTTACTCTAATGGATTTCATATCACTAGTTTTAACAAAGAAAATGGTTATTGGGCGATCTACTTAGGGGTTTTGTTTGGTAATTGACCCGGAATTTTTTTTATATTTTTGTTTTATCTACGACTTTTTGATGAAGCCTCTATTTCTTGCTTATTAACTAAACCGTGGGTCAATAATGCAAATCCTATTATCCCAATACCAATAAATCCTATTTCAATGGGTTCCATGTTTCCCAAACCTGCCTTTGTAGGTTCAAAATCTGTAACTTGTGCTGCGCTATTTACGACAATATAACCTGTAAATAGACCACCCGCTGTTCCAATTATTAGCAATATTATACCAATTATTATAAATACTCCCCGTTTCATTCTATATTTTACATTTGCAAATACAATATAAATATATTTTGTGAAGAATTTGACTTTAAAGTAGTCCATATTTTTCTTATTATTATTTGATATGCTATATAAGAAAAAGATAGAATCTGCTAAATTAGCATACTTTTGTGTTTATTTCAATAGTCTCCGTAATAATTATATCAAAAGCATTATCTTTTTTAATAAAATTATTAAAAGTAATTAAGTATAAAAAAATAATGAATGGATACAAAAAAACAATTTGTGTATTATTTTAGTGGAAATTGAAGATATTTCAATTCTAATTTATGAAATCCATATACCGATTTTAAATCATCTAACTATATGAGTTGTTATATGACATGACCATAAGGAAACAAAGAATAATCATATCAAAGAACAAAGTATGCTTATGCAGTGCGTTTTTTGTGTGAAATTGTAGGCGACTTGTATACATCCAGTTTCAAAAGATGGAGAGGTACGTGGTATCCACAAGCCTGTAACTTACTACATTAATGCAATATTCTTTTCTATTGCGAAAAAAATTGAGAAAATTATACAATACAATATATCAAACATGAACCCGAAGGATTTCATGATAATATCTACGTAGAAAGAGAAATTGAATGCATGATTATCTGCGACATTATTGAATATATTTGCATTTTATTATACCAAAAGATAAGGTCTACTATGCAAAGCCAGAGGTAATTAAAGACAATATTTGTATGGACTAAAATATTTGTCTTTTATGGATGTTTTATGACTATGTCATAAGGATATTAAACAATGCTCAAGAAATATCTGTATTTGACATTGATTCGTTGTATTTAAAAAATTACCATTATGTTTAAAGGTCCAAGAATAATTAAAGCAAAAATGTTAAGTTTTTTCAATCATCTTTTTGCCTGTAACCACAGAAATACTCTTAGTTTTATTATTTTTTTGTAGATGATTGTAATTTGAAAACCGTAAATTAATGAGCTGTTTTATTGTTATTTAATTGCATTTCATTCATTAATCTATTTATTAATATTATTTATTAATTAACTTGAAAAAAAATTAATAGGCATGATTATTGGTTTGTGTTTTGTGCAGTTATCATTTTCTGGATTATTTTTTCTGCTATTACTGTAGAGGCTAATTCCTGGCCCTCTTTGGTTTGCGCTCCTATATGCGGCGTACAGATCAAATTGGGAAGATCTAACAATTCTTTATTTTCTGGAGGTTCTGTTTCAAAAACATCTAGTGCAGCACCAGCAATTTTTTTATTCTTTAATGCTTCTATCAGATCTGTTTCTTCTATAACTTCTCCCCTTGAAGTATTGATTATAAATGCACTGCTTTTCATATTTGAAATGGTTTGTTTATTTATTAGATATTTTGTTTGTTCTGTAAGTGGAACATGGCATGTTATAAAATCTGAGCTTGCCATCAGAGTTTTTAAATCGGTTGTAATTAGTGATACCTCTTGAACAAAACTTTTGTCAATTGGGACTACATCATATCCTATTAGATTCATTCTTAATCCTCTTGCTAATCGTGCAACATTTCTTCCAATTTTTCCTAATCCAATTATTCCTAAATATTTTCCTTTTAATTCTGTACCTATAAGATTTTTTTTAATCCAGGTACCTTTTTTAGTTTCATAATTAGCAATCGGTATATCTCTACTTAATGATAACATGAATCCTACAACTAATTCGGAAACAGCTGTGATTGATGCCTCCGCAGCATTTATCACTTCTATATTGTGTTTCCCTGCTTCTTCTATATCGATATTATCAAGTCCAACTCCAACTCTTGCTATTATCTTTGTATTGTTGGCCTTTTGAATAACTTCTTTAGTTATTTTAGTTCTACTTCTTACGACAATTACATCATAATCGCTAACTTTTGTTATTAGTTCTTGAGCAGAAATTTCTGGTAAATAATCTACACTCAGACCTGCATTTTTTAAGGTTTTTATTCCTCTCTCGTCTATTGAATCGCATATTATTATTTTTCCTATAATATTCATATTTGCAATTTTTCCTTTCGAAATATATTGATTACTTTTTAAATATTTTTACAAAAAATTACATTTTATTGTTTATCTAATTGACAAATGAGGCTCTGTTAACTTTTAGGGTCTTACAATTGCCTGTTAACTATCGGGTCATAATCGGTTCTACGATTAGATCCATTTAAATTATGGATATCTAAAAGTATATAGCTTTGAATCTAGTATATTAGTACATACTAACCAATGATATTCCAAACAGAAGATATAGAGATCACTTTCTATCAAAAGATAATATCTATGACTACGGCTCTAGCAATAAAATGTGATGAAGGCATTGTATTAGCAAGTGATAGCCAAGGTTCAACGGAGCGTAATAAATCAACAGTCAAAAAAATTTATGGAATAGATAATTGTCTTGGCCTAGTTGGGGCAGGAGATCAAAGTCAAATAGTTGATACTAAAAAGGAAGTTGAAAATTTTTTAAAGAGAGAATATGATCCAAACAATTTAAGAGGTGTACTAAATAGATGTTTAATGGAATTACACAAAGAAAGAAATATCCCTTATTTAGAAACTCCAAATCAAATTATAGAAAATCGATTCCCTTTTACACCCGAGATTCTGATAGGTGCAAAAATAAAAGATGGATATTTTCATATTTATCACGGCGGATTTGGTGAAGTAGGAAGATATAAAGCCAGAGTCGCTGATATGTATGAAATATTTGAAACTTATGATACCATAGGTTCTGGTGATCATTATGCATCGCTTGTTCTCAAACAATAAAATAGATTGTATGAGTCCCTTGGTAATAATTTATCTCAACTGCCTCTTGAAATTAATATCGGGTTAGCATGTTATATGATAGATGAAATTAAAACCTTTGATAAACATACAGGTGAATACACACAAATTTCAAAAATAAATAATAATGGCTATTTTGAAATTTCATTAGATGAACAAGCCGAATGTTATAATAAAATGATTAATACTTTATCAACTTCACTAAGGAAAGAAATGTCTTCTGACGGAGATGTCATAAAAATATTAAAAAAGATATTACCTGTCACTCGAACAAGACCATTATGATTGGTTTATCTATGTAGTTTGTTTATTTTTTTTCTTTCGTTCTTTAGAATTCAGCATCCTTTCTCAACTAGAATCATCTGATTCCAAACCCTTCTTGATGAGTTTTATTACAGTTTCATTGTTGTTAGGCAGTGTTGCATCTATTTTATACTTGAGCACTTTTTTCCATGTTTCTTCATCTATATCGAGTATGTGTTTCTTGGGCATTAATAACTACTAATAATTATTAATAAGTAGTCTTAAATATTACGGTATTAATAATCATTAATGATTATTAGTAGTTATTAATAGGCAGGAGCAAGGACAGATGATAGCCCAAATAAAAAACGCTATCAAAAGAATTAACGATGTAAAGTATATTGTAAATTCTCAGTCAGGTAATGGTTCATATACTGTAAATCTGAATACGATTGGCTTTATCTGTTCTTGTCCTGACCACTAATACCGAGGAATCAAATGCAAGCATATCCACGCTGTTGAATTTAGTTTTGCAATTAGAGAAAGTGTCAAAAATGATATAGTTATAACCCCTATTGACTCGCTTTCATGTCGCTACTGTAATTCTAATAATGTTGTGAAAAAAGCTGAGACATAACAAGAATGGCGATATCCAAAGATATTTGTGCAAAGAATGTGGAAAACGTTTCTCATTTAATATTGGCTTTGAGAAAATGCACGCTTCACCTCGTATAATAACATCGGCAATACAGCTTTATTTTACAGGTGAATCATTTAGGAATATAAAACAATTCCTAAAATTACAAGGAGTAAAAGTCAGTCATGTTACCGTATACAAATGGCTTGGGAAGTATGTTTCTCTCATGAACAAGTATCTAGAAAAGATTAAACCAAATGTAGGTCAAGCATGGAGGACTGATGAGCTTTATCTCAAGGTGAAAGGCAATACCAAGTATCTGTATGCTCTAATGGACGATGAAACCCGTTTCTGGATTGCTCAGCAAGTAGCAGAGACAAAGAACACTGCCGATATTACACCATTATTCTCGAAAGCAAAAGAGATAGCAGGAACTAGACCTAATACTCTCATAAGCGATGGTGCTCCCAATTTCCATACAGCGTTCAACAGAGTTATATACTAACACAAGTCCACGAAGTAGACATATCAACCATATCCGATTACAGGGTGACCATAATAACAACAAGATGGAACGAATGAACGGTGAGATTAGAGACAGGGAGAAAACCATGAGGGGCCTCAAGAAGATGGATACGCCTATCTTGAAAGGTTATCAAATTTATCATAACTATATGCGTCCACATGAAGCCCTTGACGGTGAAACACCCGCTGAAAGGTGTGGTATAAAAATTGAAGGGGCTAACAAGTGGTTAACTTTGATACAGAATGCCAGTATAGAGAAGAATTAAATTTTATTTTTTATATTCGTCTACTAATCTTCGTTTTATTATATCAGATACCTCAGTTGTTTCTTTCATTATTAATACACAATCTCTTGTAATACTTTTATATTTTTGACGAATTAGTTCATTATTTTTTAGGTATTCAATACACTTTTTTATCTTTTCCTTATTATCTTTTGAAACTACGGCAATCAATGCATTATTAATTAATAATCTTTTATCATCGTTTAGATCATCTTGTATTGTATTAAACTTATTTTTATACCAAAATAGTTTTAATGCAGATAACAAGTTATTTATTATCACAGTATTTTCTTCTACCAATGGGTTTGAAATATCGGTGCTTATTTCATAACCTTGTTCTTTAAAATAATTTGAAACTATTTCAACAATTTTCCTATTGTCGATATCAAGATTTTCATTGAATCTGCTAACTCTTTCTTTCAAATCTTCAAATAGTTTTAAGACTTTAATTTTTTTAAAATGTTTTTTTGCCTCCTCAAAATGATTTGGTTCGGATTGATGAATTCTTAAAGGGTCAAATATAGGGGATGGAATTTCTTCAGGTCTTGCTTCATTCAGTCCAACAATATTAGAAGATAAAGGGAAAAATATTTTTTCTTTTAATGGATTACATTTTTTCTCATCAGCTTTTTTTTGTTGGAATATGCTTCTGAAATCTTCCCATAAACTATAACTAGTAATCCGATAGTCCCTATTATTACCGATATAATAGCCGGATCTATTCCAAAAATCGAAGACATTATTTAGATATTTTTTATATGATGTTAAAAGTTTTTCCTTTAAAAAAGCATACAAGCTTTATATATATGCGTCCTCGACTCTATTAGCTTTTACGGTCATAGAAACAATGACCCGATAGTTAACAGGCAATTTTAAGACCCTAAAAGTTAACAGAGCCACAAATGAAAATATTTATAACTTATAACAGTGTTATGAGAGTTATGGCTACAAAAGAATTGGATATGGATTATAGTAAGTATGATTTCAAAGATTCTACAGAAGTTTATGCCTATTTGAGTAAAAAGGGGCTTTCAAGAGGTACCGTTGAAGAAATAAGTAAAATGAAAGGCGAACCAGATTGGATGCTTGAATTTAGATTGAGATCTTATGATGTGTTTATGAGTAAACCTATGCCAAATTGGGGTGGCGATCTTGGGCACATTGATTTCCAAAATATATATTATTATGCTAAGGCTGCTGGTAAACAGAGTCAGAGCTGGGATGATGTTCCAGAATCTGTGAGGAATACCTTTGAAAAATTAGGCATTCCTGAGGCCGAACGCAAATTTTTAGCTGGAGTTGGTGCACAATATGAATCCGAAACTGTTTATCATCATTTAAATGAAGAGTTAGAAAAACAAGGTGTAATTTTCGTTGATACTGATACTGCAGTAAAAAAATATCCTGATCTACTTAGAAAACATTTTGGAAAAATCATTCCTCCAGAAGATAATAAATTCGCTGCCTTGAATAGTGCAGTTTGGTCCGGCGGTTCCTTTATTTATATACCACCTAATGTAAAAGTTGAACTACCTTTACAAGCTTATTTTAGAATAAATGCTGAAAATATCGGTCAGTTTGAAAGAACATTAATTATTGCTGATGAAGGTGCAGAGGTTCATTATATAGAAGGTTGTACCGCACCAGTATATTCCTCTGAATCATTGCATTCTGCTGTAGTAGAATTGGTTGCAAAGAAGGGTGCAAAAATTAGGTATACTACTATTCAGAATTGGAGCAAGGATGTTTATAATTTGGTAACTAAAAGAGCCTATGCATATGAAAATGCCACTGTTGAGTGGGTTGATGGTAACCTTGGAAGTAAATTGACAATGAAATATCCTGGAGTTTACATGTTAGGTAAAAATGCTCATGCTGAAATTATTTCTATTGCTTTTGCTGGAAAAAACCAACATCAAGATGCTGGTGCCAAAGTTGTTCATCTGGCTCCTAATACTACTTCAAGAGTAGTTAGCAAGTCTGTAAGCAAAGATTCAGGCAGAACTACATATAGAGGATTGTTACATGTTGCAAAGGGTGCAAGTGGGGTAAAGTCAAATGTTCGATGTGATGCACTATTGCTTGATGAGTTTTCTAGGACTGATACTTATCCATATGTAGAAGTTAATCAGGATGATGCTACCATTACCCATGAAGCAACTGTAGGAAAAATTGGTGATGAACAAATATTTTATTTGATGAGTAGAGGATTTTCAGAATCTGATGCATTGAGCCTTATAGTTGGTGGATTTATGGAGCCATTTACAAAAGAACTTCCTATGGAATACGCCGTAGAATTGAACCGCATGGTAAAAATGGAAATGGAAGGTTCAGTAGGTTAATGGTTTTTCTTTCTCCTCCTCTTTTTATTTAATAGGATTAAAACATAAAGGTTAATTTTTATGCTTTCTTTATCTTTGATTTCAAAAGACAATTTTAATGAAATCTTGTCAAATATCTATGGTGAGCCTGAGTGGATATTAAACACAAGAAAAAAAGCAATGTCTCAATTTTCTGAACTGCCATTTGAGGTATCTCCTTTGTATTCAAAATATACCGGGTTAACCTTTTTAGAACCTGAAAAAATATTTTTCTCAAATACCGAATCATCTGCTTTGTCAGATAATTTAAAGATCCGACTTGAGGAGATTAAATCCGCTCCAAGTTTAATTATGTTAGGTTCATCCATTGTGCATATTCATATCCCAGAGCATTTATCTAAACAAGGTTTAATAATTTCAAATATTCGAGATGCTTTCAATAACCATTCAGAATTATTAAAGAAATATTTTGAAAGCAATGAAAATAATTATGGTGAAGATCGTTTTCTTGCACTGGGTTTGTCATCATTTCAATCAGGATTTTTTATCTATATTCCAAAAAATTTGATTCTTACAGAACCTATTAGAATCGTCTATTCATTAAAAGATGATGGTATGTCTTCAATTTGTAGAAATATTGTAATTTCTGAAGTTGGATCTAAAGCAACAATTGTACAAGAGTTATACTCTTCTTCTCTTTCTACCGCCACTATCCATCCTTCCTCCTCCTCCTCCTCCTTAAATACATCCAATAACAATGATACCGAAGAAAAAATTAATAAAAATAAAAAACAACAATGCTATTTTGAAGTTTTAGAATGTGGTGTTAAACCTACATCCGAACTTGAGTTTATCACGTTACAGGCAATGGATTTATCAACTGTTAATATTTCTAGCAGGAAGGCATTTGTTGAACAAGATGGAAAAATGTCTTGGTATTCTGGGATGTTTGGAACAAGCTTGTGCAGATATAAAACAGATAGTGTTATGAAGGGACCTGGTGCTTCTTCTGAGGACATTGAAATAGTTTTTGGAACTGAAAAACAATTATTTGATATATCTTCAAATTTAGACCACGCTGGATATAGTACTCGGGGTAGGGTGATGGTTAAATCAATAATGAAGGACGAATCGAAATCGCTTTTTAAAGGTATGATCAAAATAAGGAAAGATGCTAAAACTTCTGAATCTTATTTAGCAGGGCATGCAATATTGTTGAATAAAGGATCTCATTCTGATGCTATTCCTGGATTGGAAATAGAAACTAACGAAGTACGGGCTACTCATTCTGCATCTGTTTCTCAAATTGATGAGGAGCAAATATTTTATTTAATGTGTAGAGGGCTTGATCGAGAAAGTGCTAAAAGGGAAATAGTTCATGGTTTTGTTGAACCTCTATCAAGAAAAATGGATCCGTTTATTCGTGCATGGATCAGTTACTTATTTGAAAACAAATGGACGGGAAAACCCCTTTTACTGAAGACTGATGAAGTTATGGCAGAGATCTTGGAAGTTGAACAATCTCGTTACAAAGAAACTGCGGATATTTTTGAAAAACACTATAAGTATAGGTAAGTAGATAGGGATCTATTATTTTTCTACTTTTCTTGATTTCAATAAATACATAAATGAATAAATGAATAAAGTGAGATGATTATCCATGTCGTCTGAAAATTGGATTGATATATCAAATATCCTTAGCCTAAAAAAAGGTGAAATGACTGATTTTGATTATGGAGATAAAAAAATAATGATAATAAATATCAACGGGGACTTTTATGCTTCTGATCGAGTGTGCACTCATGCATATGTTGATTTAACTGGTGGAATCTTAAATGAATCTGAAAAAACTGTTACCTGTCCGTTGCATCTTTCTTCTTTTGATATAAAAAACGGTAATGCGCTTAATCTTCCTGCTGAAGAGCCATTAAAAATTTATAAAATTAAAAAGGAAAAAAATAAATTATTTATTTTAGTTTAACTTGGAATTTTATTAACCCTTCATTTAGAATTTTATTGTTTATTTGATTAATGAGTTTAGGGGAGTTTCAAAACTTTTTGTTATGGGAAATGTTTATTTTATTCACAATCCAAATTAATAATTGTTAACTGTTAGAAGCGAATTAACACAATAAATAGCCTTAGTCAGATGTTCGTCAGATGTTCGTCAGATGTTCGTCAGATGTTCGTCAGATAGCATGTTGAAGCCTAATAGAGCAGAATTCCAATAATATAATAAATAATATATTAATATATTCATCTATAATAGTAATGTAAAAATAATAGATGGGTATTAAAACGCCACATCCAATAAAAGTAAAAGTAATAAAAGGATGGATTCAAGGAATTTCTCGCGATAAAATAGCAGTAGAAAACAATATCGGTGCTGGAACAGTTACAAGTATTATTCAGCAAGTTAAATGCAATATTTCTGATATAGATTTAATGAGAGAGCTCGCTTTAAAAATAAAAAAAGAAAATATAGATATGAACTATTTTGCCTCATCAGTTAGATTAAAAAAAATATTGGATAGATTGGACTTGACAGAACAAAAGGTAGAATTATTCATTGAAGAGGTAAATATTCATTGTTTTAAACAGGAAATAAACAAAAAAGAATTTGTATCCAAAATAAATGAAGTATCGAATTTGGTAAATAATCTTGATATTTCTATATACAACATTCCTTCATATATTAATAAAATTACAAAACAATTAGCTGGGCTTGAGAAAGAGATAATAACAAAACAAAGACAAATTAAACAAAAGATTGAAGAATATAAAGTTGATATAACTTAGTTATGTCTACTTTCTACTTAAAAGGAAAAGATTATTTATTAATTCCTTATTAGGGAATGATGACTCCTCTTCCAACTATTTCACCTTGTTTTAGTAAATCTATTGCATGATTGATTTCATTCAATGTAAATTTTCTAATATTACTTTTTATTTTTCCTTGGCTTTGTAATTCAATAACTTCACGTAATTCGTTATAATTTCCCCATAACGAACCGATTATTTTATATTCATTAAGTACCAAAGGTGCAAGAGGAACTTTTATAAGGTTTCCAAATAACCCCACAACAACAATTGCTCCACCCTTACTAATAATTCGAATAGAATCACTGATTGTATTTTCTGCTCCAACACAATCAATAATAACATCTATTCCTTTACTTGAGGTTATTTTCATTACCTCATCTTTTATTTCAGCGGATTTTGTTATATTTATCACATAATCTGCTCCGCAATTCGTTGCAAGGTCAAGTTTTTCATCCGTCCTATCCAAAGCTATCACAGTGGCTCCAGCTCCAAGAATCTGTGCATATTGAACTCCATAAGATCCTAAACCCCCTATTCCAAAAATAGCTATACTCTTTCCAGGGCCAAGAAGAGGTTTTACATTCTTAATTGCTCTATACGGTGTTAAACCGGCATCTGTAAGAGGAGCTAAATTCTCAGGATTTATATCAGATTTTTTGTCGACCCTTATAAGAAATCGATATGATGGTACAAGTATAAATTCAGAGTAACCTCCATCAAAGGACGATAATCCTGGCCATTTGGCCTTATTACACATCTGTCGTCTCCACTTTTACAAAAAGTGCATATTCCACAGCCCCAGCCCCCAAAGACTACTACCAAGTCCCCTATCTGCAATAGATCAGTAGGTACCGATTTTCCGGTTTCCTCTACCCATCCTGCTACTTCATGACCTGGTGTCTTTGGTAAATTAAGAGGAATAAGATCTCGCCATTCTCCATTCATAAGATGCAAATCGCTATGACATAGCCCGGTTGCACCTACTTTTACTATCACCTCCTCACCATGAGTTATTTTAGGCATTGAAGTATTATCTAGTGATAATGGTTTTTGATATTGATGAATTCTTGCGGATATTATTTTTTTATCCATTTAAACTCATAATAATATTAAAAATAACATAGTAAAAAAAGGTACAAACCAAAATAACAACAATATACAAAAAGGAGATTCAACAAATGCCTAATAATAATATTTTAAAATGTAATATATGTAACAAACATCTTATTTTTGAAGAAGTTCAATTCCATAACCATCCAAAAGATTATTTAGATAAGTATTGTTTGATACTGATGGAACATATTCTTTAGATGGTAAAAAATGGTATAAATTTTCACCCACCGAATCCCAACAACGGAATAAAACACCTGATGAGGAGACAGAACCCAAAAATGGAAAGACAGCATAGTAAACTATGGAAAAAGATGGATTGCAGAAACGGTATTCTTATCTTTAAAGAGGATGTTTGGTGAATATGTTTATTCTGTAAAGTTTGAAAATATGGTAAAAGAAAAGATGTTAAAAGTATCATTGTATAACAAGATGATATATAATTAGACAAAATATGTTAAGGAATTGTAGATTTTAAGAATCATGCAACAGAGCAATGGTATACCTCTTTTTCTTCTTTTCTGAAAATATTTCTTTTGTCTTTCTCTATTTTTAGGTCAGTATCTGTTACCTATCGTCTTAACATAACCTACACGCTATAATAATTTAGATTGTCAAACAAATTCCAATTGGAAATATACTATTTTGGATATCTGTACCTGGAAATCATTAATTTTTTTCTTTTAGTATATTTATTTTATTCCTGCATTTATCTTTACTATGTGGTTCATACTGTATATAGCAGGACATCTTTCTTCGGCCATCTTTATCAAATCTTGAAGCTTTTGTTTATTTACATCATCAGTTTCTGCATCAATTTGAAAATTAATTCCTTCTGTAATTGGTTCATCTGCAATATCAAATGTTTTGGCAAAGTTAATGTTACATTCAGCATCAATACTAAGTTTAGTAAATTTAATTCCTTGACTTGAAGCAATACTTACAAATGTAGTAATAAAACATGAAGTAATTCCTGCAATGCAGTAACTCATTGGGCCTAATCTGTTACCATTTCCTCCTAAAAATGATGGAGAATCTATTTCTATTATTTGTTTACCATTTTCAGATGCTAATTCAGTTTTGAATTGATATCCTTTTTTTATATCCAAATTCCATTCTCCCTGTAGTTTAACTGGTTTCTTTAAAAATTGTTTATCTTTTTGTCCACTTTCAATAGTTTTTTGAATTTTATCAAGATCTATGTTATTTAGGATATTGGGCATAAGAAATATTGGTGTATCAAAACTATTTAATAGTTGCAAAAAAGAGATGTATATCTTTAATCTATACTGTCTAACATAAATTCGTCAAGTCTTTCTATTAGATCCATCTCTTAATGAGATTGTATGTATAGCATAAGGAAATTACCCGTGATATTGTGCTCACATATTGATAGATTTTTTTTGT
>JBDUES010000069.1:0-17477 GCA_040297625.1 Candidatus Nitrosocosmicus sp. | reverse complement strand
TCAGTGGTAAGTATTCTGAGGAATGTATCCCTCATAGTATTAGTTAAGAGTGGCAAGCTATAGGTGTTGTGATAGTAAACAAACACAACTATTTTACAAGAAGATATAGCATATCGTTTACATTGCTGTTAAGTAATACATTTTTTAAAACGAGCTACAATCAAAATATAACAAGTAATATTAATAATATTACCAATTTACAGAATATAAAAAAAGTAAAAGTTGATGATATTAACATAGAGTATAAAATGTTTGGAAAAGGTAGTCCA
The DNA here is from genome assembly GCA_040297625.1 of Candidatus Nitrosocosmicus sp. Lineage (GTDB taxonomy): Archaea > Thermoproteota > Nitrososphaeria > Nitrososphaerales > Nitrososphaeraceae > Nitrosocosmicus. The sequence goes on along the minus strand of JBDUES010000069.1, from coordinate 17,208 downwards.
CTTTTGTTAATTATGGGCTATGGCGGAACAATGAATGATTGGGATCCGAAAGTAATTAAAAATTTATCACAAAATCATACTATTATAGTTTTTGATAACAGGGGTGTCGGTAACACAGATTAGGGAAATAAAAATTTCACTATTTCCCAGTTTGCTAAAGATACTATAGGATTGTTAAATGTGCTCAAAATTAACAAAACTGATGTTCTTGGCTTTTCTATGGGTGGATTTATAGCCCAAGAGTTGGCATTGAATAATCCAGAAAAAATAAATAAACTTGTAATTTATGCATCAAATTGTGGTGGAAGCGAAACCATTCTACCAACTAATGACTTTGGTCAAATTATACAAAATAAATCAAAATCAATTGATGAAATTCTAAATGGTTTAACTACATTCATGTTTCCGTCAGATTGGATCCAACAAAACCTCAATTCTATAAAAAAATTTAAGGAAGGTTATAAAGCACCACCAGTTATTTCCCTGGAAACAATTCAAAAACAAGGTAATGCAGTTTTTTCATGGTACAAGACCGGAGTTTGCAATCAATTAGAAAAGATCCATATCCCAACTGAAGTTATCGTTGGAACAAAAGATATGCTGATACCGCAAGGAAATTCACTAATCCTTGTAAAAAATATTCAAGATTCGTGGTTAATTCGAATACCGGGTGGTGGGCACGGATTGATGTATCAATATCCAGATAAACTTGTTTCCATAATAGAAACATTCCTAAAATAATTTTTTATTATTTATTTTATCCAATTCTAAAAAATATATATAAATATATATAAATATATTCATTTTTTTTATTATTCACCATTTACAATACCCTATTTTTTTTCTTTTTAATAGATATTAGGATAGCAAACTTTTGCTCAAATACAATATCAAAAAATGAAAATCAGTAATAGAAATTAGAGAAAAAATCTTCTTTTTAATCTCAAAGCAATATTCGATCAAACCTCTACTTATACCTCGGACCCAGTTTTTACGAGCATCTTGCCAAAGTTCTCTCCTTTGAATAATCCCACAAATGCTTTAGGTGCATTTTCTAATCCTTCAACGACTGTTTCTTTCCATTTAATTTTTCCTTCGCTGATCCATTTATACATTGAAGAATGGAACTCATTTAGCATATCATAATGATCTCTAACAATAAATCCCTGCATCCTAACTCTATTTGTTATAGATAAAAACAAATTTGATGGACCTGCAGAAGGAGAGGTAGCATTATATTGTGTTATCATACCGCAAAGCACAATTCTTCCAAATGGCTTTATGTTATCAAGTGCAGCCTCTAGGTGTTTTCCACCAACATTATCAAAATAAAGGTCAATTCCTCCTGGACATCCTTTTTTTAGTTCAGAAGAGATATTATTCTCGCCTACAGTTTTATAATTAAAAGCATAATCTAACTTAATCTCATCAAGCAACCATTCTACTTTTTCTTCAGACCCTGCACTTCCGACAACGTGACATCCTTTTATCTTTGCTATCTGACAAGCGATAGAACCTACTGCTCCTGCTGCAGCTGATACAAACACTGTATCTTTACCTTCATTTAGTTTGCCAATGTTCAAAAGTCCCACATATGCAGTAAGGCCAGTCATACCTAATACCCCTAAAAATGCCTGTATTGGAGCAATTTTTGAATCAATTCTCATTACATCTCCACCATTTGAAAGCCAATATTCCATCCAGCCAAAGTTCCCAAGAATATATTCCCCTGTCTTGAACTGATCGTTATTTGATTCCATAATCTGACCTACACAAGAACCCTCAAGAGGTTTTTTTAATTGAAATGATTCGATATAACTTTTAGATTCTTGTGGACTTCTCATCCGTCCACGCATATATGGATCTACAGACATCCATATATTTCGGACCAAGAATTCGCCTTCTTTTAGTTCTGGAATATTCACCCTAACAATCTCAAATATATCTTCAGTAGGTACCCCTTGTGGGTATTGTTTTAGACGGATTTCTAGACCAGATCTATTCACCATATATTGATTAAACAAAATAGTATGTATTTTATGCTTTGTTGCATGATTCAGTAAATCACTTTTGTTAACGGTTTAGTATTATAAACAAGAAGTAAATAATCATAATTGAATAAAATTTCCAAAAATGTATACTAACTAACATAATTTCACACTGTTCATATTTACCAAAAAGTCAAGTTTGCAACACATCAAAGCATTTTTACAAAAAAAATCTATCAATATGTGAGCACAATATCACTGGCACTATCATTATGATAGATCTATAATCTCATTTAAGAACAGGATCTAATTGACTGACTTGATGAATTTATGTTGGGCAATATAATAAAGATTTAATTGTATTTCAAACCATGCGACAAAGCAAGTATTTTATTTATCAATCATAATGTTAATTTTATAACTGATGATGTTAATGATCTGTTATTTCTTTACTTAGACTATAAAAGTATTTTATATATACCATCTAACAAAAGTACGCTAAATAATTCCAGATTATCATACTAAGATTTACAACAAAAAAGTATCTACCGTTAAGAGGTATTTCTTTGATAGGATTATTACATTATAAATATTTAATTTAGCGAACTTATACAAATACAAATTGGTATAGCATAAATTGTCAGATTTGTGTTGATACCTCAAAATTTCTTTATATAACAACATTCCTCATTTTTGAACACCTCGTGGTTCTTAATATTATGAAAATATTTTCAATGTCACATGTTATGATTCTAACACATTCACAAATTGAAAGCAATTTAGATCATACGCCTGAAATTGTTGAAACATTCTTTTCAAAACATGGTCTTGTAAAGGTCACAAAAAACAACAATCACCAACATCCAGTCAATAAATGAAAAATTGTACACCTAATACACCATCTACCAATAGCCGCTACCAAAATCAATCTACTAATTTTCGCCTAATAATTATAGACTAACCAGTTATTCAAAAATCATGGTATTTCCATTAGTTAAGATTTGATGGATTTGATGGATTTGCAAATAATCATAATATTAATCATATTATATTTATGTAGAATAATTGAAATAAATCAAAACAGAACGTCATATCAGAGGTAATAAAAGTCGAGTTACCGCCGAATTAATCATTCAAATCGCCAAGAAAAATAATAAAACACAGCATATAACATATGAAATATAGTTAATGATTGGAAAACGAAATAAGAAGATAAGATGCGGATAAAAAATGGAAACAATAATATTAAAACTCCTTTATAAACAAGGTTTATCAAAATTGTTAAAAATTAAGGTATAAAAAAATTTATTTATATAAATAGATATTCATTAACCACAATAATCTATTCTCACGTTTTTCTTAACTTTACGATAATTTTATATTTTCTTCCTTATCAGCCTACTAATGGCTAAAAGGATTATAAGGAAAGTTCACTTTTTCTCTCAATTTTATATCTATTTTAGGTGGATTTGATGCCAATTCTTTTACCCATTCTCGAATAGTACTAGCACTTCGTTCAGCATGGGATCTCACAAAACCATCTAAATCATGTTCAGCAACATCCACTAAAAACTTTATAGAATGTATTAACCTTGGTTCTAAAGTAGATGTTTTTGCATCTGTATCTGCAAGAGAGCTACATGCAGTTATTTTTATTCGCCGTCTTTTATCCTGTGACAATTTAATCAAACAATCAAATACTTGTTGGTTCATTTTTTTTACAGAATTACTTTTATCTTTATCTAAACGTGTTTCTTTATTATCATTGATTAGAAATTTACCTAAAGCAGCAGTTGCAGATGCTCTAATATAGTAATCATTATTATCGCTAGTTTTTTCTATAAGGAAATTAGCAATATCAATCAATAAATCGGCATCATCATCTTTAGAAAATTCTTTTAACCCATCAATCGCGCCTTTGGCTACAATATTTTGAAATGTGGACTTGCCATTCACTATTTTCTTTAGTTCATTGATCATTGACTCTTTTTGTGACTTGTGAGCTTCATCAATATTTTTACTACTCTTTCCTAACGCAGCAGCTGCAGCTGATTGTATAAAAAAGTGTTCATTTTCTTGCAAATATCCTAAAAGAATAGGAATTGATTCTGATCTTTCAAATGCTCCAATGTTTCGAATAACAGCCCTTAATACTTGTGATGATAATATTTCAGAATGGTCTAAACATTGGATTAAATTATTATAGGTACTATTCATCTTAGAATAATTATTTTTATCATTAAAAGAACCAAAAACATTTGCTACTTCAACCAATAAACCGTAAAAATCCCCACTCATAATTACATTTTTTAAAACATTTATTATTTCATCAGAATAATTACTTTTTAAAATATTTGCCGCTTGAATACGCTCAATTATCGTAAAACCATTTTTTAATTGATTTATTAAAATATCCTTTAATTGAAAATCATCTTTTTCTTCCAATATTTTGACAGATTTTATTTCTTTTATAAGATTAAGATTAGGGTCTATTGAAATATATTTTATCGATTCTCCTTGAGGGATATCGATTTCTTTCTCAAATATCTTTCCAGTAATTTGATAATTTTCCGTATCCTTATTATTACATTCATTAGTGAATATTATTCTTATATTCATAGAAAATAGAAACGGATTTTCTTCTTCTTGTACCTGTACTATTTTTATTTTTATTTTTTTACCATTTTTATCTTCACTTAATGAATACTCAATTTCTAAAATAGGATGCCCTTTTGTAAATAGCCATTGATTAAAAAACTGCTGCAAATCTTTGCCAGAAACCTTTTCACATATTCTTCTAAAATCATCTGTTTCTGCATTATTATTCTTGTAAGTTGAAAGATACTCTTTGAGAGAATTTTTAAAACATGTATTACCAATATGATATCTCAGCATATGTAAAACACAAGAGCCCTTTAGATAGGAATGTGCATCAAACAATTCATCAGGATGTTTAAAAATCCTTGTTACTATAGGACGCTTGTATAATTTATTTGCTTCATCAAAATATCCAGTCATATCTTGATGTACTTTGAACAAAAATTCATTTTGTTTTCTGCTTTCTTCCCAATAAAGTGCTTCAGAATAACTTGCGAATCCTTCATTAAGCCAGATATTAGACCAATCTTTACATGTTACTAAATTACCAAACCATTGATGAGCTAATTCATGAGCAACAACTACAATATCAGAAGTATAATCAGGCAATACTTTTTCATCATGTAATATGTTTCTTGTTAGCGTAGTACAACTAGTATTCTCCATTCCACCGAATTCGAAATCATCTACTGTCACTTGAGAGTATTTTTTATAAGGATATGGTGTTTCAAAATATTCTTCAAAAAACTTTATCATATTTGGTGTTTCCTCAAAAGTCAACATTGCTTTACTTTCGGTTATGTCTAATGGCCAAAAATATTGTAGAAGAATTCTACCATCATCATAATCTATATTTTTTTTAAAGAATTTTCCTATTACAACTGATGTTAAATATGCAGGATTTGAATTGGGTTCATTCCATATCCATTTTATTTTCTTTACGTTATTATCAAGTTCCAATACTGCGGTCTTTTTTTGCAAGTCATCAGACATACCATTAGAAATTACAATATATTCTTCTGAAGGAACAGTTATATGAATTTCTCTTGGATATTTTACTTGAGGATCGTCAATACATGGAAACCAATATCTTGACTCCCAGGTTTCACCCTGTGTCCAAGCTTGAGTAGCGGGTGTACTCCCATCTTTTGATATAAAATGAAACCCACTCCTTGGTGAATTTATAGTAGGAACAGTATTGTCTTTTGAAAAATAGCCTGTAGAATATTTTATATTTAGATCAATAACAGTTCCTGCATTGAGTAATCTATCAAATTGTATCTTCATCTTATCATCCTTTTCAGATATTTTTACATTATCAATTTTTACTATAGATGAATTTATGTCACCTTTTTCAATTCTCATTTCCGCTACATCTAATTCAATTTCATTTAAATCCTGAAGAACATTAATTGTAATTTTTTGTTCACAATCAATCAAGGTTTTTAAATTAAAATCCGGCTTAATCTTGAGTAACATAAAGATAATTTTAAAATTAAAAAAAGGAGTATAATGTACAGTACTGCCCGGAAATTCAAATGTATTGTTTTTAGTGGCAGCAGATGTATTATCTGATATATTCATCTACTCTTTAACAATTAAAGATTATTAAAGAGTATTGCAGATTCCAGATACATCCAATGATAATTCATTAACAATTTTTTAATTATGTTATTGAAATAGTAAAAGAAATTGAGGAGGTTGCAACAGTATTTTTAGTTTTTTGATATTAAAAAATTTTGATATTTTTAATATATCATTAGATTTTTTTCATGATAAAAAAACAGAGAGAATGAGAGAAGATTTACATTACAAACCATAATCAATATCCCTTTAAGAAGGGGTTCTACTATTTTTAGGTTCATAAAGGAAATAGAAAAGTATCTTCAAACTATATGGTTTTCCTCAAGTTAATAACGCTCGGGTATTTTTAGTACAGTATTAAATATTTTATTGGAAAAAAAGAATTTCATTGTTATGTTTCAAAGCAGTAAAAGCACTTTTTAACAGATTTAAAATAGAGCAATTTGATTATTATTATTAATTATTTATAATAATGGTCGCTTAGAATGGCTTAAGTACTTTTTGAACAACAAATTCTGAATGCAAATAACCAAATGAATATTTTTATTCTATTAATTATTAGACAATGTTTTGAGCTCCATAATGAAAATCCATCATTCATAGTTGTTGTCTATCTTTTTAGTCAATTCTTTTAATTTCTGTGAATAGTCCTCGGATATGGACATTGTACAAGTTCTCTTATTTTTCCAATACTACAAGTTTTTGTTGGTTTTACAATAGATCGCTAATATATTGTTTATTCAATCCGTCTTTTTTTATTCGCCTATAAAGTCGAAAAAAAGTGGTTGTCCCATCGTATCGGAGTTCATTAAATATTGCCACCACCAAATTAAGTAATCTATCTATCTAGCCTTAAATAGTCCCTACCATAGAAATCGATAACGGTATCTGTTTTAAGATCTAAATCAACCGCAACTTTTGCAAGTGGTCTACCATCCTCGAACATTTGAAAGGCCTTATTATCTAAAGAAACCCTATTTAAATTTTGAATTTTTATTTGCTTTTCTCGCTCCTCTTTGTTTGGATCGTCATCACCAGGTATTTGCAAATAATCTTACCAATATCCTTAAGTAAAATATGTAATTCCTTTGCAAATGCTCATGTTATCTTCACTTCATTTGCGAACTCGATTCCCAGTCTCTCCTTTTCTTTTTTGCTACCAGAAGTAATACAAATATAATATTACATGTGATGAATAATTAAAAATAAAAAGAACCAATTGTTCTAATTCTTTGATAATTAATGTCATAAAATACTTTGTATAATATTCTATCAAACATTGCATGTTCTAATAAAAAAATAATAAATCACCGCCTCCTATCGGTCTCTATCAACAGATACTTGATCGGATTCACTTTTTGCTTCTAAAAAAATCATATATTTGTCTATTCAATTTAACGTGTACCTGCTTATGTAGTAATGCATAATGAATCTATTCGCATAAGTAGAACATGGATAGATTGATGGATGAATATATCTTTTAAATTTGCAAATGAGTATATTAAAAAGATCTTATTACTAAATCATATTGGTAAAACCAACTGATTTAAAACCTCCTTTTACTGAAGAAACAGCTAGAGCTAAAGTCAAAGCTGCTCAAGATGCTTGGAATACTCGCAATCCCGAACTTGTGGCACAAGCATACACTATAGATTCACATTGGCGTAATCGTATAGAGTTTTTTAATGGCAGAGAAGCAATTATAGAGTTTCTTAAAAGAAAATGGTCAAAAGAGATAGATTATCGTTTAATGAAAGAGATATGGTGTTATAATAAAAATCGTATCTCTGTAAGGTTCGAATATGAATGGAGAGATGCTGATAATCCTAATCAATGGATGCGAACTCATGGCAATGAGCATTGGGAATTTGATGACAATGGTCTTATGGGTATACGTGATATGAGTGCTAATGATTATCCAATTGAAGATTCAGAAAGACGTTATCGCTAATTGCCGCGTATATTGTATTCTCTGCTACCTATAAAACAACAACCCCGTCTAAAGATGTAGCAAATCGGTTACAATTTCCAATGGATTGATTCTTTTCATCTTTAAAATCGTCGCTCTAATTCACAACTATATCAACTTCTCAATAGGACCCTTACTTTGTATATGACTGTAGAAAATGTTTGATAGTTAAGCAAATATATTAAAAAATGAACTTATTGCTGCTCAAAACATTATAGAGTGGATTGGTCTCCAGGACAATATCAAACTCTTGCTAATAATCTCCTTTCCTATTGCCGTACCGACAACAAATGTAATTGATAAACCTATTTCAAATGCTATCAGTTACGGATGGTTGATATCGAGTTTAATGTCTTTGTTTTTGAGATTTATTAGAAAAAAATAACAATATTATTAAAAAAAATTCTCCGGTAGAAATAGAAATAAGACTACAGTATAAAATAGCATGAGTTTGACAGACAACCTATATATGAAAAACCATATAAAAAGTCAGGCAAGATTATGCTATTAAAAGAAATACCATCCTTAAAGTTTACATCCATCTTTTGCTACCATTTCCTTCTCTTTGATACGGCATCAACAATCTCTTGAATATATCTACCAATCAACTTGCTAAATGGATCTAAAGGTGTAAATATAGAGGCAGTCCCTGCGTCTTGAGGTAAGACGTTTAATACTCTTTGTATTACACTCGCAATCTTTAATTCAATTTGTATTTGTTTTAAATAATCTACTTGTTCTCTCTGTACATCTCTTGGCTGGATATCTTCAACTTCCTTTGCAAGTTTATCCAAACTGTTGTTTATCCATTTTACTTTTTCTTCAGGTATCTGTCGACCTTCCAAATACCCATTAATGGATTCAGAAAAATCTTTCAAAGCCTTTGCATATTCAGGTACAGGTATCTTTGCTAATTCTTGTTGTCTTATATTTATTGTACCAAATCCAACTACAATATTTTTGCCAATGTTATTGCCAGAGCCTGAAAAGCCAAAATCAATAACATCTCCTCTTGTGTTATAGATGTTAATAGAATATTTTCCACTATTGCCATTTGCTATTCTTCCACTCAAAGTCTGGCCACAATTAGGGCAGGTTTCTTCTGTTGACATAGTGATTTGATGGCCACAGTTATAGCAAACTATCATAATGTCATTATCTTAAAGAGGAGGAATAAAAAGAATCTCTATTAAAAGTCTATGGTTATCAATGACCGAATCATCAAATTATTTGATTAACAAGGCAATGATAACAGTCTATAAAACTATCTGATCAATGTGTTGGTGGCGATGCAATACATAAGATTGGACATGTATTAGGGTTATGGCATGAGCAATGTAGAAAAAAGAGACATTTTATAGAAAAAATTTGGATAATGTTGATTTCCAATATGAACACAGTTTTGACCAATATAGTATTGATGATGATGATCTAAGACATATGATTATTGTTAAATATGCACTATGACCAATAATTCTTCTCTATAAAGCAATAACCTACAATACATAGCCTAAATCCAAACCTTCAATATGATAGTGCAAATTCAATTAGATAAAAGTATGGGCTAAGCAATGTAGATGCAGCACTAGATTTAATTCTATTGTATGAAAATATTACTTCCACCATATTACAGATTGTTAATGGTAGGCTAGAGGTATTTGTTATGGGTGGGATTTGATATCTTTTTTATAAACGACAGATTTTGCCAAATAATAGTAGCATATTGGATCAGAATTGGATCTTGATAGAATTACATAATCAGTTATTATTATCTGACAAGAGCATAACTAAAATAAGGAATACTGACGGTAGGCTAGAGGTATTTTGTGATGGGTTTGAATAATTATTTATAATAGGTGACATACTGTTCTAATAATAATATTGCATTGTCTGATAATCGGGCTCTGCTAGGATAGAAATATAGAGATGTAATAAAAATCATTTAATTTGGTAATACAAATAGAATAACATAATCTATTTTAAAGGACCGATATCATGACTAAGCCCTTCGGACCTACTACAATAACTGTCATAATAAAAATAAAATATTCAATAATAGCATCTTAAAAATATAATTGATATACGGGGTTTATTGCTCTACATTAGAAAAAGTTTATAGTTTTGCATTGCTATAATATTACAAAGACTAATATTGATAAAGATGTTAAGAAAATGAAAAACGCAGAACAAGACATTGAAGCAAAGATAGAAACTGCAAAAGATCATGCTGAAGGAAAACCCAGCTCAGAAATATTAAACAAAGCAAAAACAAAGATAAAAGACGCTCTCACTTAATATTTTTTTAATTGATTAAAGACTACTACTACGACATATAACATTATCATTCTGGTAAACCTCATAAAATTTATTATATTTTTGCACGGGAAACAAATATCTCTGTAAGATATATCAATAAATCTAGAATTCAACTTTTTAAAGTCTAAATTGTTTTTTGCTAACGTTTTAATATTATATTTGAGAAGGAAATAGTCATAATTTAATTTGATTTGCTCGAGATATAGCATAATCTTAACTGTTTTTCGATTCATACAACAAAGCACTTTGAAAGTATCTTTTCTATTGGGAAAATTATCCAATCCTTTGTTAAAGATACTATTACTCCTGTTACCGAATAGTTTTATATTTATCCAATATTTCACGTTGACAAATGAGGAATTATTTTGACACAAGATAATCTAATAATGCCATATTAATCACACTTTTAATATTTGGATTTAAAAGTTAATTCAAAGGTACAGGCGGCACTGATCTTTTTGTTGTCAAAATTTTTTTAGGTATTATTGAAATGGCACGATAGCACAGGATCTCTGACAAAGTGATAATGATTACGAAAGAACAAAAAGAATCAATGTTAGAGCATACTGGTATTCAATCACCAAATTAGTTAATTGAAAATAAGAGATTATGTAAATCAAGTAATGCAAGAATTTATCAAAAATTAATAAAAAGAATAGTAATACTATTGATGCTAATAATGCATCCAAAATTAATAGTAAAAGATAGTTTGAATAACTATTTCAGGAAGGGGGTAATTGTTTGAGATTCCATATCCTTTGGGAGTTGGATATTATGAAAATAATCTTACAGTATTTCATTAGCTGATTACCAGAACAAAGAAGATCGGGTTTAAGTTGTAACTTGGAAGAGGGGCCTTATCCATATTATTTCTTATATTTTATTATTATTATTCTATTGTATTCGATCTTGTTGAAAAGTATTGTACAGGTTGTAAAAGTTACTTATATCATGATGGTGTATTTTGTCCTTGTTGTGGAACAGTATAGAGTTTTTCACCTACTATATGAAAGGAGAAAGAAAAACCAGGGCAAATCAAATCCAAACATTTCAACCCCTAGCCATTTACTTGTTAACAGGAACTATTCTATATATCGTCCCTTGTGTTTCGTCAAATGTTAGCACGTATAGATTGCCATCATAAGGACTCACTTTCAGATCTGTAATCGCCCCAAAGCCTTTCCCAAATATTATTTGGTTAAGTGAATCAGAACTGTTTGCAACTCCATCTGCAAGCGGACCTGGGGGGAGCAGCAATCCTGTTCTTTGTACATTTAGTTTAAAGAAGTAAATATTCCCGTTTATCGCATCGGCAACAAACATATCATTTTTATATAGATTTCCCATCTTGTTGGAATTAAGGAATGTAATCCCAGTCGGAACCACTTTATGAAACCACGTAAATTGAGGCGGATGATATTTTCCTTTCCCACCAAAATCGACTAAATCATTTGGATGGGGAAAGGCAACATGCTTTTCAGTTTGATCCATGTTATGGCCGTGCAGCCATATGCCATCAATCTTATTGTAACCGCTGTTAAATCCCGGACCAACCAAATTGATCTCATCACCAAATGGTAAACCAATTTGTGTATCCCATAGAATTCTTGTTATTGGATCAAAAGCAAGTCCAAAACTATTCCACATTCCATAGGAATAGTAAAGGTTTAAAGGAAATTTATTTCCCAAAATGCCTGGGAGTATTGGCTGACCATCTTGATTAACTCTGAGTATCCCACTAGTTCCATCCGGTTCACTCCCATTTTGGATATTCTGTGCTTTGGTAATGTGTCCATTGATGCCAACATCACCTATAGTAAGATATACATTTTTATCAGGTCCGATAATTACCTTACCGCCGTTTCCGATAGCTCCGGGGGTTGCTGGAAGGTCTAACAACAATTTTGGATTTACTAACTTGTTGTTGATCAATTCATACCTAAAAAGGAGGTTACCCAACGGTTGTTTTCCTTCTGTAATATCATCACCGGTATGAGTCTTGGCTTGAGTATAGTATAGGAAAACGTAGGTAGTACTATTATGATGGCTAATAGGATTTGTATGATTTGACAAATAAGATGTAGTAAGAGAAGGAGGGGGAGGGGGAGGAGAAGCGGCGACACCTAACATGCCTCTATGAGCGTACGTGGCTACACTTACATTTAGTAAAGGTTGTTGTAGCTCAGTATTGTTTAAAATTCTTTGTACTGTCCCTGCATCTTTCTCTGTGACTAATATATCATTAGGACCTAAAAAGTCCATGCTGGTTGGATATTTTAATCCTCTGAAAACCACTTCTGCCTTTAGACTAGGATCAAGTATTGCTGGTCCTTTAGGAGAAGGGAGACCAACCTCAGGATATTTTGAAGATAGGGCTTTTGCAAAATGACTATTATCTTGTTGTATTAAATATGGAAACTTGTTTGTTATAGACATAAAAGTCAAGGTTAATGTTAAGATTGCAACCAAAATTATACTTGCTAAGGGAGAAGAAAAAAACGTCGGTATTGAATTAGGCATTAGAGATTTCATTTAAGCACTTATTGAAGGTAATGGCATAATATAAGTAGTATACGCTTGAAGGGCTCTGTAAACATGAGGATTTTAAAAGATCTTTTTAATCAAACTTGTGCTTCTTTGATATAATGCCATCATAATTCTATTCTAATTAAAGCGAGATGTTTATTTTCCAATATTGATATCACGATGATTTTTCATCTTTCTTATTTGCTGAATGGTAAATTATTTAACCTTAATCAGGATTATATTTGCTCTATATCATGATTCTTTTCTTCAAGAATCAGGTGTAGATGGTTCTTCTCATCATCAGTAGTATATGCATTCTGAGAATTCCCATTGATGATCTGGCGATACACATTCGACTGCGAAGTCGGGTATTTGGATACCACCAAGCGAATGATATTTAGGTTTTGGTGATGGTGGCTCCATCTTTCCAAATGGTTTTGGATACTAATGGTAGATATAGTCTCTCAAGTGAATGCAAAAGTAATTTGCTACAAAGTGGATTGCAGTGTAAGAATTGGCTGTTTTTATAGAATCAAGTCTATCACAGTGTATATTATTACATAACCAAAGGTGGACTATATTGTTTATAGATATCAACCATTTTCTATAACGATATTAAAGTATGAAAAAAATCGAATAAAAAGAAGGCATATTCGATTAGGATAATAACCGATGAGAATATGTCCTACCAATTCCTGATAATCCTATTCCTTTTAAACATTCGTCACCCACTCCCACCCCCATCCTTTCATACCAGGATTTAAAGCATTATTCCCCCTTTATACGGAGGAAAGACGGCATTAGAATCAAATTGATATCAAAGATCCTGGTAGCATCATGTCCTCGGGGTATATGGAAGAGAAATACATAGAAGGAAGATGGAAAAATAGAGAAAGGAAATAGCCCAAAAACTACTATAGGTATTAAATTATTAGTGCTATATGTCCTTACAAAGAAGAGGGGCATAAAAGATATGATTGGTGAATTCTATTTAACATCCAAACCCAAGATATAAGAATCTAAAGCATATTTTACCTTATAATTCATATTCCGGTTTGATTGTTCTTGATGAAAACCATTCGGGTTTTCTTGTATGTTTATGCCAGAAAGTCCATAGACTGAAAAACAAGTTGTGGTAGTCATTTCATAGTTATTACCACAACTACTACTACTATCCATCATTACCACCACCATCATTTTCCGGGTTTAGCTATCCATGGAAAAGGGACTTTGGAGGTGCTTGATCTTTGCAGTATGCACCACACTTTAGAGTATGATACGGAATATTCGATTTCCATTAATAAGGTAAATGAGGCTTTCTAGCGAATGTGTAATGGAAGGTTATGAAGGAAATATTCGAATAAATTTCGTAATAGATACGGAATATCTATTGTAGAATTATCACTCTGCCGCCTATAGAGCAATAGGATTGTATAGGGTGGTGGTAGTTGTATATGGCGGAAAAACCCTTTATACACCAAGTAATAATCAATGTCTTGGAACCACCATAATTATTTATTTATTTATTTATTTATTAAATTGTCATATGATATATCACGAATAGGGATATGGTTCAAAAATGAATTTTAAAGGAGAAAAGGACGAGCGAGACACAAATCTATAAATAATTATCCATATACTATCTATGTCATACATTCATATAAATACCCAGTTTTGAATATACATGGATTCTATTTATACAAACAAGAATCAATGGCGTAAAAAATTGTATAATTAATTAAATAATTGCTAAATTATCCAGATATGTAAAGATTAATCCATCAAGATCACTTTAATGAGGTATAACCTATAGGTATCCAGCGTAATAAATTCAAAAAGAAGAGTTATACTTCTTTCTTTATACAATTCCCCGCAACTTTTCCCAAAAATCATCCTTATACTGTCAATTATTTCGACTGCTAACAAACTTTTCACTATGCCCTTAGGCAAAGGCAAAGGCATTAAGAATAAGAGATATTACAAATTAATGTAAAAGTAGTAGATGAAGAAACAAGAAAAATAATAGTAGAAAAATAATAGACAGATCGTTGGCTGATGAGTACGCATATTTGATGGTAATGATATTTTTATATGTCTAGCATACAATGGAACCCTACCCTGTATTAAAGTACAAAAGAATGTAAAAGAATTAGAAAGACCAACAACCATATAATCAGAAATTTATTGATTTTAGAGAAGAATTAACTTGAAAGATAGAAATATAGCATTAAAAGATATGGAACCAGAGGGATAACAGTAATAATGGTGTAATCCACCATTAAAAAGAATATCTGATAGAGAATTAATGATTATTATGGAAATATTGAAAAAATGGTACCGAAAATTATTCAAAAGTATCATTGCATACCAAATTTGAATTATTTTAGGCGAGAATTGCAAAAGAACATTGAAATTTGAGAATCCTGCAATCGAGCAACTTTGACCTAAAAAAAATTCATTGTTATAGCAGGTTTGGTGGGCTTTTTGGTTTTAGCGGCCCTTTAAGATAGATTTTATCAATGTCATTTTGTAATCTCAATTAAGATTTTGACAAAGGAATCAAATTTTAAGTGAATATAAGAAATATGGTAATTTTAAACCTGATAATGAACGTAAGGTATTGGTATTAAAAATGAAGTTATTGATTTAATGAACATTTATTTTACCTCTTTAGCTGTCGTTTATCTGAACGGGCTTAATAACACAATCCCGCGATTACATTTGCAAAACCCTCAATATTGTCAGAGCATCAAAAAGTATCGTGATATTATAATAGCACCCAATAATCTTATTTTTAATGCCTCTAGAAACTTACCTATGGCATCATATATTGGATATACAGACATCTTACAAATAGCGCAGACAATTGGCATAATCGGAACCCTGCTAATTACACTAATTTTTTCAAATAAGCAAATAAAAGGATTGTCCGTAGACATAGAAACCAAAGTTCTCAGTGATTTGGATGAAAAAGTACATAGACTAGAGGAACATTTGCTAGAACGTCCAGAGCTAGGAAAGGTAATCAACAGACAACCACTCTCTCCAGAGTCAGTGTACTCATTTGATGTTCTCAACGTATTCTCTCATGCCTTTGACATGCATGAAAGAAAGGTGCTTAATGAGAACGAATGGCTGGGTTGGATACATTGGATGCGCACTTGTTTTAAAGAAGGAACTATAAAAGAGCACTGGAAGCAAATTCAACAAACTCAATGGTATGACCCCCTTTTTGAAGAGTTCATAAACAAGCAAGTAATTGCATATGTTGAAGGAGAATAACGTAGTAGCTACTTACTACTGGACAATACAATTTGAATTTTCATTGATCCAAAATTACATAAACAAATTCTTCTTCCCTTTAAGGTATTTCTTAGGAAAGGAAATAGTATAATCCCAATTATAACGAAAATACACCTTATTTTTATTATAAAAATAATCGTTGGTTTTATCGAATATATGAAACAATATTATATAGTTCATGCAATATATTTTGAGAACAAATGAATAGTAAAGTATCGCCTAGTAATAAAGAAACAAATACACGAAAGGAAACCATACTAGAAGATGTATTAACCCTGATAGACAAAATAACAAAAAATGCAGAAGAAAAAATTTTACTTGAAGACAGTATAAAAAGTATTGTAAAAGGATCTGATCTTTTTGTTGATCATATTAAATTGATAGATCAAGAAAAAAGAAAAGAGTTATTGGATATATATAATAAAATTCTTGACGGATTAAAACAAAAGGTTACCACACTATAACTAATATAGATCCTCTTTCCAGGATTTGAAACAATAATCCTTTTATAGTAGTCATAGTTTATCTTATTTAGATTTATTTTTATATATATTTCTAAAAATATTCTAGCCATTCTGAGAAAAACAACTAATACTTTGTAAATGTATATTACCTTAGATGGATTCAATCATTTGTTTTTGTTTCTTTAAGCAGATCTATCAGATATTATTTAAAATATCAAAATAACTATAATAGATCTCTTGCATAATTAATTGCAAACAGCTTTATGACCAGTAGTTTCTCATCAACCGGTTCTCTTTTTGCTTTCATACGAGAGGTTATCCAAAAAACCAATACTTTTCAAATCGTTCACCGGCATTACAATACAAGAATTTTATAGTATTTACGATAAAGAGATAGCAAAAAGATATACCAAACATGAGATAAAGCGGTTATCCAAAAGGAAATTCCGAAAAAGAAAGT
>JBDUES010000068.1:0-2968 GCA_040297625.1 Candidatus Nitrosocosmicus sp. | reverse complement strand
ATACAACCTATCATATACAGAATGTTAAAAAGGATGGATTCCTTTAATCTATCCAGAGCTAATCTTTGGGACAGTGTTAATCAAAATCATATTCCAAAGGTCAGCTTTAAGCTGTTGGATAATATATCAAAAGATAATTTGAATTATGACCAAGCCTCAATTAATTGATACAAGATAAGTATAATTTTATTTCTTTATAAATTAAATAAATGGGTATATTTTAGAATATGTAAACATGTATTTGTTAAATTCTTATTCCTTTATTTTAAAATAAGATATGATATTTATAGCATGTAACAATATATAATAAATTATTAATATTGTTTTATTATTTCATAGTTGTTATTTCTTTCAGCTGGAATAAAGTTCATTGCTTTAATAGAATTGATAATATTTGATGCTAATAACTCTGTAGAGCGGGCACCAGTCGCGCTAACTACTTCTTCCCCAATTAATGTTCCTCCAAAATCATCTGAGCCATGAAATATAGCTAGTTGGGCCATTCCAACACCGTTTGTAAGCCAGGAAGATTGCAAATGATCTATTAAACCATTAAAAATTATTCTTGATACGGAAATCATTTTTAGTAATTCGAAACCTCCAAGAGGATAATTTACAACTCCTTTATCTTGTATCTCTGTTTTATTTGGTTCAAAGCTCCAGGGTATAAATGCCATAAAACCTTTGGTTTTTCTTTGTAGATTTAAAATTTTTAATAAATGACGTGCTCGTTGTTCGATGGTTTCAATGGTTCCATACATCATTGTAGCAGATGATTTGATATCTAGATTATGAGCTTCTTCCATTATTCTCAACCATGTATCGCTAGATATTTTTAATGGACTAATGACTTTTTTTACATCGTCATCTAAGATCTCTGCACCTGCTCCAGGAAGAGTGACTAAACCTGCTTCCTTTAATCTCTGTAAGACTTCCAATGTACTCGATCGGTTTACTTTTGAGATCATGTCTATTTCAGATGCTGATAACCCATGGATGGCAACATCCGGGCATTTTCCTTTTACTGTTCTGAATACTTCTTCATAATATTCAATATTTAATTTTGGGTTATGTCCGCCTTGAAATAATACTTGTTTTATGTTAAAATTTGCTTTTGCAAAAATGATTCTATTCAGAATTTCATCCTTGGATACGATATATGATTCGTAGTGATTTGGAGGTCTATAAAAAGCACAGAATTTACAATATGTTATACAAACATTTGTATAATTAAGAATTAAATTATTTATAAAGGTGACAGTTTTCCCGTATAATTGTTCTCTAAGGTAATTACTTACAAAACCCAGATGCTGAATGTCTTTTGTTTCTAAAAGATTAATTACATCATTTAGTTGAATATTATCATTTTTAATTATATTATTTATTATATTTTCTATATCAGAATTTTTTAAATAATTATCAAAAAATTGGATATTTTGCAAGGAACAAATTAACTTGTCATTGCTTCAATTTAATCTTTTTATATTTTTATAACAAAAATTTAAAATCTAATCAAGTTTTAAAAGCACTTATATTTTTAAAATATTAATATCAATTAATTGTCTAAAACTATTATCAAACCTACTTCATCACTTGAAAAAATTCTATCTGGTGAGGAATTGAATTATAATGATGGGTTAGAATTGATAAATCATGAAAATCTATTCTTACTGGGTGCAGCTGCAGATAAGATAAGAAAAGACTTGATTGGTAATAATGTGAGCTTCGTTTCATCCTATTACCTAAATTATACAAATATTTGTGCAGCCAGCTGCCAACTATGTGCTTTTTATCGAAAAGAAAAAGATGATGATGCATATACTTTAAGTCCTGAACAGATTGTTAAAAGAGCTGAAATAGCTGTTAATGATTTGGGTGCAACTGAACTACATATTGTAGGGGGCTTTAATGCAAAACTTGGACTTGAATATTATGAGAATATGTTTAAATTAGTAAAATCAAGATTTCCAAAAATAATTATCAAAGCATTAACTCCTGCTGAAATATTTTTTATTTCCAAAGTTACAAGAAATTCTATAAAGGAGGTCCTTGAAAGATTAAAAGAATCTGGTCTTGATGCACTTCCAGGTGGCGGTGCAGAGATTTTCAATAAACAAACTCGTGACAAAATAGTTATTGGTAAATGTTCTGGCGATGAATGGTTAGATACTGTATTCCAGGCCCATAAATTGGGATTAAAAGGAAATTGTACAATGTTATTTGGACATATTGAAAGACCTGAAGATATTATAGATCATTTAATAAAATTAAGAGATCTAAACAAAAAAACGAATGGTTTTACCACGTTTATTCCTTTAAAATTTAGTTTGGAAAATACAGAACTAGAAAAACAACATACTTTGATTTCTGAAAGTCCCTCTACATATGATTTAAGAATTATTGCAGTTTCAAGACTATTATTTTATACGTACTTAAAAAACATATCAGTTTATTGGGTGGCTCTAGGAAAGAAATTAGCTCAGGTGGCACTTTGTTATGGCGGAAATGACTTGGTCGGAACCGCATTTTCTGAGGAAATTTTTAAAGCTGCTGGCAAATCTAATCAAACATCTGCTAAAGAATTAAAATTCTTAATCAATGAAATAGGTAGAAATCCTGTACAAAGGGACACTTTTTTTAATATTATTGGTTAATTTGTATAAAAATATAAACAAATTTTTATAAAAGATATTTTTATTGCCAGGTTATTAAAACTATTTTAAAAATTTCTTCATTAAAAAAAACTCATATTTTCCTATCAAGTTATTATCTGTAATTGATGGATAAAAATAGAGAATCCTCTTTAAACTACAAAAAAGGTATTTTTCTTTCCATATTTAGCGTATTATCTTTATTTTTTATCTTTTACATGTATTCTAGAGATACCTCGCCTGGAAATGCTATTTTTATTACTCATTCACTTTACTTTTTTGCTGAAGTCGTCCTTTTTGTTTTTTTTGTATGTATC
>JBDUES010000067.1:0-5770 GCA_040297625.1 Candidatus Nitrosocosmicus sp. | reverse complement strand
GTATTTTGTGGTTGTTGTTCAGTATTTTGTGGTTGTTGTTCAGTATTTTGTGGTTGTTGTTCAGTATTTTGTGGTTGTTGTTCAGTATTTTGTGGTTGTTGTTCAGTATTTTGTGGTTGTTGTTGTGGTTGTTGTTCAGTATTTTGTGGTTGTTGTTGTGGTTGTTGTTCAGTATTTTGTGGTTGTTGTTGTGGTTCGGTGTTTGAAACATCCACATTGGAAGGAATTTGTTGTTGTGGTTGTGGTTGTTGTGGTTCGGTGTTTGAAGAAGCTTGTTCAAAAGTAGATGAATTTAATTGGGTATTAGATGTAGGTGGTGAGAAGGTGGAATCGCTACTAACATCAGAAATATTGGCATTTTCAGATTGGTCTGATTCGATAGGATCTTGTACATTTAATAATGTTTTAACTCTTTGAGTAAGATTAGTAGTATGAGATTCATCCTCTACCATTTTAATAGCCTTGACTGCTAAACTCAGACCATCGGTATCTCGTCCAGTAACAACTACAATGCCATTCTGCCCTATTATTACTCTGGTCTGTGTTGCTTGTTCTATAGTTTGAATCATAGAACCCCGTTTTCCAATTAGTCGTGGAACGCGGGTGGGAGAAATTTTGATAAATTCCCCGTAAGGAATTTTTCCAAGGTCTTTATCCTGAACTGTCAACATCGGGTCTCTAGTTCGATCGAATGAGACAATTCTGGCAATAATCAAGTCACCTATACTCAATTGCCTACCCATATCATCTCTTGCAGGTGAAAAATCTCTTCCAAATACATCTTGTGCAGGAAGATGAGCAAAAAAGCACGAATTAATATCAATATCCCAAGACAAAGAAGAACGATCAATAACTTTTCCTATTACTAAATCATTAACACGGGGAATATATACACCTGATAAAGGTATGACTTTTACACCATCTTTGCCTGCCTCTGCAATTCCAACTCTTGTAGAGATCAAATAATCCCCGCTCTTCATAACATTCATCAAAGGTTTATAATTACCCTCTACAATTTTATCTCCAGGTATAACATACCTTCTATTAATCTCTTGCATATTAAAAATTGACTACCTCCAATAACATAAGATATACATAATGTAATGATTTCATATTTCTATATCCAATTATCTAGAAATTGTTCTATAATATAATCTGTAAGTCCATTATTCATTAACTTGTGCAGAGCCTTTAGTTAATGAACCTAAACGACCAAGAAAATTTCCCTTGACACCAGCATTTATTTCTATCCTTACTTTTAACGAGCCATCTGAAAGCCATTCCTCAGAAATCAAAGATCCAGATGATTTAATAAAACTAATACTATTTGATGAAAAAGATTTAGGTACAGTTATAGTTAATTGCTGCATTTCCGATGCCAGTGGAAGAACTTTTCTAAGAGCATCAACAACTACCTTTATTTGATCCTCTGCCTTTTTAAAAGGGTCGATAACTACCCTGATATCTTCCAAACCGTTCTCTATTCTCTGAATTGGATGAGGTAATTTGGTTTTTGGATCTACAAAGTTTTTATTTATATATTGAATTATCTGTTTTCTCTTCTCTTCAACCATTTTTCTTCTTTGATCTGTAGTAAGATTTAATTCGCCTTTCAATAAAATTTGTTTTATAACTTCGTTAGAATTAGTGGTCTTAAAATGTTTATTTAGTTTATCATCACTTACTCTAGAACCTTTATTAGCATCAGAATAAATTTCATCTGAAATCAAAATAGAAGAAAGATCACTCCTCTTACCTAATTTATATTCAAGCGCAAGATCGGGTTTTACTAATATTTCAAATTTATCATTCCCTACAACTAATTTAACAGTAGTACTCTTGGAATCACCCATATGATAGGAAAATTATTTGTTATATATTAATATAATAATAATTGATAATTGGTTTAATTCATTACATTTTTAATATGCATAAGACTAAAATCTCCTGATTTGATCTCAATAGATTTAAAGGTTATTGAGAAACAAGATGAAAAAATAACCGTTAAATTTAATAATGTTCCACGTCAGTATATAAACGCATTAAGACGATTATCATTAAGCGAGGTACCTACTTTTGCTATTGATGATGTAGTTATTTTGGAAAACTCATCAGTTATGCACGATGAAGCTGTGGCACATAGACTTGGACTTATTCCATTAAGAACAGATTTAAAAAAATTTTCTTTACCTAATGAATGTAACTGTAAAAGTTCATTAGGATGTACAAATTGTAGAGTATTATTACAACTGGATGCAGAAGCTAAAGATAAGACTAAAACTATTACAACCTCTGAACTAATATCAGAAGACGATTTTGTAAAACCGGTTAATCAAGACATACCCATAATAACATTAGCTCCGGGTCAAAAGATAAAATTTGAAGCATACGCAAGATTGGGATTAGGCAAGGATCATGCAAAATGGCAGGCAGCTACAATAGCCGTAGTAAAATATGCCGAGGATGAAAATGAAATTTATCTGACTATTGAATCTAGTGGAGCATTGACTGCTGAAGAAATAATAATAGCAGCAGCAGAAAAACTTAATTCAAGTATTAAAAACTTTGGGGAAACTATAAGTTCTGTTAAAGCATTAACCAACGTCTAGGTAAATTTATTTGGTACTGTATATACACTTTTAATTAGAACAGCAGATAATGTTTAACGATACTTTAATAGATAATACAATCTGGATGCTTCGTAAAGCATTCAAAAATAACAAGGCAAAGATTTGGAAAGCCTTGGAAGAAGAATTTCAAAAATCCAGATCAAATAGAAGAATGGTTAATATTCAAAAATTAAATAAATTTACCAATAATGGAGATATTATAATTGTCCCAGGCAAAATTTTAGGAAATGGAACTTTAGGACACAAGTTAACAGTTTGTGCATATTCGTTTTCAGAAACGGCATTAAATAAGTTAAATAAATCAGGAACAGAAGTAATCTCATTACAATCATTAATAAATAAATACCCAGATGGAAAAGGTGTAAAAATAATTGGATAAAAAAGAACAAAATCAGCAGCATAAGGAGCATGAGCAGCAGCATCAAACAAGTTCTCAACAAAATAAACATATAGTGGTCGACGGTTCAAACTGTATTTCAGGAAGAATATGTTCCAAAGTCTCAAAGTTATTGCTCCAGGGAAATAGAGTTTCGGTAGTAAATGCTGAAAAGGTCATGGTATCTGGGAACAAATATGAAGTTATTGAAAGCTATAAAGTACGTTTAGAAGTTTCATCAGTAACTAATCCTATCAACGGCCCGTTTCATCCTAGAAGACCTGATACAATAATTACCAAGATGATTAGAGGGATGGTTCCCAAGAGAAAACCTAGCGGCATACAAGCTTTTAAAAGATTAAGAGTTTATATAGGAGTCCCGGAAGAATTGAAAAATTCAACAATGACAACATTCGATGATGCAAAAATTACCAGACAAGAATCATATTATATATCAATGAGTGATGTAGCAAAACAGATAGGATGGAAAGGAGTGATATAAGGGCATGAATAAGACAGATCTTTATCCAGGCCAAAGAAAAACATGTAGAGCTGTAGCTACAATAGTCAAAGGTAATGGAAAAATAAGAATAAATAATATACCAGCAGAGGTCATTCAACCAGAAGTTGCAAAGGAGTTAATTTTAACACCTGCACATATAATTGGTGAATTAAGAGATAGGATTGATGTTAGTGTACATGTAAATGGAGGAGGATTTATGGGTCAAGCATTTGCAAGTGCAGTAGCTATTTCACGCGCGCTAACAGGAGATACAAAAGGATCAAAAGAACCAAAAGAGCACCCATTTTCAAAAAGTGTAAGGGAAGAAATAAAGAGCAAAATCATAGAATTTGACAGACATTTATTAGCAGGAGACCCAAGACAAACCGAATCAAAGCATTTCGGTGGCTCAGGAGCAAGAAGAAGAAAACAGAAATCATACCGTTAAATTTTTAACTTTTATTTTAGTATATTAATCAAACAAGTTAAAAAAAATGACATTTTTAGACCAATACATATTATTGATTCTATATCCAAGTATTGTATTTTTCCCAGTAGGATACATTATAAATAAAAAAAAGATTAAAAAATCAATAACGTATACAATACAATCAATAGTATGCTTTGCTTTTTCTATTGCGTATTACCTTTTTATACCACATGGAGAAGCAGATGGTCTTTCACTAGTATTAGGGGTTTTTGGAATTTTACTTTTGATATTAGCCAGAAAAGAAAAAATCAATCCGCAGGAAGAGGAAGAGGAAAAAGAACATAAACAGAAGAACAGCAGCTAAAATTCATTTTATAAATACAATATCATTTATCAAAAATAGTCACTATATACATAATAGATAAAAAACAAAAGGAATTAAAAGCATTTTTCTATATTTTTTAATGATAGTAGTTTATAATGAAAGTATAATTCCTCATCATATAATGATAGAATTCACAATATTACCAATGAATTTTATAAACACAGTTAATAAAATCCAATGGTAATGCAAAGATAGCAAAGAGAAAGAAGGAAAATATGTACCATAATTAAAACATGAATCCATAAAATACATCACAGTTCAAATAAAACTCCCTCCCCAAAAATCACATACAAAAGAAGAATATAGAATTGGACAACAATTGTCAATCAGATAAAGATGGAACTGACAAAAAAGGTAGTAGAAGAAGAAGAATAACGAGCTAAAAAATAAAACAAATTAACAAATAAGATCAGAAACAATAACAATAACAATAACAGCGATACCTATCTGGAATAATAACACAAGAAACAACAGCCAAGGTGAATAAAAAATTCATCAATACAGATATAATAATAAAATTATCGGGTTAATCAAATTCAATTAAAGGTCATTTATATATCTGTCTTCCCACAAATCTCAAATGCAAATGCAATAAATCCAATAATTGAACCATTTTTTCTGAATGGATAAAAGTTGTTGGTATGTTTAGGCAACAATTCTTCTTTTAGAGCGAAAATATCATCTGGCGGTAAGTCCAATTTTGACATTTCGTCTCCTAAAATCACATCCCAGGATTCAACATCCGCATCATTTTTTATTGTAATAAATGAAATTATTCTACTAGTATTTGATTTATCAACTACTATAAAATAGTTAAAATCATGTTTTATTGGAAAAGGATCGGGCATGGTAAAAGAGTCTATCTGGAAATAATCAGTCAAGTTCTTTTTTAATTCATAGGACATAAAAGACATGAGAGAAAAATCTGCAACTGATAAATCTTTAATTTTGACTAAAAGGTTATTGGGATTTTTTGCTAGCACAAGTTAATTAAAATCATATCTTATTAATTTATTTTGATAAAATATGATTCTGTCAACTAGATTGTAACAAATTAGTTTTGTTATGCATTTTTAAATTCTATAGTGACATTGGTCAATAAGAAATGCAGTTGTCGTATAACAGAATACATATTCTATCTTATCAACAAATTATAAAGATGATTATGTAAAAATATTAAGCATAGAATCAATTCAATAATGTGTTATACACACTCTTTTATGTATTGGAACCGCAGTCCAGCATAACCATAACTTAATAGTTATGTAAAGAAGGTTGTATACTCTTCTGTAAGTAAAGTGTCTAAGTTTGTGTCGTTATTTTTTTTTATAAAATATTGATTATCTATACACAGTGACAATCAATTTAGAAAAAATATGACGGCATTATCTATGACACTAGACTTAAATGGATTAACATGCTAGGATTTCATCAGGTCCCAGCCATG
>JBDUES010000066.1:0-3982 GCA_040297625.1 Candidatus Nitrosocosmicus sp. | reverse complement strand
TAGAGGTAATCCCAAGAATATGGTAAACCCGGCAATTAATCCTAATAATAAAAGTTGATAATAGTCCATTATGCTTTTTTTCCACCATTTGATATTATTTCAGCATGAATAAACCCATTGAAAAAATCATATATTGTTGTTGTAATTGGTGATAACGATGATGGTAGTAGGAAAATGTTATTGGAAGTGAGATTATCATAACACAAATTTAGATATCCGGAGGTCTTGACTTTTTTAAATGGCATATGTTAGTCTATCCTAATTAGGGTGGCCTAATGATATTTAAACACTCTTTCAACTAAACTTTTAATAAAAAAATTATTATCAATTATATCATCGCTAAAAAATCTCTTCTTATGGGTTTGATAGTACAATCCATAACCAAACATATGCAGAGCAAACTTTGATTAAGGTTTTATCGATAATAAACTAATCAATCTTTTTCTTTTTGTGGATATCTTTTGAAGATTGTAAGTTTTTATCCAGTTCCCCTTTTTTAAATATAATAAACAGGATCACTTAATATTATACAGATAGAATTTCAGTTATCCATCTTAAAGAAAAATCTAAATAGGAAAAATAAAAGTGCAATACATAACATATGTACTCTGAATGTGTTCTACTATTTCTTGAACCAATAAAGGAAATAGAGTATTTTCCATCTATAGATTTATTGTTAAATGAACAAACCCATTTAAAGAAACATCCCATTTTTTATAAATTGATATATAAATTAATCGTTAAATTCTTGATCAAGTAATTTTACCAATAAAGCTTTTTGTACATGTAATCTGTTTTCTGCTTCGGCCCAAACAACTGAATGAGGACCATCAATTATTTCAGCTGTTACCTCTTTCCCTCGCTTAGCGGGTAGACAGTGCATAAAAATATAATCTTCTTTTACAGATTTTACCAGATCCGCGTTGACTTGATACTTTGGTAAAAAGATAGCATCCCTCTTTTCTTTTTCATCTTCTTTTCCAATGGATATAAAAGTATCAGTAGTAACAACATCTGCTTCTCTAGTAGCTTCAAAAGGATCATTAGTTATCAATACAGAGCTATCATTTTTTTTGCTTTCATCTCTTGCAGTATTAACTATCCATTCTAAAGGTTCAAAACCCGGAGGTGTAGATATTCTAATATTAATTCCCAATTTTGAACAACCAAGCAATAAATCATTGCAAATATTATTACCATCTCCGATGAATGCTAATGTAATACCACGTAGTTTTTTTTTATATTCCAAAATTGTCAACAAATCAGACAATATTTGACATGGATGAAATAAATCAGATAAACCATTTATTACAGGAATAGTTGAAAATTGAGACAACTTCTCAAGGTCCCCATGAGAATATACCCTTGCAACAAGACAATCAAGATATAATGAAAGTGTTCTTGCAGTATCTTCCATAGATTCACCTCGCGACAATTGCAAATCATTAAAAGAAAGATTAATAGCATTGCCTCCTAACTGCAACATGGCAGTTTCAAAGCTAATTCTTGTTCTTGTAGATGGTTTTTGGAAAATCATCCCAAGGACTGTACCACTTAATTGTGTTTTTGAACCTTTGATATTTAATGGATCTTTTAAATAAACAGCAAGATCAAGAATTGATAAAATTTGTTCAGATGATAAATCACAAATGCTTAAAATATTTTTTTTCAATATTAAAAATGAAAAAATTCTTTAATTTAATGTTTTCAAAGAGAAAAAAGATAAGAAATTATCATTATTTTTTTTTCTTAAACCATCCAAATAATCCCTTTTTTCCACTAGACTCAGATTCGTTTTCCATATTTGTTTTTATTTTTTCATCATCCTTGAGATCATTATCACTTTCACGACCAGCAGTAGCAGCAGACTCCACCGCATTTGTAGTTACATCGGGATATGAATTATCAAATTCTTCAATTTCATGTTGTGATTTAGGTTCGGGCGTTAAATTGGTTGCTGTCTCAATAGTACTCTTTTGTTCATTTTTTATAATATTGTCATTAGTAATCAAATCAACATCATTTTTATCATCGTTAGAAGCTGCATCCCCATTGAATTTTGAAATTGATTTTATTTCTGCAGGATTATAAGAATTATATTTTTTTGATATTTTAGATTCATCAGTTAAAGAGATTTCATGAGAGGTAGATAAAGAATCGGTATTAAAAATGGTATCCACAAACTTTTCCTTATTAAATAAAACTAAATCATCATATCCTTGTCCCATTCCAAGGTATATTATAGGTTTAGAAGTAATGTACGAGATAGATATTGCAGCCCCGCCCTTTGCATCAGCATCAGATTTTGTTAGGATTGCGCCATCAAAATCGGTATAAGAAAAAAACTCTCTTGCTTGATTTATAGTATCGTTACCAGACAGCGAATCTCCAACAAATAATTTTATATCAGGCTTTATAACTTTAACAATTTTACCTATTTCATACATAAGATTTTTCGCAGTTTGCATTCTTCCAGCTGTATCAATCAAGACAATATCGATATAATGTTTTTTAGCATATTCCAAAGCATCTCTAGATACAGCTGAAGGATCAGCGCCATATCTTTGAGATATAATTTTTATTGATAGGTTTTCAGCATGTGTGGTGATTTGTTCTATTGCACCAGCCCTATGAGTATCGGCTGCAGCAATAACTACAGAAAAACCATTTTTTTTTAATAAATTTGCAACTTTAGCTACTGTAGTTGTTTTTCCTGTGCCATTAATACCAAGGAAGACCATAACAAATGGTCCGCCTTTTTTCTGTTTTTTTTCTTGAATTAAAGCTAGCAAATCAATTGATCCGGCCTTTGACAATATTTCCAAAAAATTATTTTTTAATGTAGACGCAATAATTTGCTCGGTAGTTTCATTTTTTTGGAGTTTCATGCCAACTAAATTATTTTTTATTTGGAGGGAAAGATCATCAATAACTTCTTGTGAAACATCACTTTCTAAAAGAGCAATTTGCAAATCAAAAAGACTTTCATCCAAATCTTTTTCAGAAAGTTCTCTTTGACTAATACTTTTAGCAGCGTTAGAAAACGCTCGTTTTAATTTATCAAACATACAAATTTACCAACTACCAGAATATAAATATCAGATAACACATGAAAAATGCATTATAAAAGCTTGATCAAGTTAATGGGGAAGATGACCAACATTCTCAGAAAGACTAGGATTATGCCCTTGTTGCATTTGACCTACATATGAATTAACAGTATTTTGGATTTCCATCATACGATAGGAGATTTGTTGTTTTTGAGATGATAATTGCTTTGCTGCTGTTTCAAACTCTTTAATCCGTTGTTCAATAAAATTAACTGCATCGTCTTTTTTCTTTTCAATTACTACATCAGCACCAACATTTACAAGAACTTTATCTATAGGATAAATAGCACTTTTAACATATATTCCAATACCAAGCGGAACTAATGATAGAGTTTCTGAATCTAAAGATAAATTTTTTATCGCTTCAAAGGAATTATGAGATTCTTCTAATAGTCTATGCAACAATGACTCCTTAGATACGACATCATTATAATAAGACTCGAGTAATTTGGATTCTTGTATCATCTCGTTAACAGAATGTTCTGTCATACCATGATTATTTTCTGCACCTGATGTTGCCATAATACAAATAATTTGTAATACTATATTATAACTTTGACTTTAAATCTGCTTTGTTGCATGATTCCTCATTTCCAAATACATTTAGCTAACATCTTTTAAGAAAACATGTGAAATGGTCCAACTACTACCAATCTCTAGTTAGAAGAGGTGAAATCTTGCTAGGATTTGATGTCATAAACAACTGGAATACTGAATTAAAAGAGATGAATAAAGATAAGATTGGTGAGCCATTTCATTATCCAAATACTTTTCTTCTTCTACTAGGATATGCTAAAGCATACTTTCATTTGCCATACAGACAAACCGAAGGTATTGCACAGGGACATGCTAATGGAAAAGTACCTTCTATC
>JBDUES010000065.1:0-7735 GCA_040297625.1 Candidatus Nitrosocosmicus sp. | reverse complement strand
TAATGGTATACTATAACTGTAAAACAGAGAGATTAAATCCAAAATCAATAAAATATATGCTTGGTACCTGGTGATGCGAAGGTTCTGTTTAAAGATATAGGATCTGGAATTATGACCAAGCCTCAATAATATTGATGACGAATACCCTGATAATGCTAGGAATGCTGATAAAGGCCCTCCTCATGATAGTTCTGCGCCTCCTATCACTAAAGAAATACCCTCCCATTCGCCTCCTTCACTTTTAAAACCTGATCTAGAACCTGGTAATCCAGAAGAATTGATAAGAGATTGGGAAAATATTCATGATACCAAACTCCCTCGAAAAGTACGAGATTTCGCCCTTTTGGTGGCTTCTATGAATATGGATGGACAAAGAGGAATTACTGTAAAAGATGTTAAAGACATGATTGGGTGTAAAAAGAATGCTGCAGAAAAGAGGATATATGTTGCTGTTAAAATGGGACTGTTAAAACCTCATGAAACACTTAAAGAGCATAGATTAAAGCAGTACTTTCTATCAAACTATATTCATGTTATTAATGAAAAAATAAAAGATAGATCCAAAGATTCAATCTCGCCAGATGATATTTCTGTGATACTTGTAAAAGTGCTTTCTGAAAGAAGATGTACCTATCACCACATATCTTTACGCACCATACTTAAATATTCAACAGAAGACTATGAGCACCTAAATAGGAATAATTGGTCTATAAAAAGCTCCAAAAACAAAACCAAAACGGCTACATTCAAATTGGAGCAAAGGCGCAACTGCACGTTAAATATATCGCCAAATGGAACTGTCATGATATCGATAGAATGTACCACTAATCAATACAAGTTACATACAGAGGAAGGAATAGGGGAGTTATTTGTTTCCTGTGGTCAAATCCTACACATTTTACAGCAAGAAACAGGCGATAGATACAATGTTGTTCCTAGTGTTATCAAATGGGAAATTGTACAATTTGATAACGATAAGACCATATCAATAGCAGAATTAGAAAAGGAATATCCTAGAATAAACTGGCATTCTAAAGGTGTGCTCCAAATAGGAAGTCTTGGTATGGCGTTTCAACTTTATGAAAAGGAGATGCCAGAAGTGGGGCCAAGTTTAAGGACAGAAATCAACAATAGTTCCAATACCACTAAAAAAGTAATTGAAACAGTTAAAGAAATCGCAAAAGGAACCGGAAGGGAGAAGACCCCTGATGATTTTATAACAAGAGTGCAAAAGAATAACAAGAGCGAAGAACATGATGTGTCGGGGAAGGTGAAGAGTAGTAGAGGACAGGCTAAAACCCGTCTATCCGCTACTATATATGCCATTTAGTAAAAGTACCCAAAATATTAATTTCTAAAACATAAGGAAAAATATTCGATAAAGTTTGAACACCTTAATGTTTTCAGCAGTTTTAGAAAATATGTAAAAACAACCGTCAATTGATATCATTCTTAGGTATCGAAACGAGCACAAAATCATTGGAAAACTATTAAAATAAACCTTGACGATTAATTGACGATAAAAAGAGGTATACTATCGTTTATTGAATTTCTGGTATTATTACATGTCTGTATATCTGAACCTATATTATCAATATTTTAAAAAATAATCGATAATTTCCATCTTTTAAGAAATTAGTATTAATAATATACATAAAAATAGCACAAATATTTTGAACTATACTCTTTAATCTCTAAAGGACAATACAATGGAATAACACTGCAGACATTGCTTTAGAGAGAATAAGAACACAAATTAAAATAGATAAAGATATCCTTTCGATGCAAAAAGTATAAAAATTTCCTTTACATTTGTATTTATAAAGATCGAAAATTGCTGTGATGCGGATACTGTTAGCCATAAAATTCACTACTAAATAAAGCAGAGAAATGCATAATAAATGGTCGAGTCCTAATTCCAAAAATTATCTCGATAGTGTCAACAGATACAATAGCGAAAGAAATGAGGACTTTGAGCAAATCAAAACTGGGGCTTTATAAGCATTTTCTAATATGAATAAATTGTATATATTGCAACATAATTACCTTATCAAGCCCTATCAAGTTGGAAAAGATAAAAGATCGCTAGCAATGGTTCTTCCGGCTAAAATAATTAAGGCACTCGATATTGACCCTCTGAATATATTTTTATTATTAAAAGTTAAGGGGATGGATGACCTTCAGATACAGATAATCAGAGAGGAAGGCCTGACAAGGAAAAAAATAGAAGACATGGCAACTACTAATAAATTTAGTGGACCATCCGCAATGATGGAGCCCATTCTAAAAGGGGATGTAGGGATGGGAGGCGAAAGCAATATTGGATAGTGTTAACGATATTCAGGACGCTGAAATTTCTTTCATATTTGAAGATGCAAGAAATGAAATTGACCAGGTAAAGGTGCAAGCAAAAGATCAGAAGAAGAAAATTATTATTAAAACGGCAAAAAGGCTTGAGGGAAAGATTCCAACAGCCACAATATCTATGGAAATAGTCATTCAATTACGGGGTAAAGTATCTGAGCGGTTTATACGCGAATGCCTAGACGAAAAATACAAACAAAAATCTCGTGTCGATAATGCAAAAAAACAACAGAAGCATCATCAACAACGACAAAAAGAACTAAAGTTAGCGGTGGTAACACCGCTAAATCCTGAAATACAGAAAGAGGAGAAAGTAGAAGATGATGAAAACAAACAGGTTATCATCCTTGAAGCTAATGGCAGAACGGCTTTTTGTAAGAATGAGGATGAACCGTCATCTACAACAAATACAGACGCACATACTATTATAGACAGGATCTTTGACCAACCATCTCATCAATCATATCAAGATCTAAAGTCAAAAAAGCATATTGACCGCAATCATGAACCAGCAGAATGTCATAGTTGTCAAGAATTGTATGATGAAAACCTTCAGTTAAAAGAGGCTCTTGAAAAGTCAAGTCTATTAATTACTGCGGATAAGATGGTGACGGTGTCTCCTGTATCTACATATAACAATGAAGTCGATACAGCTAGCGATATTTTGCCTTTTGAATTTTTTATGTTCTATAAGGAATTACAAAAGCACATGGCTCCATTATATCAAAAGATGGGTGAGAGAGCAAAAATATGGTTCAATGGCAAGATTAATACAAAGACAGGAGTGGTTATCTACTCAACTCTTGGAAGGGTAATTCAGCAGTAGCAGCAGCAACAGACAAGTCCTTCTCCTATTACTACTGACTTTTACTCTTCATCTTTGGAGGATTCAATTATATCCTAACATTAATGTAGCGAAAACAACACTATCAGCTGTCACAACTATCTATATGATCATGTTCATCCTTTATACCAAGTTATTTATTAAAACCGGAGTCATTTTCTAGAAATATGGAGATAAAACCTAAATATTCGGACATATTTGTACTTGCCGGAGTTACCGGGGATAAAATCATGTATTTATCATGGATACGGGGGGTAGAAATTATAAAAACGCAAATCCCTCGCCCTTCAAATTATATGGTGTGATATCTCTTTGTAATCTTTTTCAGGCTTGATGATTTTTGGAACATATGGTCAAAACATATTTTTTCAGATCATAGCAATAGAATGTCGATTTTATAAAATGGTAAGGATAGGGCGGCCATACCGACCACAAGTAAAAAAGGTTTTTCGCATTCATGCGTAAATTTCCCATAGATTTGCCTGGTATCCATGACAAAGGCTCGGGCTAAAAGTCAAAAACCTTTGGTTTAAGTGCAATAGCATTAAGAATAATATTTGAAAGAAAGTAATATCATTAAGTTAAAGTATTTTTATAGGAAGGATATATGCCACTGCAAGTACATCTTGTTAAAATCATGTTTGATTCTTTATTACGGCACGAAAGCGCACATTTCCACTTGTTACTTTTTCATAAGCCTCTGCAATATCATCAAGCGAAAAGTTTTCTGCAATTACTTTGACCTTGCCCTTTGCTACATAATCAAGTGCCTCATAAAGATACTCCTTCCCATTTTGTGTTGAGCCTATTATACGCCAGCGGTTTACGATAATATCTGAGGTTATTACGAGGGGCTCGCCTGAAAATCCCATCAAAACTACTCTTCCATCAGGTCTTAGACCTTTCATTGCGTCGCCTACTGTTTTGTATGAGTTATTTGTAACAAGCATTATATCTGCACCACCACCATTACCATTGCCACTATGACTTCCATCTTGCTTTAGTGATTCTCCATTATTTACCACAGAATCTGCTCCAAGTTTCATCGCCATCTCCTCTTTATCTTTTGAATGGGTAATAGCAGTTGTATGAAATCCTGCAGCTTTTGAATATTGAATAGCCAAATGACCTAGTCCTCCAATGCCTAGTACTGCTACCTTCTCATGAGGTTTTGGATCAGCAAATCTAAGACCACTCCATACGGTATATCCAGCACAGAATATGGGTGCTGCCTGCTCATATGATATTTCATTTGGAATAAGAGTTGTTGCATCAGCAAAAGCTATCATATATTCTGCATGGCTTCCAGGGGCATTGATACCTGTAGCAATCTGCTCTGTACAGAACATCGACTTTCCACGAAGACACCATTCACATCTACCACACGAGGCTTGTACCCAGGGAACTCCTACTCTATCTCCAATATTACGAGTAGTCACACCATCTCCCAGCTTTACAATTTCACCTGCTGGTTCATGTCCTATGGTACGGGGAAAATTAGTGGTGGGCAAATGACCTTCTGCTATATGAACATCTCCATAACATAAACCGCTTGCATGTATCTTAATTAGAATTTGATTGGTAGACGGCTCGGGGGTTGTGACATCTTTGACCTCCCATTTACCATGAATTTCTGGAATAACTGCAGCTTTCATTATAAAATACTCCGCCTATTCCAGCGTTCCAAGATGAAAAAGTTCATGACATAATAAATCGAACAGAGTATAAAAATAATGTAGATTGAATCATCAAGAACTAATGATATCCTATTACTATAGATGCTAGAATAGATAATGAATGGATTTATAGTATTTATTTTTATTAAAGTATCGGTCTTTGACCGAATTATATTATCAAGATATTTTAAAAATAATCGATAAGTTCCATCTTTTAAGAAGTTAATAATAATTGCATATAAAAATAGCACAAATATCTTGGAATACTCTTTAATCTCTA
Source organism: Candidatus Nitrosocosmicus sp. (assembly GCA_040297625.1). Classification (GTDB taxonomy): domain Archaea; phylum Thermoproteota; class Nitrososphaeria; order Nitrososphaerales; family Nitrososphaeraceae; genus Nitrosocosmicus. Next base: position 2,571 of record JBDUES010000065.1, on the reverse strand, counting down.
AGGACAATACTATGGAATAACATACAAGACAGTAAATTAGTAGGAATTATCCATATTACTATCTATGGTCTATTTAGTATATAACCGCAGTTTGAAAATATGTATAAAAAAAAGTTTATAAATTATATAGTTAAGGTTTTATCCGCTAAATTCAAAAAGCCTAATAAATATAATTGTGATTTACAATAACAATATTAGAATAATTTTCTTGTTTGTTAGAAAATATATGTAAAAGCCTGCTTTTCAACAGGAAAAATGTTATTAGATTTTTTTACTGTTGTTTTGTTGTGAGAAAGAGCTTGTGGTAGTGGTATTATCGTTGTTAGAAGCAGTAGTATTATCTTTAGAATTTGCATCTTTAACTGCTGCTGCTACCTCTTTTGAATTGTGTTCAAATGTTTTTGCTGCATTCACGTTTTGATTGAATATGTGTTTTAAATTATCTTTTGCTTGTTGTAATCCGGATTTCCATGAATCAAGGTTAGAGAATATCATGTTGTTGGTTAGTCTCATTGCTGATACTGCATTATCTGCAACATTGCTGACAAATCTGCTGTATGCTTTTACCATAGAATCTGGAGATGCAAAAGTTGTAACCATCCCATTGTAGCTTTCATTGTATGGCGTCCATGTTGATTGTAGTGAATTGATTATTGATTTTTGAGATTCGATATATTCATCTGAAATCTCTTTTGCAATTTGGAGTGTTTGTTCCTGATAGTTGTTTACAATTGTATTATAATGTGGAATCTGGTTTTTTGATTCATCTATTGATCTGTGGATGTTATGTTTAGTCTCATCAAGTGATTTGTTAACTGATTCTTTGAAATCTTGATTGTTGTTATTTTGGTTATTATTATTGGTATTATTAGAATTATAAGAATATTCTGTGCTGTTCTTTGACATAATATATATTAGTTTTCATTCTATTTAAACATGGGTATTTATAAGAAGTTATTACCATCAAAAACCTTTGCAAAATATAATATAATCATTATATATGGCAAAATATTCTACAACAATAGGATGTATATTCTCCAAATACACGAGAACGTATTACTTTACATCCTAATCCTTTATTGCCCTTGTAATAAGATAATCAAGCCTTAATACGTTATCATGAATATAAGGTCCTATTGCTTTCAAGATATCATTACGGAGAGACTCAACCTTTTGAGGCTCTTTAAGTGTTTGAATGGCATTAATAATCGGTCCCATTTTTGTACTAGCCATTTTCCAATAATGATTGGGGCTCAATATGGGTATCCCTATTACTCCACGTTCAAAGTGGATATCTTTTATGTTATCACTACTACCTCCAAGACGTTTTTGTATAACCTCTGGGATCCCCCATTGCATTGGAGATGGTGGTGGGGTACTATTGTCAGGAGAAGAAGGTATGTGCTTTGCCATCGCTTCAAACAATTTTCCATTTATCAGTTCAGAAGGCCATGTTGAAAATACAATACGACCTCCGATTTTTGTCACTCGTAGCATTTCTTTTATAGCTACTTCTGGATGTGGAGCAAACATATGTCCAAAACTGGATAATACCACATCAAATGATTCGTCCTCATATGGAAGATCTTCTACATTTCCTTCCTTCCATTCTATATCTTGTACATCGGCCAAAAATGCTTCCTCCTTTGCAAGGGCCAAGAGCTCGGGCGTGAAATCTACACCTGCTACTTTAGCACCAGTGATTAGTCTAGCAGTTATAGCAGTATTGCCTGTGCCACATGCTACATCAAGAACACGATCATCAGGAGAAGAGATATTGCATAACCGCACAAGATGAGCAGACACAGGAAGAGCAAATCGGGCAAATTCACTATAAGAGCCCAAACTCCACACATTCTTTGGTTTATTGGTAGAACTATCATCATTCAATAATAATAATCCAGAAATTTCCTCTTTTATTGGTTATTAAAATAAAGATTTGTAATTGAATAGCTATTGTGGATATCAAATGATATCAAATTTGCCCTACTGTTAGAAGGTTTCTCCCTCTGCCATTAATATAATAATCATGTATCTTGAAATTACTAAACTGTAAAAGAAGATTTTTTTTATTACCATGTAACCAATTCAATACCCATAACCTTTTTTATTCACAATTTCTTTGAAAAATAGACTTGCCAACAATTCACAAATGTAAATCCAATAACAAGGGTCTGGAAGAATTATTGTAAAACCATAAAGTAATTGTTGCTTTAGAATGCTCATTTTGACCTTTTAGATAAATGAAATTTAATCGGAATAATCTATAAGCCTTTATAGATTTTTAATACTTGAAATAACTCTTGATTATGAGTTCAAGCAAGAGGTGCCTTCATCACATGGTAACTTATCAATAAATCCACTTCAGTTGCTTATAATTTTATTATATGTTTTATCTTCATTTAGATCTTTAGATGAAGGGCTAGATTAATAAAATCAAATAGGGTTCTGTCAAGTCTTCGTTTGGTAAATACCTTTATTGAAGTTGTAAATTTTCGTTTGGTGAGATTGTTCTAAAATAACATAACGAGCTATTAACAAGCAAGTATATATAACACTCGGCTAAGAGGG
>JBDUES010000064.1:0-9364 GCA_040297625.1 Candidatus Nitrosocosmicus sp. | reverse complement strand
TATGTCTGATGCCTTGTTATATTTTCTCAATTTGTTTCTAAAAATATCGCTCATTATCCTGTACTTTTTCAATCTGCTGATAGTATGTTCCACTACTATTCTCTTTTTTGAATGAATAGTGTTGTATTATTTTTCTTCTTGTGATAAACACTGGTTTATTTTCTTTTTGCATGGTAAGGCAGAGATAGTTGTTCTGGATAATCCTTTTCTACGCCAAGATATCCCAGATCAACTACAGTAACAACTTGTTTTGGAGTGATAGGATGATTCTCCTTATAAATATCGTAATCATGTTTTCTTCCTTTCTTATGATGATTTGCTTTGTGAAGGATATAACCACGATTGTTAACCATAAGCTGGTTCTTTACAGTATGTCTTTTCTTCTTACCTGAGTAGAATGTCTTTTTTCTTTGTTTATCTGCAGGTCTTGGAATTGGTTGTTCTGTACAATCTATGAAAGATAGAAAGCCAGGAAAGTATTGTTCAACTTCCTCCGGAGGTCGCAGTCTCTTGGTTATGTTGTATATCTTCTGTGGAATTGGTACACATTGCCCTATCAGACTTTCTATCTTTTGTATATTCCTGCAGATGTTACTCTGATCTAAATCAAATAAAAAGCCGGCTAACGTGTAAGTAATGTAAAGACGATAGTAAACAAGTAATATCAAAAATCTGTTTTTAACATCTAGCTTAAAGTATCTTCCAGCACCTATAGATCGTTCTCTATCTTTTCTTTGGGATAACCGCTTGATCTCATGTTTTTCATATCTTTTTGTTATTTCATTATCGTAAATATTATCAAATTCTTTTACTGTTAGGCCAGTGAACGATTTGAAAAGCAGTGGTTTTTTGGATAACCTATCATATGAAAGCAAGGAGAGAACAGGTTGATGAGGAACTATTGGTCATAAAGCTGTTTGCAAGCAATTATGCAAGAGATCTATTTAATATTTATTTAATTATGTATAAATCATAATGATACCAAGATCTATACTTAATCTTTTGATGGTTCTAAAATATTGGCATTCATAAAACCTTTTATATAATTAAATATGATTTCATTTTAATATGTAGGCTAAATCAAATGACCTATCTCTTGAGATATATTTAATAATGATATATCACCTTTTCATCTTTTAATTCAGAAAAGTAAATATGGATACCGTGGCCTGTAATGTTTTAAATTTTTTTACTGCGTATTTATCGATAGATTAAGGTACAACTTGATCTTGTCTGGTTTATTCTTAATATTCGGAATAATAATCGAATTACTGCAGGTTCATATCAATTTAGTGATACCATACTAACTAACATGATTTCACACTGCCCGTATTTACCAATAAGTCAAGTTTGTATACCAATTTGTATAAGTACGCTAAATTTATTATCATTACAATGTATAATATATCAAAGAAAATACCTCTTGCCTGTAAACTTTTCTGGTGTAATAATTAGTCTGATAATCTGGAATTATTTAGCGTACTTTTGCTAAATGGTATAGAATGAAATTTTACTATTGATGTTCTTATTACAATTAACTTTTCCAATTTTTTGATATATCTATAAAAGATATATAAAATATAGATCTCTTACATAATTAACCATAACATCTTTCTGACACATAGTACCTCATTTATCTACTCATCCTTTTTGCTTTCTTATGGTGGATAAATTACAAAACCATACTATCTAACATCAATTCGCTAATCTAATTTCCTCAACAGATACTTTACTATGTCTAGGTTAAAGCGTTTTGTCCTATAGTATTTAGAAATTGATGATTTCAGATCAGCAAATCTATGGTAGTATTTTGATACTAATAGATAGTACTTTCCCCGTCTCTACCAACATTCTTCAACAGTATTAAATTCAGGTGAACCTTTTGGTAAGTAGAATATTTTAATAGAATCCTTGTTATCTTGTAAATATTCCTGTACCTTCTTTGATTGATGCTGACTTGCTCTATCTGTAAACATGTAACCTTTCCTAGCTGTTTCTTTACTTGTTTCAATTAGTCTAGGAACGTATTTGCTGATTAAATACATCATACTGTCGGAATAACTGCTTATTGCCTTCCCTATTAAGTGTACCAAATACACATGTCCTCTGATGTGAGCCTGTAACTGTAACTACCGGTCTAATTCCTTTTGGAAGCCATAATTTTCTTCTAATGATTACATCATGTACAAATATTGATTCATCCTGTACTGCTGCTATTGTGAATCCTTCTGGGATTTGCGAGAGTATCTCCTGTACCTCTTTTTGAAGGACTCTTTTTCCGCTATAGGCGCAGTATTTACAAATCTCTTCTGTGGAACCTTTGATGAGACGCCCCATTTGTGAAGTAGTCTATAGATATGTACTTCATGGTATCTTACGCCTGTTTTTTTATATATTATATCCATTATTTGTTTGGCCTGCTGTGCCATCCTGATGGGTTTTCAGTTATCTCCTGTCTTATCTTGAGTATCTTTTTTTCTGGGATTAGTGGAGGCCTTCTACCACTTCTTGGTTGGTCTTTTAATCCTTCTAAACCCCGTTTATCGAATCTATCGAGCCACTTGTAGGCCCACCATCTGGATCTGTGTAATTCTCTTTTCTGCTACTTTGGATGCTTCCTTATGACTATCAATTCTAATTCTTCTAACAAGTAGAATCCTTTCTTTTACATCCGAATCTATCTCTTTTTTTATATGCATCGTTCAACTGTTTTGGAGAAACATCATCAGTAACGATAGGTAATGAGGTATAGAGAGATGAGTAACTAAGCTAAATGTAGAGTGAAATTAATTTACTATCGTATGAATTTATGTTAGGCAGTACAGTACTTTTCAGATCATTCACAGGGATTAGTAAAAAAATTTGATGAAATTTATAATAAAAAAGCTAGCAAACAGATATGAATAGCATGATACAATGTTTGTCATTAAAAACAAAAAATAACAAAAGAAGAGAAATATTTACAGGTACTTGAAGGCCATTCAAACTTGATATAAAAAATAAATTTCTCTGCTTTTACCATATCATCGTATTATATTTAATATGTAATCAGAAATTCAGATAAAATTCTATAAAATTATATATTTGATTTAAAAAAAATTTTTAGGAAAAAAAATTTTATTGGCTAGTTATTTATTAGAAATAATAAGGATTGTAATATAAATAAATAGTAAATCAACTTATCTATTAATAGAGAATATGCAACATCCTTGGCAAAAAAGAGACACGGGTATTACGGTAAGAATTATTTTTTGTTTATCCATGCTTGCTTTATTATATATTATTTTTATTGCAGTTCTTGCTCGTGTGGGCCTTGGTTTTTTTCCAATAATGATGATTTCTGGAGTATTTATTCTTGCTCAGTGGTTTTTTTCAGATAAGATTGTCCTTTGGAGTAGCGGTGCAAAAATTGTTACGAGCGATCAATACCCTACCCTTCACTCCCTGATAGAAAGAATCATCTCGAGAAGTAATATACCTAAACCCAAAATCGCTGTTGCCCAAAATAGAATTCCAAATGCATTTGCCACAGGCAAAGGACCTAGTAGTTCAGTAGTCGCGGTGACTACAGGCTTGTTAGAAATACTTAACGACGATGAATTGGAAGGGGTTTTAGCACATGAATTAACACATGTAAAAAATCGTGATGTCATGGTCATTACACTTGCAAGTTTATTCTCAACCATTGCATTTCAGGTAATGCAGTATGGGTATTTTGGAAGCTTTTTCAATTATGGGAATAGAGATCGAAATAATGGTGGTGCAATTTTGATAATAATACTCGTGGCTTTTATTACCTGGCTAGTTAGTTTTTTTATCATAAGGGCTATATCACGCTATAGAGAATATGCGGCAGATAGGGGTTCGGCTCAAATGACCGGAAAACCTGCAAAACTTGCTAATGCTTTAATGAAAATAAGTGGATCTATGAATCAGGTACCCGATAAAGATTTGAGGCAAGTTGAAGGATTAAATGCCTTCTTCATAATCCCAGCTATTTCAAAAAGTACTTTTGCTAATCTGTTTTCAACTCATCCTCCAGTAGAAAAAAGAATACAAAGACTTTTAGATATGGAGGCTTCAATGTATTGAATTTTTTTAAAAGAATATTAAATAGAATTGAATCAAATGCTAATTCTAAAAAACATGATGATTCTGATGCGATATTTTCTTTAACTTCGGCGAGTATTTCAATTGAAGAAAAATTAGATTTGCAATTTTCCGGATCTGCGGGGTTGTGTATCAAGGTAATTGATGGTGCCGTTTTTAAAGACACCGTAAAAGATTGCACTGATTTACTCAATGTTTCTAAGGATGAATTTAAGTTTGATTATAAAATCTTTACAGATTATTATAATTATTTATGGATTATAATTACCGGAAAAGATTTGACTATAATCCATTCAGATGTTATAACAAATGCTGCAGCTGGGCTTTCTTCTGCAGGGGACATTATAGAAGAAAATGGATTCGCCGAGCAAATATTAGCTGCAGTTTTCAAATTTAAATTTTTAGATGAGAATATAGATTTACAAAATAGCATAACAGCAATACCGACAACCCACTCACCCTCCCCTGATTATAATGAAAAGAACGGATATAACATAATATGCCAAGATAAAGACGAAAATAATCAAAATAATATTAGTAGGAGTAGTAATAGACAAAATAGCTATAATAATGATAAAAATCTGTACCTTATATACAACTTTAAAACGAATAACTTTTATCCATACATTCCTTCAGATAATCAACAAAGAGATACAACAAAAGAACTGCAGACCATATCGATATTAAAAAGTTTAATTTCTGTTGAAAATGATTTTTCTAAATGGTTTCCGATTAAAGATATTCCTTTTTAACCTATTAATAACTTTAGTATACATAAGAATAATATTATGAAAAATAAACCATATGTAAATATATAACTAGAAAACAGTAATTTTTTTAATTTTTTGCGCCCTATTTAAAATCTTGCTACTAACATGAACAAAATAATGTTCGAATTTGTTTTTATTTTAATCAATTTATAAATCAACTATGCTTTGTTGCATACCTATATATTTAGCTTGGTTCAGGCCGTCCAATCATTTGTGACAGATTGACCATTCTTATAATAGATCAATGGTTAGACGAGGTGAAATCCTTTTTCATATGTTTTTATTAATATTTGTGGTTCAGAGTCGGGAAAGATAAATCAAAATAAAAAAGGCAAACCATATTCATTTCCTGACTCTTTCATTCTAATTATTGGTTACATACGCGGGATTGTTGAAACCTCATTTTCATCAATAGAAAGAACGTTTGGTGAATATACATCTACAACCAGGTTTCAAATTGGTAAAAGAGATGTTTTGAAAAGTTTGATTGTATTCCTGTTTAGAAGAATGGCACAAATTGAGTGAAAAAAATTTATGAATGATTTGTTATGCAATATAGCACATAAAATGGATAATAAAAACATGCAATATCAAAGAAAAGGAGAAAAGAAATAAGAAATAATTATTATTTGTCTAATTATTCATTTCTAAATCAATCAATATAATACTTAATCTAAATGTGTAATAATTCCTTCTCCTTTGAACACCTTTCGTGCTTCTTCCAATGTTATTTCTTTACCCGGTAATACTATATCAGATGGTAATATTTCTTTTGTTTCAATAACAACCCCTTTTTCTTCTACCATTGTGTCGAGAAGTTTAAGTTGTCTTTCAAATTCCGGTCGTACATAGTCATCATTTTCTTCGTTTTCAAGTAATTTTACAATATTATTATCAATTGTATTTATTTCATTCAAAGTGTCATTATCAACAGCAAATTGACCATAGCCTAGTATCCTGACAATTTTTTTGTCGGCGTTTATTTTAAAACTCATATCATATTACCACACACTTATTTCTAATTTAACTTTCTTTTTTTAATTACAATCAATTTTTTTTGGTTGTCTTAATTCATACTGGATTTTAATTTGGCTAAATCATTATCTACTTTACTTTTTATCTCGGTTTTCTCTAACTCTGATTCTATTTGATCTTTGTTATCGGTATAATCAACTAATGATCCGGAATCTATCATATCATCAATAGCCAGGGCTTTAGATTTCATCGTGTCTGTTTTTTCTTCAGCACGACTCATTGCCACACCTATGTCAGACATTTCTTCGGATATGCCAGTAATGTTTTCTTTTATTCTTACCTCCGCCTCGGCTGAAGAATATCTTGCTTTTATGATTTCTTTTTTTGATTTGAATTCTTCAACCTTGATAGAGAGACGCTTTTCTGCATTTTCTAATTTATCTTGTTCGTTTTGTATTTCCATTATATGAGTATCTAACTCTTTCACTTGTGCAAGATTGGCGTTTTTTCTTTCCAGTGCAAGCGTAGCTAGGTCATCTCTTCCTGCTTTAACAGCAGATTTGGCTTGTTCTTGTAATTTGTTAATATTTTCCAAGAGTCGGGCTTTTTGCATTTCCAATCTTTTCTTTGATGCAACTACTTCTACAATTTCTCGTCTTAATCTTTGAATAAGTTCTGTTTGTTTTACTGCAGAATAATCTAATGCTTCACGAGGATCCTCGTGTTTTTCTAAAACTTTATTTACTTTTTGTTTTATTAAATTAACAAATCTATTAGAAAAACTCAATTCTATCTAATATAATATACACAAAGTTGCTTTAATCTTTTTAATCATGATTAATTTACTTTAAGAATAAATAGTTAGAAAATGATCTATAATATATACAGACACAGTAAAAGAAGATTATCTGAGAAATATAAGGAGAAAAAAATTAAGTCTTTAACCTTACTTAACAACCATTATTTGATATGATTTAAAAGATTACAATAAAGAAATTATGATATTTTGACGATATAAATTATAATCTCAAATTGTTTTTTTATTAATTTCTTTATAAAACAAATCAACTATAATGAATAGGTAATTGCAGATATTTCTAATACCTTATTTTTTAATACATCTTTAACAATTTCAAATAAAGAGAGAAGGCAAATTTTACAAATCAAATATAATGTTATTAATTAAAAAGTAACGAATATATTTTTTTATTTGATGATAAATATTACAATAATATATTCATACATAAAAAAATAATGTTATAATTCGAGTTCTTTTTTAAAGAAATCTGTCGGACCAATTGTAAAATCAGAAATAGTAATTTTGAAAGTGAAAGCGAAAAATATATAGAAGATGCTATTAAAATATTCAAATCTAAAAAATTGTAGAGGTCTATCGATTTCTCATAATCAGAATAGTTACCAAATTAGATATCCGATTTAATATAATACCTCAAAAAAATTACTTGTAAAATCATTGGGATGATGATAATTCACTCTATACCAATTATCATAAATACCCTTACAATAAACTATTCAAATTTAAGAAAAATTATTACAATATATTAGGTATATTTGCTATTTGGTAAATCATTGCAGTTGATACAAAATATATCTATTTAGGATATAATTAATTTATTGAATAAAAACAATATAATACAAATAATTGTTCGAGTAATTCTGTCATTAGAGTTAAAAGTCGTTAGAACATGTACTAAAAAATCATATACTTTTATCCAATTCTCTGCAAATGTTATCGGGGTAAACACATTTGTATTATATGTCCGAAATTAATCACTAAACAAAACATGAAAAATATTCATACATTATCATGATCATATTAGGTCCTTCCATATTTAAGATCAAAGAATTGGCATCAAGCCCTATTGATGGATGGATTATACTTTGGTTAATATGTTGATGGTTATATTGAAAAACCACTATGAATAGATTATATAATGTATGCATTTTAGTTCAATTGCCTAATTAAATCAGAGCTGAGCTTGCCGGGGTAGCTCAGCTTGGTTAGAGCGTTCGACTCATAATCGAAAGGTCGCGGGCTCAAATCCCGCCTCCGGCATTTTTAGTAAAATGTTTTTACTAACGTGTTTGATTGTAAAATTTTAATTAATATCTACAAATAATGCAACTAAACAGCAGAACAAAATAATTTGGAATGATTATATAACTTGGATAATTGTAGTAATGCGTTTCAAGGAATTAGAAGAATTTCAAATTCATCATAATCAATAAAAACATAATAAATATTTATGAAATATTAACTAAATAGAAGGACTTTACTACTTTTTTGTGCATATGTTAAAAAAGGTTTTTAAAATTATTCCAATTGATATTTGTATCATCATTCCATTTTTCAAAAAATATCACATCTTTTAAGTCTAGCCTCTGTATCCATTTGCTTTTTTCTAAATCAGGAGAATCATTAAATTCATCAACAAATCCTAAGCATAAATATGCAATAGGTTTTATATTTTCTGGTAAATTTAAAATATTTACAAGATCAGAATTATTTAATATACTTACCCATCCTACACCTATTCCTTCAACCCGTGATGCAAGCCAGAGATTTTGAATTGCACAACATACACTGTATACACCTGCTTCTTCTATTGTCATTCTTCCTATTACAAAAGGCCCAAACCTATTGTGATCATATGTTACGCATATATTAAGATCCGATTCTAAAATACCTTCTAATTTTAATTCTAAATATTTTTGTTGTTTTTCCTTATCATCTTTCAGTAGATCAACGGATTTTAGTCGTTCATTTAAAAAAGAATTTTTAATCTTTCCCCGAATGTTTTTATCCTTTATTAAAATAAAATTCCATGGCTGTGAAAAACCTACAGAGGGAGCGTGATGAGCAGCTTTTAATATTTTTATTAATATTTTATCTTCAATATTTTTCTCTATGAAATTTTTTCTAACATCTCTTCTGGAAAAAACTACTTTATAAAATACTTCTTTTTCTAATTCTGAAAATTCTTGATAAAAATAATCAATCATATTATTTTTTAAATGAACATTAATTTCAATATTGGTTTTTTTTGATATAAAGTTAAATTCATTTGGAATATTTTTCTGATACCAACATATTGTTTTAAAAAATTAAAATAATCGTATAATAAATTGAACAGTTTTTGATGGGAATTAGTTTAAAATTTTTCATATATTAAAATATTGTAAATTTCACCCTATGTGATGTATTCTTTGTTATTTTTAAATTGTATTTTTATTAAATATGACATTGTTTTATTTAAAATTCAAAACTGTAGATGATAAAAGGTATGATATGTCTCCTATATAAAACTCCATTTAACAATATCGGCTCTATCCATTTAAGGAGGCATATAGATATGATATCTATACCATTTAGCATATATTAGCGAACCTCCCTTAACAGATAGTTTTCCATATGAAGATTGAATTTTTTTGTTCTGAAATATCCAGATATCTTGTTTTTTAAATCTGCAAATGATGTATAATATTTC
>JBDUES010000063.1:0-9135 GCA_040297625.1 Candidatus Nitrosocosmicus sp. | reverse complement strand
TTATCTTTTTATTGTAGATATCGTCAAATTCATGGACTGCAAGGCCGGTAAATGATTTAAAGAGCAATGGTTTTTTGGACAATCTATCATATGAGAGCAATGAAAGGACAAGAAATTGATGAATCACATCATATAGCTGTTTATTTTAATTATGCAATAGATCTATTATATATGGACCCTAAAGTCTATGACTAAAATATGTTGTCACCTGAAGTCGGAGATGTATAAACAAAGCTCATATTGAAAACACTTACTGCTGGAGTTTTTGCTATAGTTATGATTCTTTTAGTTATGGAGATCGCTATCCACATTTGTCTCATTCAGAGGCATATACTGATCTTCCAAAAGAAAATGCTTGAGCTATGGCCTGTGATTTTAAGATATACAACAAATTTCATAGTTTCAGATTTTTTTGGATAAGCAATGATGATCAGTTTCATTATATTAAGCGTGTAAATAGAACACTTCTATGGATAACTATCTTTTATCTGATGTTCATAGTATTGATACCTTTTTCAAGTTCGCTACTTGGAAAGTATGACAATCAATAGATTTCAGTCATCATTTATGGAGTGCACCTAATCAGTCATTACCTTTAAATTATTTGCATTGGCGGCATGCTACTAAAGATTATTGTTTAGTTGCTAAAACTTTAGACCCCTCTTTGTAACAAAAGTATCAAAAAGATCCTTGTTTGGAGTTATTATGTTTTTTATGATAATTATTGTATTATTTGCAAATATTTATGCAAGTATTATATTGTACATAGTTACTCTTCTGTGTTATCTCAAACCGGATAAAAATAATAAATCTTGGTTTTGTTCACCAAAAAAAGGTAGAGAATTGTTCATTATCCTGATGGACTAGGATAATATCGGACCTTTAAAATGGATTCTATTATTTCATGAAATATACCTCATTAAACGATTTTAATATGGTGAAAATGCTTATTGTAAATAGCAAAATAATTAATATTTTAAAACTGATTAAGAAATATCGCGTTTACCTTAAAAATAGGTATGATTTTTTCAACTCAATTTTGTATTTCTTTTATAGTTCCTGTGTAAACCTGTGCTCATTTCTTAAATTTTTAGATATGTTTATATAATTCTGTTCTTTAATTGATCCAAAATGTCATTAAAAACCAAAATCATATGTATTATAGCTGCACATCCAAAACTTGTAACATTTGGTATTGGTCTAGCCATTACATCTGTAATAGGGATAGCAATAGGAATGTTGGATCATCAACAAGTGTTTGTATTAGTTAGTTGTCGATATTGTTGATTGATTAGTATGAATAAATAGAGCCCTATAGGAGTAAAATATATAAATTAAAAATTTATTTTATATTTGCTTGGAATTAATCATCTTTAAAAAATTTAAAATATGTTATTATTGCATATCAAATACTATTCCTTCTACTGTTGTACCTGTAATAAAAATGGCTGAATGATGATTTTCTAATACGGTCTCCACCCATTTTCCATTTGTATTGGTTGGATTGCGACTAACATCATAAGGACATAATACCAAACCATCAAACCTATCAAATTTAGAATGGTAATATTGTTCTATAGCCAGATTAGCTTTAATTTGCTCCGCTGTATTTACCTTATCAATCATCCTTATTACTAAACGAAAAGGTGGCGTTATATCAGAAAACATTGTATCTATAACCTCTTGGGCTCCTATCAGTACACCTTCTGGATGTTTCATAATGTCAGGTATTTTAAATATTTTTAATAGTCCTCTTTTATTATAATCCTCAACATCGATACTGTCATTGACCATTTCAAATTCAATAAGGTTTGTATCATTGTCATGAGTAGTATAGATACAGGTTTCTCCCTTCAGCAATCCATTTCTTATAAATCTAAACTGAATCTTTTTACCTGCTTTTGGATTTTCATAATAAAGTACAATATGCTTGCTGCTGTCTAGTGTATCTATAAATTTCAAAGGATCTTTGTATAAGGTATTATTATCATTCTGGAAAATTAAATTAGACATTATACATTATCCTTATTATCTCTCATTGTTACAATATAATTTATAAGTTTTACAATAGACTCCCGGCTTTGTTAACACGTTAGTCTAAGACATTATCTTTCTTGATACTTCCTTAATCGTCTATCCTCAAGAATTGACATCTATCGGTTTTATCTTTCCATAAATTTTGGAAAACATGGCCAATTGTCTGTATCTTAATTCCATTACTACTATGCCGATTTTTAATAAGAGTATTTGTTTACCGAGTATAACTCTGATACTGTACCGTAATATCCCATTCCCCATCAGGCAAGAGTATTGAGAATTGCCTAAATTCCTGAATTATGATATGTGCGATTTTTCCTATGACCGCAAGAACTCTACAACATCTGTTTTATATAATTTTAGATCTATCCGTGCATTATAAAACAACAATTGCTTTTCCAATTTTACAATCGCTCTTCCACATTCCTTGTTATCGGCTTTATATCTGTAAACTATTGCCAAGTCTAATTCCTAAATACGATATATAATTGCCAATAGCTAATTGTGAAGGTTCCCATTTTTTTAATGCTGTAACGACATCTCCTCTATAATGCTGTATTGATTTGACTAAAGCAGCTGCGTTTTTGATTGCTTTTGATGTACTCGCTGCAGTATGAGGTCGAACCACAAAAGATGCATCCCCAATTAGACATGCTCTATCAAATGCCATTTTAGACACCGATAAATCATAAATTGCTTGTATGAATGGCTCTTTTGTTGCAAATATCAACTGTTGAAAACTCTCTGGGATAATATCCTTGATAATAGTTAATCTGTTTTTTTACTATATCTTCATTTACCATTCCTTGTGGAACTGAAAACTCTCGTAGTATGCCATTTTTGTCGGTCATCACTTTTTTTAATATATCGCCTTGAACAGGCACATTAACATACCAAACCCAATTGAGCCGTCGACTTCCTGCAGTTAACTCTCCTTTAAGTCCAGGAATAAGATAGCATAAGATATGCGTTTTTTGTCCAATAAAAAAGGTAAATGTATTTGAAAAGAGATTCAATACTTTTGAGGATACTTCATTCTCATTAACAAGTCCTCTCCACGCTACATATCCCGCATAATGTTGTAATACATGTGGAAGTAATTGGTGCCGCATTGTTGAGCCAACTCCATCTGCGCCAACCAAAAGATCACATATTTCGTCTTTTCTATTTTCTCCAAAATGTACAACTATATGATCTTTCTTTTGTTCAAAAATAGTCATTTTTCTTTCATTATGATGTAGTTTATCCGGAAATACGTCTCTCAACAGGTGATAGAGCAATTCCCAAGAAGTCATCAATTGATGTGTTGGCTCTTCTGATTCTATGGTATTATCTTTTCTCAAATATTATCTTTTAAATGCGGGGATACCTACTGGAGTCTCCCTTGGTACAATATTGTGCTCTTTGAGAAAATTTATTATCTCCATTTGTAATGCTTTGTTGCATGATTCAGTAAATCGTTTTTTATTAACGTTTTAGATGTAAGAAGGTGACACAAATAGTTATAATTTCAATGGTATTGGTATGAATGAGGTATGTCTTTAACTGTATTTCGAATCATGCAACAAATCACATTTGTAATACAATGCCAGCACCACGACCTTTCATTTCCAAAGGAGATTTCTCAAAAACATTACATCCCAATTAATAAAACGTAAAGCTAGCGCGGAACACAATCCTCCAAGCGATCCACCGATCACGATAACTTTGGGATATACCGCAGATTGTGTTAATAATGGGGCCTTTTTCATCCAAAACTGCAATATTCTTTCTGTAAATATTTGGGTAGGCGAAAGGTCCTTTTTCTTCTTTCATCTAACTACCACCATTATAATTGCAAATAAAAAAGATTGTGAGTGTTACTTTGGAACATCTTGTAAATAATCCATCCCTTCCATTTATTTAGCAGCGGCACAGCCACCTCAAATCATTACCTCTACCTTGACACTAATTATTACTGGGACAAATAAACACAATTGTTGCAAAATAGTGCATATTCACTTAATCTGTCTAGGGAAATCAAACAATTCCTACAGCATTGAAATGATACTGCTGAAAAAAAGAAGGCTCAGGTCAGTCGAGATAATTGTAGAGTATCTTTTTTAGTCGCGTGGTGAAGGTATGGACATTGGTGTAGATGCTGTGGGTTACCAAGCGTCCACACAGCTGAAAAGGTAGCACCAAATTCTGTGCTCATGTCTCTAGTGAGCGTTGTAGAGCAACAGACGGCATAGGTGCCTAGGATTGTATGTTACTGCAGATCTTGGATCATGATGATATTACAAAACTCGGTATACTACCGTTTCCACTATGATTGATCTTTGAAAAAGGACTCACGACTCGCGATGTCCGCAGGACTGTGCAACGTCAAACGTTACAATAGATATCTCTGCGAGTTATAATATCGAGAGTTTCTATACCAAACTTTGTTGTATCAAAAGAGATAAAGATCAAGGATGCACTCATTACATATGACAAGATTGACAAAAGATCTGAAGGCTACGTAAAGGTTCTAATCCATCCCTAATTGATAATAAGAGCCGTGTTAAACATATTCCAATAAATTCCACTCTTTTATTTGTCAAAAGTGATTTCCAATTCTAATGCTCTCTTTTCTATCCGTCTGATAAATAAAAGTTATAATTTATTGGAATAAAATATGTTTTATTCTTGGCATTATTAGGATGGATTTAATTTATAATCATCAGGATCTTGATTAATGCTTGTCCTATGATGTACATGTTTATTTTGCAGTTCCGTTGACTGTTCTTTTTCTTCTTTTTCTTTATATTCTGTTTTTCTCCTATTACGTGTTGCAAATCCATATCCGAATGCAATAGTTATAATTATTATTGCTAAGATAGGACCAGTTAATGGTGGAATTATGTTTGTATTAGTTATGACTGCAAACGATTCCAAAGATGCAACTGTTAGAGCTACTCCACTCAGAGCATATGACATATACTTGAATGCTTTGGTATAAAGTATTTTAGAAAATGCAGAGCGAACGACTATGCTATCCAGTGTATCAACAGCTATCAAACCCATACCAAAAAATCCTACAAGAACAAGTGCAATTTGTACTCCAAGTGCAGCAGATGCTACCACTGTTAATGAGAGTGCAGATATCTGAGTAGCTGTATCAAATCCAATACCAAATACCAACCCAGTGACGAATGCAGAACCAAGAGGTCCTAATATATTGGTTCGAGCAACTACTTTGCTGGCAAGTATGGCTGAACCTGTTTTGCCCCATTTTTTCATAGAATAGATGTTGATAGCTCCAACTATTCCTAAAGAAATTGCTCCTATAACGCCTCCCCAAAATGAAAGCTCGCCTATTTTACTACTAGTCGTGCTACCTATCACATATATTATCAAAAGCATTTCCGATAATACCGCTAATATGTGACCAATACTAAATCCGGTGCCAACCCATCGAGCTCTTTTTTTTGCATTGTGCATCCTAACAAGGTTATCAATTGAAGTAATATGGTCAACATCAAGTGCATGACGCATTCCAAACATTAGCATGGAAGGAATAGATACTTCAAGAAATGTTCTCAAATCGGTAGGCATTTTAGTTATTACTCCTTTGACTTGACATCGTTTCTAACATTTGCTTCTTTATTTTTTTCATATATATAAACAGGTGGTTGGTTTATCCAACCCAGTTCATTAAAACTACAATAAAATAATAAAGTACAATTAAATGCTAGTTATTCTCAATTATTTCATAATGTTTACCGAATAAAGGGGGAAGATAAAATATGCATATATATGTCAAGGTATTAACACAAATTGCATGTAGATATGCTCCAAGTAGGCTGCTTTCTTTTGAACTGGTTCATATTTTTAAGGTATTTCAACTTTTTAGTAAAAATGAACATGTAAGCAGAGCCCTTTTATGTCAGGAATTATCACTCGGTGAAGGTTCTGTCAAAACATTGGTTAAGCATTTGAGAATGCAGGGTTTAATCAATTCTACAAATCGTGGAACTATCCTAACAGAAAAGGGAAAGACAATATCTGCAGCACTTGTTCACTCTATTCCTGCAGAGACTGATATGCCACAATGTTCTATTGCACTAGGTAAATTCAATTATGTAGTATTGTTAAAACAATCTAGTTTTGCTATCAAGTCAGGAATAGAACAAAGAGATGCTGCAATAAAAGTTGGAGCATTGGGTGCAACAACGCTTTTATATGGTTCTCATAAATTTATTATGCCTGGAACATTTTCTTCTTTTACCAATGATGAGGATTCCATCCAAAAAATGGAACCAGATATTACCAAGTTTCTAATCTATCATTTAAGACCCGAAAATGGTGATGTAATAATTATAGGAAGTGATAATCAAGAGTTACGTAGAGCAGAATTTGGTGCAAAAAACGCTGCTCTCTTTACTATAATGAATCATGATAAACACACATGTGCATAAAGACTTTCTTACCCTAATCTATTGATAGCTAAAAATTGATTTATCCCAGACATCCTCAAAGCTATTATGCTTTGATTCTCATTTATAATCTACTTATTTTAAGATTCAAATTCTCTTCTATTCTTGATTATGAATAGGCTTTAGGTTTACGGTTTATTGAATACTGGTTGAAAATTGTTAACCTTTTATAAAGATCTCCTTATGCGCCCCATTTAGCTCTATTTTAACGGTGGCTGAATTTCCCTTATGCTAAAATCTTTAAAGTTCAATGCAATATTATCTGATCTGAATGTTGCTATTGGGCCTCCATTTGTTATTACATAATCTTTTGGTTTCCCACAACCAGCACTATTGAAAATGTCATCTGAATTATTGGCGAACCAGCCTCCATTATCAATTATGTTAGTTACTTTTTTCCATTCATTATTATCTTTATCATCCAAATATGATTCCATTTTTACCGCTTGATTATTTTCTATGTTATATATTACGATCTTCCAACCAATCCATCTATCAGAAATTGAATTTGTAACTTTGTTAGTTCCCCTTGCATCAGTATAACCACCAGTATGCCATATTTCTTTTTTCCATGCTACAGTCCCATCGATATGTATTCCACCGTGGTAAGCAGTACCTTCGCATGGAGTTTTGCTATTATGTGATCCACCTCTTGCTTGCCAGCTAATATCTACAATAGTTTTGCTTTCCTCATTGTTGTTATTTGTATTGACATTATTACTGGCAAATGATGTTATTTCATTTATTGTAGGTATTGCTTTAACATATCCTGTCATCTCTATATTCTTCCATTGTGTTTCCCCAGGCGGAGTAATGACATTCATCCTTATATTAGAATCATTAATAAATAATGAGCGATCGTTATTCTGTCTTATTATTGGAATATTGCTTGTTATAGAAAATAAAGGATCTTTTTTTGGGTTTTGCATATTAATGAACCATTCTCTTCCATCATCTTTAGTGGGGTAGATTTCCTTTACTCCAAATTTATCCATTCCAATAGAAATGACAACATGTGGTTTGTAAACTGGAATAATGATATGATATAGTATGGAGATGGTAATAAGAGCGACTAAGAAGATGGCAATTCCAAATAGCCACCATCGATTTTTTTTCAGAATCTAATTTGCAATTATAATAAATATATATGTGTGCTTTAAATCGTCAGTTATATTTTACTAAAGATCTATCCAATAATTGGATTTATATTAAAATTTTACAACTCTAAAATGATTGCTTATAAATTTACATTTTTAAAATTGTGTAATATATTTAATATATCGCAGATTTTTAGAAATTTTTAAATGATTTTAATTAATGCAAGATATATATAAACAAATGTAGATAAATCGGTCCACTATGGAAAAAAGACCCCGTGATATTCTTTATTTACTTTATAGTATAAATAATTGCGACATTGTTAAGATATATTTTAAAGAAAGACTATATTGTATCGTTTCAAATACAAAAATATAACGAATTTCCTTAATATGTCATCAATATGTAATTTCTTTATAACGCATAACTTAATAACATGACATGAATTTTGCTACAAATACCATTTTTATGGTTACAGCGTTATTTACATAATATCTAATAAATTATCAATTATAATTAATAAATTTCTGAGACCTTTCTATCTTGAGTCTGGTGTTGATAATACTTTGGATTCAAATAGATCTTGCAACCACTCATTGTACTTGTAATATGTTTTGTTGCATAATCAGTAAATCGTTTTTTTTGTTAACGTTTTAGGATTACTCTTAGAAGTAAATAGTTCTAATTGGAACGAATTGCTAAAAATGTAGCATATCTTTAACTGTTTTTCAAATCATGCAACAAAGCACCCAGTATAAAAATAACTACAATTTCATCATAGTGAAGTAGGTTCAGGATGATTATCCTCAATGGAAATCCATAACTGCATCTATGAGATGAACAATCAAATAGGAATAATTCAAAGTACGGCAACAATATCGTAAAGTTTATTAAATATTTATAAAAACCTTAGGTGAAAATGCAAGTTAACGATACTGAAACTAATAAAAATTCTCCCCTGAGAGTTTTAGCATTCCTTGAAGCAAAAGAAGGAAAGAGGCAAGAATTACTGAAAATTCTTGTTCCACTTGTTGAGCCTTCAAGAAAAGAAGAGGGTAATATTGTATACGTTCTTAATTCTTCAATTGAAAATCCAAATGAAATATTGTTTGATGAAGTGTGGTCCAATAAGGACACATTCGATAAGCATTATCAAAAACCCAAATCATATGAAGATAGAGATAAAGTAGCTCCTTTATTGGTCAGACCTATGGAGGTTAAAATATATAAAGAGGTAACTGGGTCGCAAGGATAAATATCATACACAATAAATACTGTCACCTATAAAGCCACTTTTTATTGGAGAAACCGCCAGAGCTAAATTCCAAGCAGCTCGAGATGCATGAAATACTTGTAATCCTGAACTTGTAGTACGATCATTATAACTCATGCTTTAAAATATTAGTTCCAATCTGCTTTGTTGCATGATTCGAAAAACAGTTAAAAATAGGATTTGTGTATGACAATATCAATTAGATTTTGACTATTTCCGTTATAACTCTATCAACAAAACGCTAACAAACAACGAATAAAATAATCA
>JBDUES010000062.1:0-23656 GCA_040297625.1 Candidatus Nitrosocosmicus sp. | reverse complement strand
ATATGATTTTGATTAACACTGTTCCAAAGATTAGCTCTGGATAGATTAAAGGAATCCATCCTTTTTAACATTCTGTATATGATAGGTTGTATACCATGGCCCAGTTTACCACGAAAACGTGGTAGACCATATGTATATTCTCCAACTGTAATTCTAAGATGTTTTATTGTAAGGACATGGTTTAGAATCGATTCCAACAATGCTTTGCACACTTTTCTGAAACTAGATTGTTATTATAACCGTAAACTAGCAGTAGCATGCGGTCTTGTAACAATACCTCATAGACGTACATTTGACCGGCGATTGAAGACCATATCTACTACAGATATAAAAGAAAGAATATCAACAATGGGATATCTCTTTGTTATAGAAGGTATGGCAGACGCTTCTATAACAGTAGTAGACAGTACTCTAATAAAAGCAAAAGGTAGTGTATGGCATAAATCATCCATGGAGAAAGGAGTGGTACCACGTTCTGGCATCGATACGGATGCAAGATGGGGCTATAGTCATACAAAGGGATGGATATTTGGATATAAACTACATCTAACATCTACAACGGGAGAGATTGTGGTACCTATAACCGCAGATATAACTACTGCAAATGTACAGGATAACCAGATGTATGTCCCTTTAACATCATCATCATCATCTGTATTCTCTTTATCATCTGTATTGTACATGATAGCTGATCCAGGTTATGACGATAAGAACCTGTACAAGTATAGCAAGAAGGTATTGGGAATAGATCTAGTTTGTCCTGTTGAACGATACGAAAATACTTCCAAAGCGAGGCTTGAGCTTGTATGCTTTTATGAATCGGTATTGGGTCAGGCCATATATAACCAAAGAGGAATATCTATTGAGCCGTTGATAGAACATATCAAATCAGTGTTTAGGATAGACCCATTGCCAGCACGAGGATTTCCTGCCGTATCTGCAATTGTACTCTTATCGGTATTACTCTATCAGCTAATGGTGTACTATAACTGTGCTTTGTTGCATGATTCGAAAAACAGTTAAAACTACACTCAATTTAGGACAATGATAATCAAATTTTCACTGATTCCGTTATAATTCTATCAACAAAACGTTTACAAATAACGAATAAAATAATCATGCAACAAAGCACTATAACTGTAAAACGAAAAATATCAATCCAAAATCAATAAAATAATGCTTGGTACTTGGTGAGGTGAAGGTTCTGGATAAAGATGTGGGATCTGGAATTATGACCAAGCCTCAAATATATGGCATAATGATATTACCAGTGATATTGTGCTCATATACTGATAGAATTTTTGTAGAAATGCTTTGACACACTACAAACTTAACATCTTAACTTATTGGTAAATATGAACAGTATGAAATTATGTTAGTTAGTATAGTCATATTTAATCAATAGATTTATTAGTCAAGATATTGGGAAGTTTTCCCTAATTTCAATAAGATCTCTTAAAATAGAACTTGCTGTTTCCATACCTCCAGCTCCTCTTCCAATAATTGTCTGATCACCTGAATGTTCTGATTTAAAAGTAACTGCATTTAATGTTCCATTTACACAAATCGGATCATCTTTCGATATCAAAGAAGGTTTCACATAAAGATTTTTATCGTCACACTTGGCAATAAGCTTTATATTTTTTCTTTTTTTCAAAGCATCATTAATATCATCAAGTTTAACATTTGTAATTCCAGTTTTATCTACATCTTTTATAGTTGCCTTATAGCCCATTATCCAATTTGCCATTATTACTAATTTAGCTGCTGCATCATCGCCGTTTATATCCAGAGACACCTCTGCTTCGGCATAACCCTTAATCTTTGCATCGTTTAAAGATTCGTCAAAAGTCAGACCTTCGGTCATTTTGGTTAAAATATAATTAGTAGTACCATTCAAAATCCCCATAAATGATGTAATTTTGTCGCCTTTTAGACAATGTTTGGCAAATTCTAATACAGGTGTTCCTCCACCAACTGTTCCGCTAAATCTCAACATCACATTGTTATAGTCGGATAATTCAATTAATGAAGGAAATGAGAGTGCCAGTGGCCCTTTATTTACAGTTATTACATTTTTTTGTGTCCTTAACGCAGAGATTATGTGAGATAGTCCTGGTTCCCCTGATATTAAATTTGTGGGTGTGAGTTCTAGAAATACTTCGGCATCAATGTTTTCAATATAGTTTTCAAAATTTGGTTTTTCATCAGAATATTTTGCGACAGTTCCAAATTTCTCTTTAACTATCAATAGTTTTTCAAGGTTCAGACCTGTTTGAGAATAGGCCATACCTTTGCTATCAACACAAGCTACAATCCTAGGTTTTATGCCATATTTTTTATATAATGCGTCTGAACTATTAATTAATAATTTAATAAAGCTTTGACCAACAACTCCCATTCCACAAATAATTAATCTCATTAATTTGTCCCATTATTTTTTTATAAATGAAGAATATAATAAAATTTGTATTAAATCATTATACATCTATCGTATATATCTTTGGAAAAGAAACTCAAAATACATTAATAAATGAAAATAAAATAATAAAATAAATAATGTTACATATGGCTGTTGGATCGGGAGAAAAAGATGGTGATTACTCCTCTAATAATAATTCAAATGAACATTTTGATATTATTATAATTGGATCAGGACCAGCTGGTTATACAGCTTCTATATATAGCTCGAGAGCAAAATTAAAAACATTAATTATTACAGGTAGTTTGCCCGGTGGCCAATTGATGACTACAAGCGAAGTAGAAAATTATCCCGGCTTTCCAAATGGAATCTTTGGTCCTGAATTAATGATAAACATGAAACAACAATCAGAACGATTTGGCACAATCATGGTAACTGATGAAGTTACAAAGGTTGATTTCAAGATTAGACCATTTAAAGTTTATACTGAATCATCTATATATACAGCAGAAAGTGTTTTAATAAGTACTGGTGCAACGCCGAGAAAGCTAGGTATAGAACCTGAACAAATATTTGCTGGAAGAGGTATTTCTTATTGTGCTACTTGTGATGGCCCTTTCTTTAAAGATCAACACATTATAGTTGTTGGTGGCGGAGATACTGCACTGGAAGAAGCAAATTTCTTAACCAAATTCGGAAAATCTGTTAAAATAATTCATAGAAGAGAACATTTAAGAGCTAGCAAAATTCTACAAGAACGAGCATTTGAAAACCCAAAAATAGAATTTATTTGGAACTCTAGTGTAATAAATATCAATGGTGATAACAAAATCTCATCAATTATAATTAAAAATCACAAGACTGGCGAAGAAAAAAAATTAAATGCTGGTGGTTTATTCGTTGCAATAGGCCATGAACCAAATACATCTATATTCAAAGGTCAAGTAGATATGGATGATAGAGGCTATGTTATAGTTAACAACTATACAAAAACAAATATTGATGGGGTTTTTGCTTCCGGGGATGTTCATGATTATCGATATAGACAAGCTATTACCGCGGCAGGATTTGGTTGTATGGCTGCATTAGATATTGAAAAATGGCTATCTGAGAGAAAACAATGATTCACTATTTATTATTTTAACTTGAATAAAGGAATAAAAATTATTGATATAGCAAAGAAGGTAACAATTTACAACTTGTTAAATATTTTTTGTATTCTTCTTCTGAAAATAAATTTTGTTGAGTATACAGACTCTCAAATTTCCTGCCATCATCAGCAAAAATCCCTACAAATACGCCCTCATCATAGTTTTTTATGTTATCAAGCATTGATGCCATAACTGAGCCGGAAGAAGGACCTGTCAAAATATTCTCTTTTTCTGCGAGAATTTTAACCATTTCAAATGATTTTTCATTTGTTGCAGTATACCAATCATCCACTACTTTTTCTCTACGAATAAAAAGGTCTGGTTTTGCAGATTCCTCAAAATTCCTTAAACCTTGTAATAGATGATTTTTTTGAGCTTGAATAGCGATAACTTTAACGTTGTTATTTTTTTCTTTTAAATATGTACCCGTTCCAGTAATTGTACCGCCTGTACCACACCCAGTAAAGAAATGAGTTACTTTACCTTGGGTTTGTTCCCATATTTCCGGACCCGTGCTTTGATAATGAGAAAGGTAATTCGCATCGTTTTCATATTGATTAGGCATATAATAGATATCAGGACGAGGTTTTGAAATTGCATATGCCAATGCAATACTTTGATCTGTCCCTGCGCCGACTCGTGGACACAAGTCATCGCTTGTTTCATGCAATGTGGCACCTAATTTTCTTAATATGTTTTTTGTTTCTTCACTTACTTTTTCTGGAATAACTATTTCTACTTTGTATCCTAGATGAGATGCAATTCCAGTTAATGCGATCCCTGTATTTCCCGAAGTTGGTTCGATAATTATGCTTTTATCTTTTTTCAATATTTCTTTTCCTTCTGCATCTTTAATCATCCAATATGCTGCTCTGTCTTTTACAGATCCAAAAGGATTAAACCATTCCAGTTTTGCAAATATTTTTATTTTCTCTGTAGAAAAATTTTTTAATTCAATTAATGGAGTATTACCAATTCTCTCTAATATTTTATTTTTATTTGATGCGGCAAAAGTTGTTGAGGTCATTTTATCTATTTTGCCTTTTTAATTGTAAATTCTAGATCATTATTATTTTTATTCAATGAAATTAGTTCATGTCCGTTACGATTAACCCATCTTGATATATCTTCCTCAGAATCTGGATCATCAGACACAATTCTAAGAGTTTCTCCTTTTGTCATTCTTTCTATTTCTATTTTTGTTCTAAAAACTGGCTCAGGACAATATAGCCCTCGAACATCAATTGTTTTTACATCCAATTTATTATTATCATTTGAACCAGCAGACATAATATAATAAAATCTATTTTTACGTATTTAATGTTTTTGTTGGTTTTTACGGCTTCTTTAACGTTAGGATGTTAATGAGTATTTTAATTAATTTATGTAGTCTTTTTAATTATGTGAGATAAATTTTATTTAATTGAACACAAATTTAGATAACCAGTCCAATGATAATTTGTTTGACTATTGCAGTTGAAAAAAAACAAAAAAACTTTTTCTTAACTTTACAGAGCCGTTTAGACATATGGAATCTATAAATCAAAAATCCGTCCAATTCAAAGACGTGTGGATAGTATGCCATTTAGCTTATGTGTTCAAACCTTATCGAAAATTTTTCTTTATATTTTGAAAATTCATAGTTTGTGTACTTATACTAAGTGGTATAGAAGGCGAAACACGGATAAGAGATAGCAAAACAAAATTATTATTATTAATCTACTCATATTTATCACCGAAAAATAAACACCACACTCAAATCAACACCTAATGATTCAACCGAACCCAAAAATATAATGATATATTATTTATACAATAACTTAATATTATGTATAACAAAAGAGAACATTTTGTCCTATGCTTGTTATATTTGATGTAGAGGGAGTTTTATTAAACGCAGAATATCTTCCAGTATTAGCCAAGTTAATGGGACCAGAAAAAGAAAAAGAAATCTGGGATATTACTATTAAAGGTATTAGCGGTGAAATCAATTGGGAGGAAGGATTAAAGGAAAGAGTCCATGCTTTGAGGGGTATAGATTATAATAGAGCATATGAAATAGCCCAAAGTTTGGAAATAATGCCTGGAGCAAAACAGCTCTGCTCTTTTTTAAAGAAATCCGGATGGAAAATGGTTGCTGTATCTGGCGGATTCACAATTATCACGGATAGATTAATCAAAGAATTATATCTAGATAAAATATTCTCTAATCAACTTATTTTTAAAAATAATAAACTTGATGATGTTGTTATTTCCGTTACATCAGATAAATCACTTTCTGTTAAATCCTTCATTGACAACCACGGTTTTTCTAAAGATGAAGTAATAGTTGTAGTAGATGGTGCAAATGATTTGAAACTTTTTAATTTATCTTCTTTTACTGTGGGATTTTGCCCAGTCGACATCGTAAGAAAAAAAGCAGATGTTGTTATAGAGCGTAAAAATTTAGCAGATTTGATTCCAATTTTTATGGAAAAATTCGGGAATAAATTATTATCCATAAACTATGACTGAGGTGCTATTTCTTTACCTATAACAATTATTCCTGTAAAGATAAATAAAAATATTATAGAAAGTGATAATATTCCAGATTTAATACTAGAATCATTAAATTTAAATAACCTACAAATTTATGACAATGATGTTATCATAATAGCTCAAAAAATAATTTCTAAATCTGAAAATCGAATTTTTTATTTAAAAGATGTTGTTCCATCAAAAAAAGCACTCGAAATATTTTCTATACATGAAAAAGATCCTCGTTTGATAGAGTTAATTCTTAGAGAATCATCAAGTATTGTAAAGGTAACAAATAAAACTTTGATAGTAGAAACTAAATACGGATTTATCTGTGCAAATGCCGGTATCGATCAAAGTAATGTTTCTAATGATAAGGAGGTGGTTTTACTTTTGCCCGAAAATCCGGATGTTTCTGCAAAAAAAATCAGAAAATATATCAATCACAAAATAAAAAAAAATGTTGCAATTATAATTTCTGATACATTCGGACGTCCATTTAGGAGAGGTCAAACAAATATTGCGATCGGAATTGCAGGTATCTGTCCACTAAAAAGCTATATTGGATTAAAGGATTCATTCGGGATGATTTTAAATGTAACTGAAATAGCAATCGTTGATGAATTAGCATCTTCAGCTGAACTTGTAATGGGGAAAACGTTGGGAATTCCAGTTGCTATTATTCGAGGATATGAATATGAATATCAGCCAATAGATTTAGATAATGATTATGGAGTGGACCCATCTATAAAATCTATTTTTAGAGAGAAATCACAAGATTTATTCAGAGATCAATAATAAAATTATTCTATGGAAATTGCAAAATAATTTATTTCTTTAATTTTTTGATAAATGTGAATGGATATTGTTGACAACCTAATTATAGGAGATAAAAGAGCGATAGCTCGTTCTATTTCTATAATAGATGATGAAGATCCTCAATCTCATGAAATTTTAAAAAAAATTTATCATAGAACTGGAAAGGCCATAACTATTGGATTTACAGGTCCCGGTGGAGCAGGTAAAAGTACTCTAATTGGAAATTTAATTCCTTATTTTAAAAAGTTAGGTTACAAGGTTGCTATATTGGCAGTAGATCCTACTAGCCCTATAACTGGCGGTGCAATACTTGGAGATAGAGTGAGGATGCAATCAACAATGGATGATGAAGATGTTTACATGAGAAGCTTTGGTTCAAGAGGAACATTAGGAGGTCTCTCCAAATCATTAAGAAATGCAATTAGGATTTTAGATGCTGCTGGATATACTCTTATTTTAGTTGAAAGTGTAGGGGCTGGTCAATTAGAGGTTGAAATATCCAAGGTTGTTAATTTGACAATGGTTGTCTTTTCTCCAAATACTGGTGATAGTGTTCAAGCCGTAAAAGCAGGATTGACTGAAATAGGAGATATCTATATTGTTAATAAATCGGATATAGAGGGTTCCGGAACTCTTTATTATTCTCTGCTGGAATTAATTGGTGAAACTCCTAGAAAACCATTGGTTGTTAAAATTTCGGCAAAAATGGGTGAAGGACTACAAGATCTGTGCTTTAATGTAGATACCATTATTAAAAATAATGAATGGATCTTAAAACAAAAACAAAAACAAAAACAAGTTCTGGTTGATGAATTAAAAGAAATGGTTTTAGAAAATGTTAAACAAAAAACATTAAAAGTTTTTATAATAAAAAGTCATGAAATTGATGAATTACTTGATTCGTTGTTAAATAAAATTAAAGATCCTTATACTGCATCAGAAGAATTATCTTTATTAATATTTTCAAATAAATAATATGTATAATATATGAGCGACAATACCATTAAAACCGACTCCGGTATTCCTGTAAAACAATTTTTTTCTAAAAAAGACATAAAGAATGTAGATGAA
Source organism: Candidatus Nitrosocosmicus sp. (assembly GCA_040297625.1). Taxonomy (GTDB): domain Archaea; phylum Thermoproteota; class Nitrososphaeria; order Nitrososphaerales; family Nitrososphaeraceae; genus Nitrosocosmicus. Next base: position 15,676 of record JBDUES010000062.1, on the reverse strand, counting down.
TCTGACCCAGGTACCTATCCTTTTTTGAGAGGCGTTTATCCTACAATGTTTAGGGAGCGTCTTTGGACTATGAGGCAGTATAGTGGATTTGGTAGCGCGGATGAAACTAATAATAGATTTAAATTTTTGTTAGATCATGGTCAAACCGGATTATCATTAGCATTTGATTTACCAACTCAAACTGGTAGAGATTCTGATGATCCACAATCTGAAGGTGAAGTGGGTAGAACAGGAGTTCCTATAAGTTCTATTGCAGATATGCTTACCTGCTTTAAAGATATCCCTCTAGATAAAGTAAGTACTTCAATGACCATAAATTCTACTGCGTCTATACTTCTTTCTTTATATATTTCTGCAGCAGAATCTCAAGGGATATCTCCATCTCAAATAAGAGGAACAACTCAGAATGATATATTAAAAGAATATATTGCAAGAAATACCTATATTTATCCACCAAAACCATCATTGAGGCTAATTGGTGACATGATACAGTACTGTTCTATCCATGTTCCCCAATGGTACCCAATAAGTATTTCAGGTTATCATATTAGGGAAGCTGGTTCTAATGCAGTACAGGAGCTTGCATTCACTTTTGCAAATGCAATAGAATATATAAATACATGTATTAGCAAAGGACTTTTAATAGATGAATTTGCTCCTAGACTTTCATTTTTCTTTTGTTGTACCATGGAGTTTTTTGAAGAAATTGCAAAGTTCAGAGCAGCAAGAATTATTTATTCAAAAATCCTTAAAGAAAAATTTAATGCCAAAGATCCAAAATCTTTGCATTTGAGATTTCATGTTCAAACAAGTGGTGAATCATTGACTGCTCAGCAAGTTGATAATAATGTAGTTAGGGTGACTACTGAGGCATTAGCTGCTGTTTTGGGTGGGTGTCAATCTCTACATACAAATTCCCGTGATGAAGCCTTGGCATTACCAACTGAAGAATCAGTTAAAATCGCTTTACGTACTCAGCAAATTCTAGCATCTGAAACAGGCGTTACTAAAACTGTAGATCCTTTGGCGGGTTCCTATTATATTGAATATTTAACCGAACAAATAATTGAAAAAGTAAATTCTTATCTTGATAAAATTGAAAGAATGGGTGGTTCATTAGCAGCTATCGAAAGTAACTTTTTCCAGGAAGAGATTAGAAAAAATGCATATGAATTAAAAAAAGAAATCGATGAAAATAAAAGAGTCATAGTAGGGGTGAACAAATTTAAAGATTCTAAAAATGTTGAACCTAAACTAAATGTTATTGATCATCTTCTTGAAAAAAAACAAATAGATAAATTAAAAGAATTTAAAAGTTCTCGAGATAACATAAAAGTTCAACATTCTATTTCTGATCTTATTTCTTCTGCAGAAAAACCAGAAGTTAATCTTATGCCCTTTATTATTTCTGCAGTAAAAAACAAAGTAACATTAGGTGAAATAAGTAACGGATTTAAAGAAATATTTGGTTTTTATTCTCCAAAGATTTCTTTTTAAATTTATTTATTACTTTATTTCAAAAATTTTTATTTCGTCTAGATTATTACTCAAAATAGTATTCAAAATTTTTCTCCCTGATTCGGATTTTTTATCTAATTTTAGTCTTGCCTTTTTTCCTATTAGATTACTTAAAAGCAATTCATCATTTAAAAATAAATTTATTTTTTTTCCTATTAAATTCTCATCAACTATAAAATAAATATGTGCTCCTGATTCTGATACACTAAATTGCATTTCGTCACCAATTGTTAGAATTTTCGCTTCTACATCAATCTTAATTCCTAATAACTTTTCAATTTCTGAAATTGTGCTGCCTCCTCTACCTATTATTTTTGGAATAACTTCTTTATTAACAAGAATTCTCACTCTGTCATTTGATATAATATTAATTTCTGCTTGAGGATCAAATCTTTTAATTACTTCCTTTATTTTTGACTCTGCTAACTTGTTTATTTTATTATGGCTATCTAATTTTTTCCCTATGTTTTCTAAAGGAATTATAACATTCTCTTCTCCGTATGAATAGATTTCATATTCAGTTTTTTTAGAAAAAAAATCCTTAATTTCTACTACAGGCCTAGCTAAATCTTGTTCTGTCATACCAGATGGAACTTTTACTGTAAGATTTAATTCATAAATTTTTCCAATTTTTCCTTCGTGAATAAAAATTACTGTATCTATTATATGGGGAATCATGCCAAGTTCAATTTTACCAATAAATCTTTGAATTGCGTCTAATGCCTTACTTGCATGAATTACCCCAATCATTCCTATTCCTGTTAATCTCAAATCAGCAAATAATTCAAAATCTTTAATTTTTCTTACCTCATCAAAAATAGTAAAATCAGGTCTAACAAGTAATAGGAGGTCAGAAACCCTTTCATATCCATTTTTAAAAGATCCATACTGAACAACACTTTCCGGAACTTGTAAATCTCTAGGGGATTCTAATGTTTTAACCAATTTGTTATTTAGAACATAATATTCGGCAATACTACTTGCAAAGGTACTTTTACCTGAACCAGGCCGACCTGCAATTAAAATTCCTTCTGCCTCCTCAGATATTCTTTTTATTAAATTATCATCAATATTATAATCACTTAATGATAGTTTTTTTATTGGTCTTACAGCAGTTATCTCAATTCTATTTGATATTGGTGGTTGAGTTATCACAATTCTAAGGTTTTTATACATTATAACAAAACATCCTTCAAAAGCAATCTCTATCGTTGAAATTTTTTTATTATCTTTTACTGAAAATAAAAAATTAATTATTTTATTTAGTGTAGTTTTATCCAGTATTTCATCTGAAATTTTTTCAAGTGAAAAATTTCCGGGAGTCCCTTTTTTAGATAAAGGTTCAATACCTTCTATCAAATGTACACTCATTGATTTTTCATCAAAGTAATTCTCAATGTTATACACTTCTGAAGCCTCTGATTTTTGATGAACATTTGTAATACCTGTAGCATCTGCAACGAGATGTTGAATATAATCTGCCGTAAATAATGTGGCATTTTCATTCTTTGCTATATCATTTATTATGGAATCTATTCTGCCATTTTTTGCTAATTTTATTTCTGCAAGGCTGGGCTTCTCTCCAACATAATTGACATCAATTTTTTTCTCAATACTTTTTCCTCGGATTTTTTTTAATTCTAACAGTCCTGTTATACCATGTTCTTTTTGTTTACAAGCTTGTGATTGTAATTCATCAATTACTGCTATGGGAATTAATATTTCATGATTTTCATTAATCTCATTACGGTCAATTTTTTTACTAATTTCACCATCTATTATAATACTAGTATCCAAAACAATTTTTGTCTTCAACTTGATCTATGATTTGATTACCAATTGAATTCTTAAAAAAGGTTACTACACTAAAGATTCAAAAATTTAAAACCTTGCTATTCTGTTTAATTATATTTGGATTTTTGATTAATACATTGGTATTTTTCTTCTATGAATAAGTTATATTATTGAACTGAATAATACCTTTATTTAATTGAGTAAATTAGAAATTAAAAACATATCTAAAATATTTTCTCTTAATGGCGATAAAGGTGAAAAAAATAAAGTTTTAGCTGTTAATAATGTAAATTTGTCAATTGAAGAAGGACAGTTTGTTTGTTTTGTTGGTCCCTCTGGATGTGGTAAATCCACACTTCTTAATATAATTGCTGGATTGGAAAAGCCTTCAAGTGGCGAGTTAGTATTGAATGGAAGGCCAGTTTTTGAAACCGGACCCGATCGAATAATGGTTTTTCAGGAAAATGCATTATTTCCATGGTTAAGTGTTATTGATAACGTTGAATTTGGATTGAAGATGGTGGGTGTTGAAAAGGAAAAAAGACGAAAAATCGCGATGCATTATCTCGATATGATGGACCTGGGCAAATTTGCTAAATCATATACTTATCAACTATCAGGAGGTATGAAGCAGAGAGTTGCCATATCACGTGCTTTATCAATGGACCCTGATATTTTGTTGATGGATGAACCATTTGCTGCTCTGGATTCTCAAACCCGTGATTTATTGTTAGTTGAACTTCAATTGATATGGGCTAAAACTAGAAAAACAATAATTTTTGTAACTCATAATATCTCCGAATCAATCTGTCTTGGTGATAAAGTTGTAGTTTTTACTAAAAGACCTGCATCCGTAAAAAAGGAGATTGTGATTGATTATCGAAGACCTAGGTTATCAGAAGATTCTAATTTGTTTGAATATTCTAGATTAGTTTTGGATGAATTAAAAACTGAAATAATTCAAACAAAAAGAGTAGAAAAAAAAGATTAAAATGTTTTTATTTTTTTCAATATTTCAACTCCTTCATTAAAGTCATTGGGCGACGTAATTAAAATCTGGTCAACAAGTTTTCCACTTTCATGAATAAGTTCTAAAACATTATCTTTGTATTCTTCCCAATCTAGGCCAATCATTTTTGCAGCCTTTTTATTTTTTTCAGATGGAATCATTATACATGGAATCAATTTTATTGGATGAGGATCTAATAAACTTTTTAAATCTTTTACTTCTTGGAGGGAATTAATTGATTGAGTTATCAATCCGTTTGGATTTGCTTGAGTTTTTTTTGTAAAATTATTAAAATCCGATATCTTGTTGGGCGTTGACAAATTTAAATTTATCAGTTTGTTGTAACCTAGAGTATTGAGGGATGTAATCACATCTGTTGGTTTTGAAAGTATTTTTATAGAAATTTTATCATATATTTGAGGTTTATCCCCCATAATGAATAATAAATCTTTTATTCTCAAAAAAATTGATTGAGTTGTAAATTGGATTAATGAATTAATGTTTCTGTCTCTTGTTCTTACACTGCAACTTAGTATCATTTTATCATTTTTTATATTCTCGGTAATTAGAGCCGCCCCATGAATGCTGGAAATTCTTGGTATCCCTAGAACCGAATCTGTAATATGTATAGAATTCACATACTTCAAAATTATTCTTGTTCTATCAAGAAATTTGTCAATCTCCTGATTTAATGTATTGATATTGATAACTGAATCATGAAAAATTTTAGGGGGATTTAATTCATATATAATTTTCATCTTTTATTTAATAAATATAGAGAGTTTATTATATCTAAAAAAAGTTTTTTAAATATTATATAAATTATATATTTTGTATTATTGGTAACCCACAAAAATTTTCATGATATAATTTTAAATAATAAAAGTTTAAAAATCCCTATCGAACTGGGTATTCAATATATTAATTCCAATAAAATTTATTCCAGTGTATTGGTTATTATTCATTTTCCACATAAGATTCCATCAGTTTTACTAACCAAGCGTAGTCTTTTTTTAAAAAATCACCCAGGGGAAATATCATTTCCCGGAGGAAAATTTTGTTCCTCCGATAAATCTTTCATAGATACTGCGATAAGGGAGACACATGAAGAGATAGGTATTACCGTAAACAAAAAACAAATTATTGGATGCCTTAGTCCTACATACACATATACCTCTAAAATTTTGATATATCCATTTATTGCATTAGAAGATAAAATTTCCGATAAACTTCAACCAAATTCGGAAGTCGAACGGATTATAAATTTGCCGGTTGAAAAATTAAAGGCCTCTTTAACCGAAGATGAATATCATTCGAATAAAAACTTTAAAATGTTCAAATTTATAATTGATAATTATATTATTTGGGGAGCTACTGCAAGAATTTTAAAGGACTTGCTTGATATATTAAAACAATAGTAATAATAATAATAATAATAGTGGTGGTAGTAGTAGTAGTATAGATGTCAAGCATATCCCTCTCTATCTAATAATTGTATAAATTTGTCATTAAATTCGATAGTAGATAATCGACCTCCTATATCTTTTGTTTTTATGTTATTTATAAAAAGTTGGTCAACTGCTTTTTCAATTTTTATTGATTGATAAGTTAAATTTTTATCATTATATTTATCTCCAAGCCATTCAAACATCATTTTCAATGCCAAAATAAAAGACGTGGGATTGGCTATATTTTTACCGGCAATATCAAAAGCAGCTCCATGAACAGGTTCGAATAAAGCAAATTTCTCTCCAATATTTGCAGCTGGAGCTAAACCTATACTTCCAGTAACTTGAGCTGCTTCATCTGAAAGAATGTCTCCAAATAGGTTTGTTGTTAAAATTATATCAAATCGGTTGGGATTTCTTATGAGTTCCATTGAACATGCATCCACATACATTTCCTCTACCTCTATTTCCGAATATTTTTTTGCTATTTCTTTAGCCGTTTCAATAAAAAGCCTATCACTTTTTCTTAAAACATTTGATTTATGTACTATTGTGATTTTTTTTTTTGTTCTTTTACTTGCTATTTTGAAACCGTATTCTGATATTTTCCGAGAAGCTTTTTTGCTTGTTTTCCTTAAAGAAATTACTGTATCTTCATCTGAAGAAAATTCCCATCCTACATATAGATCCTCTGTATTTTCTCTAACTGTTATCAAATCTACGTTTTTTGATATTGAATCAATATTCGGATAATTTTTTGATGGTCGTATATTTGCAAATAATTCAAAATGTTTTCTTAAAACTAATACCACATCTGCAGCAGATTCTCCAACAGGTGACTTTAAACATGCCTGCGAATTTTTTATTTTCCTAAATGATTCTTCAGGTAAAGCTGAGTTGTATTTTAATAATGCACTGTCTCCTGCTTCTACTTTAATTATTTCAAATTTAAGAGAGGATGATTTATCATGAATATTCTCTATTATTTTATTTATACATTCTGATAGTTCAGGTCCTATACCATCACCAACTAACAGCGAAATTTTATATCTTGTCATTATGTAATAAAGAAAAGGAAATATTATTCATTTAATTAATTTTCTTTTTGAATTAATTTTTTTAACATACTTGTATTAATCGCATCAATTACAGCTTGGACTGATGTAACCACTATATCTTTGCCAGATTTTCTTGATGAAATAATATTGCCTTCTTTGTCCTCAACTTTAACCGAGACTTCTGCCGAAGCAGCTGAACCTCCTGTAATAGAATCTAATTTATATTCTCTGATTTTAATATTAGCTATTTCATTTGCAATGGTCTGAATTGCTTTTAGTGCTGCATCAACTGGTCCAACACCTGTATCCGAAGCAATAAAATCTTTGCCATGAATATTTAACTTTACAACTGCTGTAGGAATAATATGCAAGCCAGTTACTATATGAAACTCATTTAGTTTGAATTTTTCGTCAAATTTTTTATTTTTAATCACTTCAGATGCTATTGATAGTAAATCTGAAGTAGTTATTGGCTGTCCAGAATCAGCTATTGTCTTTTGTTTATCTACTATTTGTTTTAATTGATCTTCTGTAGTATTTATTGAAAATTCATCTAATATCGCTTTAATTCCATGAGTGCCTGCGTGTTTTCCCGCCTGTAACCATCTTTTTCTACCAACTAATTCAGGGCTTATGGGTTCATAGGTAAGTGGGTTGTTAATTATTCCATGAGTATGAATTCCTGATTCATGACCAAATGCATTTTCACCGATAATAGCTTTATTGGGTTGAACAATAATTCCCATGGTGTTTGAAACAAACCTTGAAACATCATACAAAATTGTTGGATTGACATTATGTTGATAATTATAAAGACATTGTAATGCCATTACTAATTCTTCTAGGGATGCATTACCTGCTCTTTCACCCAATCCGTTTATAGTGACATGAGCACATGATGCTCCTGCTTCAATTCCTGCAATAGAATTTGCAACTGCAAGACCAAAATCATCATGACAATGTACACTGACGGGTAATTTGGTGACCTTAATTACTTCAGCTACCAATTCAGAAATATAATTTGGAGTGGAATACCCTACTGTATCGGGGATGTCAATTCTATCTGCACCTGCATCAGCTACTGCTTTGAAGACTTGGTTAAGAAACTGTCTGTCGGACCTAGTAGCATCTTCTGCAGAAAATTCTACTTTTAAACCATGTTTTTTTGCGTAATCTACAGCAAATATTGCCTTTTCCAGAACTTGTTCTCTGGTCATTTTTAATTTGTATTGTAAATGTATATCAGATGTTGCAATAAAAGTATGAATATATTTTAAATCACAATCAATTGCAATGTCTATGTCTTTTTCTACGGTTCGAGCCAAACCGCAGATATCAGATTTGAGTCCTAATTTACATATTTTTTTTATCGCTTCTACCTCTCCAGGAGAAACTACAGGAAATCCTGCTTCAATAGCATCCACTCCCAACTCATCGAGCTTTAATGCAATCTCTATTTTTTGATCAGGAGAAACATCGACTCCTGGGGTTTGTTCACCATCCCTTAATGTAGTATCAAAAATTCTGATTTTTCTATTATTAAAGCTCATCACTTATTCCACCTCTTGGTAATGCTGAAACTCCAGTTCGTGCAACTTGTATTATACCATAACTTGATACTAAATTTTTAAAAGCATCAATTTTATCGGGAGTTCCTATTAATTCTACTGTAATAGTTTCATTGCTTATATCCATAATATTACCTCTATATATGGATGCAAAGTTGGCTATTTCGATTCTTGTTGTAGGATCTTTTGCATTCATTTTTATCAATGCTAATTCTCTATATACCGCATTTTCTTTGTCCAATACATTAACTTGAATTACATCTATAGTTTTTCGTAATTGTTTTACTAATTGCTCTAACACTTTGACATCTGATTTGGTAGTTATAGTCATTCTAGATAAATCAGGTTTTTCAGTAATTCCAACAGTGATACTCTCGATGTTAAAATTTCTTGATCTAAATAGATTAGTAATTCTGAATAATACTCCAGGTTTATTTTCTACAATTACGGATAAAATATACAAGATCTCATCACTATTATTTAGAAAAATAGATTTATTATCCATTTAACCTCAAGCTCCTGTAACCATATCTTTTAATCCTGTCCCGGGCGCAACAAATGGATATACATCTTCATTAGGATCGATGGGAATATCAATTACTGTAGCTACATCTGAATTTACAGCAGTTTTTATTGCTTTTTCTAATTCGTCCATTGATTGAACACGAAAACCCTGAGCTCCATAGGCTTCTGCTATTTTGCAATAATCAGGACAGTTTTTTAAATGAACTCCACTATATCTTCTATTATAAAAAGTACGCTGCCATTGGGCTACCATTCCCAACATATAGTTGTTAAGTATAAAAACAATTACTGGAAGGTTTTCTAATACTGAAACTGCCAGTGAATTTTCTGTCATGTTAAATGAACCATCTCCTGCAATGTCTACTACAGGAACACTATTTCTGGCTGCTTTTGCTCCAATCGATGCGGGGAACCCAAAACCCATAGTTCCTAATCCGGTGGAACTAAAGAATGTTCCAGGTGATATAACATCAAAATGTAATGATGCCCACATCTGGCATTGACCGACTTCTGTTGTGACTATTCCATCTGATGGCAATATTTCTCTTAATTTTTTTAAAGATTTTTTAGCTGTAATTTCTCTTGAATAATCTTTAATGGTATCAACATAATAGGCTACTAATTCTTTTTTCCTGTTTAACCATTGTTTAGAAATTTCTTCATTTGATTTAAAAGTTTTTGGTATCATTTTAATTAATGTTCTTAATGATGATTTTACATCCCCAATTACTGCCGCATTTACGGATTTATTTTTACCTATTTCGGCGGGATCTATATCAAAATGAATTACATTTATATCTTTACCAAATTCATCAAACCTTCCTATAGTTCTATCGGAAAACCTTGCTCCAATTGCTAGTATACAATCTGCCTCAAGTATCATTCTATTTGCCTCGGCATGTCCATGCATACCTATTGGTCCTAAAGCTAACTGATGATTTTCGGGAAAAGCACCCTTACCTTTAAATGTTGAAACAACAGGAATTGACAGCAATTCTGCCAATGTTTGCAATTCAGAAAAAGCACCTGAAAGAATTACCCCGCCTCCTGCCATAATTATGGGCCTTTCGGCTTTAAGTAACATTTCACAAACTTTATTTATTTCAGATAAATCTGGATCTAAAACTGGGTTGTATCCTCTAACCTTTATGTATTCTGGAAAGTCTACTTTTGTTACTTGTTGTTGTACATCTTTTGGAATATCAATTAAGACAGGACCAGGTCTACCACTTTCAGCAATATAAAATGATTTTTTTACAGCTTCTGGGATTTCAGAAGCATGTCTTGGTTGAAAAGCATATTTTGTACAAGGGTTAGTTATTCCAATGATGTCAATTTCTTGAAAAGCATCTTTTCCTATCATTGGTAATGCTACTTGACCTGTTACCGCTACTATTGGAGAAGAGTCTGAATAAGCCGTAGCAATTCCTGTTACAAGATTAGTAGCACCGGGTCCTGAGGTGGCAAAACACACACCCGCTTTTCTTTTTATCCTTGCATATCCATCCGCCATATGTGCTGCAGATTGTTCGTGTCTAACCAAAATATGTCTTATTTTAGAATCAACTAGAGCATCATAAATTGGAAGATTGGCACCCCCTGGAAGACCAAAAATATACTCTACCTTTTCTTTTTCTAAGGCAGTTAATAATGCAGTTGCGCCGGATATTTCACTCATTGATTATCAAAACAACTCCTGATTAAAATATTTAAAATTTATAAAAGTAAAAAACTTTTAAATAAAAATGAGATATTTATTGTTACATTACAATTAATTTGGCTTTTCAACACTATTTAATGCATATATCAAATTTAATTTATAAATCTTATTAAAAATGGCTTTGTACAGTTAAGGATTTTAATGAGTATTTTTAATTTAATTTATTTAGTTTTTCTAATTATGTGAAATAAATTTTATTATATTGAACACAAATATATATAAACCTGTTCAATAAAAATTTGTATGACTACATAGTTGAAATATTTAAAATAAGAAATTTTTTTTCTAACTATACAAAGCCTTGAAAAATAATTAGTTATTAAATAAAATTTGAAATTTTACCTTATTTAACTGTCATTGCTTTTTGCTTTTAATTTGTTTTCAAAATGCATTTTGCATTTTGCATTTTGCTTTGGATTCTGTTAAAAATAAATCATATGCTTCTGAAAAATTGTAATTCTGATGTACAATTGATTTTACTGCTTTAATCATTGCAATAGGCTGGTCTGATTGCCAAATGTTTCTTCCCATATCTACGCCTGATGCGCCATCATTTATAGCATCAAAAGTCAATTGCAGCGCATCTTTTTCAGAGGTCTTTTTGCCTCCTGCGATAATTATTGGGATTGGACAACTTTCCACTACTTTTGTAAAATCTTTACAATAATATGTCTTTACTACATGTGCTCCAAGCTCAGATGCAATTCGGCAGGCTAATCCTAAATACCTTGCATCTCTAGCCATTTCTTTTCCAACAGCTGTTACGGCTAAAATGGGTATTTCATATTTCTCACCATCATCTACTAATTTGGATAAATTAGTTAGGGTTTGAGACTCATACTTACTCCCTACAAAAATGGACAAAGCTAGACATGATGCATTTAATTTGATTGCTTCCTCTATGGATGTAACGATTGTTTCCTTGGATAAATCTTCTCCAATAATACTTGACCCACCTGAAACTCTTAAAACAATAGGTACATTGCTTTCAGGAGGAACTGATGTTCTTAAAATACCTCTTGTAAGCATTAAGGAATCCGCATGAGGAAATAAGGGCTTTATCGTCTCCTTTGGATTTTCAAGCTTTTCGGTGGGTCCAAGAAAATAACCATGATCTACTGCCAACATCACACAGCGTCCGTCTTCAGGTCTAATTATTTTTGAAAATCTATTTTTCATTCCCCAATCCATTTAGTTCACCACTATTGTCTTTCTTTAGATATTATAAAACTTTGATAATCAATCTGATGATGTTATAATTATTTTCATCGCATCTTTAGCTGTATGTGCATATTTTAAAGCTTCAAATGAATTATTTAAAACGAATTTATGAGTTATTAAAGGCTCTATATCTAGAATATTATTTGTTAATAAGGTTATTGTTTGATGTATCTCTTTTTCGGTAGTTGCATAACTTGGAATAATTTTCAATTCTTTTGAATATAATAAATTAAAATCAATTTTTAAATCAGAATCTTTGGATGGTACTCCAAAAAGAGATATGGTTCCACCTTTACGAGTAATTTTTAATGATTGAACTAACGCGTCTAGATTGTTAGTGGAAATTATCGAAATGTCTACTCCAATATTATCAACCTTTGAAAATATCCTCTTATCAAATTCGTTATTATCATTATTGTTTTTTAGATTAATTGTAATTATAGTAGGATCGATATTCTTTGCAAAGTTTAATCTAAATTCATTAATATCAAGTAAAATTATTTTAGACGCACCAAAATGTTTGGCTAAAATCATATGGATTAAACCAGTAGGCCCTGCTCCAAAAATTGCAATTTTATCTGCTTTTTTCATGTTTAATTTATTCAATGATCGAATACAACACGCAATGGGCTCTATCAAAGCAGCTTGACTGAAATTGATATTATCTGGTAATTTTACAAGACCCCCTCTTAAAACATTCCATTCTGGTACTAAAATAAACTCGGATAAGCCAGATGGCTCTATATTACTTGATTGATATTTTTCACACATTGTAAAATCTTCATTATAACAATAATAACAGCAATTGCATGGCACATGATGATGAATAAAAACTCTGTCTTTTATTCTAAAATTTTTCACACTTTCTCCAATTTCAATTATCTCCCCTGCAGGTTCATGACCTATTCTCGACGAGTTCATTCCATATCGGCCAAATACTTTTTCTAAGTCGGATCCACATATTCCACAGGACTTCATTTTAACTAGCACGTCATTTTTATCTACTTTCGGTAACGCGGTATTTACTATTTTTACAATTTTATTATCAAGTACTGCTGTTTTCATTTTATTATTACCAGTTGTTGAGTATCTTAAATTATTTTTTATTTTGCATATTTCTTGGGTTTCTTTTCAAATAATTTTTTACAACCTTCGCAACAAAAGAAAAAAGTCTTACTATTGTGTTCAAAAGTTGTGGCTAGTTCTTTGTCTAATTCAATTCCGCATACCGGGTCTATTGGCATATTTAAAAAAAAATTAACTAGATATTTATTATTTCCTTTAATCCTTTTCTCTATCTAAACCAAATAACAAATATACACTAACAAAATGTAATAATTTTTCTCTAAATTTGAATAGTTTATTGTATTGATATTAATGGTAATTGGTTTATAATAATCTAGTTGTAGTATTTTATTTTATTTTATTTTATTTTTATGTCAAATTTAATTAACTTTATTCTAATTTATTGTGATTGATATAATAGAATTGAAATGTCATGCCCTATAATAGAAATTTATTGTGATAAATGTGGAACTAAAATAAAACATATGATAAACCTCAAGCCTATTAAAGATGTACTTAGATTTACAAATTACAGATGCACATCCTGCGGAATTGGATTAAACCCTGTTGATTTTACAATTGAATTAGAAAAATTATAATAATTTTTTCCTTATTATAAGGAGGTTCTTATAAATCTTGTGAAAAGTTATATAATTAAAAAATTGATACTTAAAAAGATGTATTCAGGTTTTGTAACACCTGAAGGAACACAAGAGTTTTTAGATTGTACTAAATTAGGGGAGTTCACCATTATATTTTAAAAAATAGAATATATTTATCTTGCATCATAAGGTATGGAACAAATTTAGGAATTTGTCGGAACAAGATAATGCTGATATAAAAAATGCAGTTTATTATAGTACATCAATATCATATATTACCTAATATCTCTTAACAAATAGTTCTTCATATCAAGATTGAATCTTTTTGTTCTAAAATAGATGGATATCTTGTTTTTCAAATCTGCAAATGATGAATAGTATTTTAGGACAAGTAGATCTAGTTTGGAGATGTTCCATATCTCTTCCATTACCATAAATTCTGGTTATTTGATGCAGTTGGACGATATACAGGGATTAGAATATCTTTGTTTTCCTAAAAATACGTTCTAACCTTCTTGGATGTGTAATGAGGCGATGCTTTATCCATGAATAGATAACATTTTGGAAATTTATCGTGAATTATCGTTAAGACCTCTAGTAATGTATCGCCGTTGAATTTATCGTACTATCTGAATAGTTGTTTTCCTTCCATGCTTAAGGCACTAAAAATGCATGAATGTTTGTTGCGAGCCTGTTACTCTGACTACTGGCCTATGGTTTTCTTCAATCCAAACACCCCGTCTTACCAGAGAATCATAAAAGAAATACGATTCGTCCAGTGATACTACCGTAAATCCTTCTTGTTGTTGTTGTTGTTGTTGGATGTGCTTATCCACAAATATTTGGGCGACCTTTTTTTGAAATCGCTCTTTTCCTCTAGGGATGCGGTATTAACATGTACTTTTCTTGGTACTTTTGTTTGAAACCCCATTAACGAAGGATGCGGTATATATGGGTGTAGTGATATTTTATTTCACTTTCATTTACAATTAGTTCTTCCACCTGTTTTGTGGACCAGCCGTAATTGTTTTCTTTTAGTTCTTTTTTTATCATGTAACTGACCCCTCCAAATAGTTCGACTGTTGGTGGTCTGTCGCTTTTATGTCGATTTTTCAATCCATCTATACCATCTATATGATATCTTTTTAGCCATTCACAGGCCCAATCTTTACTTTTGTGGAGATCTCTGGCCACCTTTACTGCAATCATACCATGATATAACACTGAGAACGAGTAGTATTCTTTCTTCCCTTTGTTTTCACATCCAGTTAATATCTATAGATCTTTTCAAACAATTCTCTGGTAAAGGTCAAATGAATGACGAATAATGGAATCATCCTATCTATAAGTATTTATTAAAAATAAACAGATGAAAAAAAGTGTAGTTTGTATATTTATGCTATTTGGTATAGTATGGCTACTTGGAATTGCTTTTATTCATTCTATTCTACATGGAAAGTAATCATCAAATTTTCTGTTCTATCTTTGATGTATTGCATCGTTCTTTCAATGATACTTTTCTCATTCTTGTATACAAAAAATGAATATGATGTTCCAATTTCAAGAATTTACAGGCTTGTGGGTACCAGGTGCCTCCATCGGTTGATATGGGAATGAGAACCATATTTTTCCACAACGTGTGAAAGAAATCGCTCTGCGACGAACATGTTTCGTTCTTTGGATATGTTTATTTCAAGAATTTCTTTATCTTTTTGTTCGATAGCAACCCAAAGCCATATGTATTGAGAGCCAACTTTGATAATAGTTTCATCAATAACATATTCTTGAATTTGGCATGCTTTTCATAGATAACTTATTTGGTTTGTATTTCTGTATCCATTTCCAAATAGAAGCATGACTTCTTTTAACTATCTGTAAAAAAGATAATGCTTTTGCAGTATTTCTAAAGGGTAGCCCTAGAAAGTACAAATACAATCCATATCCGATATACTTTGCAGGGGTCCTGTTTCTAGTATTCACAAATGAGATAGATCGTCTTTAAGATATAGGCTTTTTCTTAAGTTAACAGTTATGTAAAGAAGGTTGTATACTCTTCTGTAAACTAACAGTGCTTGTTTTCATCAACAAAATTATTGTTATATTTTTTAATTCATATTCAAAGTTTTAGAAATCAACGAATCTAAACAA
>JBDUES010000061.1:0-13216 GCA_040297625.1 Candidatus Nitrosocosmicus sp. | reverse complement strand
TCCTATTTCTTGTTCATCTTTGAATGTAGAATTGTTAATTGCTGTCTGCCTTTGTAACCATGACCATCTTACTTCTATTAAGTTGAGTTCCGGAGATCTTACCGGTAAGAATACTAATTTTATTCTTGGACAACATTTGGATATTTCTTCCTTTACCATCTTTGATTTGTGTGCTGAAAGGTTATCAAGTACAACAAAGATATTTTGAATATCTTTGTCATCATACCTTCTATCTACTCTTTTTAGAAAATCGATAAACTGTTTCTTTCCCGGTCTTATTTCTATAACAATGTACATGCATCTTATCATTTGTGTGGTCATACGCTCCAAACACATTTAAAAGTCCTCTTATCTTTTGAGCCTTCTCTATCTTTACCTGTGTTGATGACCATGACGAACCACCATGGGTCTTTGCTGTTATTGGCCCTTTCTCATCTACATATAAAAGTACAGGATCTGAAGGTGTATTGTACCTTAGATATTGAATATACTTTTTTTCAAATGGTATTCTGCAGGATCATTGCTTTTATTTGATAAAATATTTAAATATTCCATTTTATTTTATGCTTTAAAAGAATATTCCTTATCTCTGAATGATGACTTATTCTATCGATAGTATTTAGGTCATGCATAAGAAAGCCTGCTAGTACACGTAATGACCATGTAGAGAACCTCAAGCCATAAGATCTTGGATTTGAAGGTGCTATATCAACAATCTTTTTCTCTATATCCTTATCAAACTTGTGCTGTTTATGACTGTGCTTTTTTGATATGATACCATCGTCAATTCCTTTTTCGTTGAATCGATGGTGTATCCATTTTCTTATGTTGTTATCATGATGGTTGGTAATTTTTCTTATCTGTGCGGTACTGTATATCCTTCATCTTTGAGCAGCAGGATTATCTTGGCTCTATATCCTGATTCTTTATCTTCAAGCATCAAGTGTAAAAGATTCTTTTCATCAGTGGTAAGCATTCTGAGGAATGTATCCCTCATAACAATAGTTAAGAGTGGCAAGCTATAGGTGTTGTGATAGTAAACAAACACAACTATTTTACAAGAAGATATAGCACATCATTAACATTGCTCTTAACAAAAAGGTTAAAAACGCCCGAAGAAGTAGAGAAATATTTTCCAGGTCTTATGGCTTTTGTAGATTGCACTGAACAACAGATACCAAGACCTGCGGATAAGAATAAAAGAAAGATGTATTATTCAGGCAAGAAGAAAAGACATACTATTGTAAAGAATCAGCTTATGGTTAACAATTGTGGTTATATACTTCATAAAATACGTCATAAAAAAGGGAGAAAACATGATTATGACATATACAAGAATAATCATAAGGTCATCCCAAAGAGGTTGTTAATGTAGTTGATCTAGGATATCTTGGTGTAGAAAAAGATTTCCCAGAACAACTATCAGCATTACCATATAAAAAGAAAAGAAACCAAGATCTATCCCAAGAAGAAAAAGAGTATAACAAAATTCATTCTAAAAAGAGAATAGTAGTGGAACACACCATCTGCAGATTGAAAAAGTATAGGATACTGAATGATGTATTTAGAAACAAATTGAGAAAGTATAACAAGATATCAGACATAGTCGCAGGTCTGATAAATTATAGAATAATGAACCAGTGTTTATAGAAACGGAATACCTATCGTATCAGAAAATATAGATTGTTTCTAATTATGCAAGAGATCTATTGTATTGTTTTTTTCTTTCCATCATCAATTGTTCTAAATATTTTAATATCAAGGTTAAATGAATCTGGTCCATGCGTCCAGTTGAAATGTGCTTGTTTCCAGTCTCTTGCACTATAGTCAGTATGATAAATTTTATAATTGTATGAATCCGTATTGTTGTTTGGTAATAGTGGTTCTATATCATAAACCTCACATAATGGCCGCACTTCAAATTGTTTTGCTTTATCTTGGTCTTTAATTATATCAAATATTTTTTTACTGAATGTATGACGTGCACCTGGAATACAGCCTAGGGCACATCGACCTTGGCGTTCACATACATTTTGTTCTGCAGAATACTTTTTTAAAAAAGATGCTAATTTCTTCTGCATATTTGAATCCGTTTGAATTGAATTTAAAATAGATAAATATGGATTTTTATTTTGGAAAAGCGTTTTCTCATCTTTTCGATAGGGAATATCGGTTATGGCCAGATTGGCTGCAAAGATATCTTCAACAAGATCTTTTTGGTCTGGATTATTTGGATCAAAAGTTGATTTATTTTTTACAATTTTTGGAGTTTGTTTCCTTATTTTTTCAGCAGCTTCTTGAAATGCAGCGGTTTTTAAAAGTTTGCTATTGCCCATTGCAGCTGTCGTGGCAATCTTGTTAACTCCTATAAATGCTCTTGCCATATCAAAATAAGGTGATAGATTATTGTAATTGATTCCTAAATTTAATAGGGAATCCCAAGAGTCTATCACGTTTTCATCTGGTTCTTCAGTAACATTTGTATAAACGAGTGAACCACCACCTATTCCGCTTCCTGCAATAGTATGAACCTTTTTAGAAATCCTATAATCATATAAACCTCGCCTATCAATTATACGAGTACTATTTAGAAACTGGCTTAATCCGTTTACATTGTCTGGATATGCCCATGTTCGATATGGTATATCATTTGCTTCTAAATATTCTCTCATTCCTTTTCCTGAAGTAGGCGGATCCTTTTTAAATTCATCAGCTCCAGAACTTGAAGGCAATTCATGACTTACCCACCACTGGCCCCGTTCTAATAGTACTATTTTTCGCTTATCTTGATCAGGCAAGGTCTTATCTTCTGCTACAAATTTATTTACAAGCGATGATGTTATAATTGTCCCTCCAAATCCAGATCCAACTACAATAGCGTCACATTGAATTGTTTCATTTGGATTATTAAATGGTAAAAAAGGTGTGTTAATAACGGACGTTTCATAAATGAAATTTCCTTCAGGATCAAAAACTTTGAAATATAATTTGGGTTGATTATTGTTATGTTCCCAAAACTCCAATGGTTTTTTAAAACTTTCTTTTGTAAGATCAATTCTAAATGTTCCATCATCAAGAGTTATAGATTCACCTAAATGTTCATCTCCTAAAATATCAAAAATAGGTTCTTTATCAAATGCTTTTACAGTATGAGCGGATAGTGATTGATTCTCGATATTTGTAAGCATTCCCTTTATCGTGAAATACAATGATATTGTAAATGTCTGCTGATATAAAAACGTGATGTTGGGTTTTTTATCAAAGAAATCGGATGTATATTGTAATGGCTATATCTTTAGATAATGGTAAAACTTTTTCCAATAGATTAAATGTAATCGAATATCCTTAGGATCCAGTCGTTGGTGTACAAGTATCAAGGGTGATTCTGATATTAATTTTAATATTTAACTTATAAAATTCTTGATACTGTATCTTTGATTTCTATCGCAATTTCTTTTCCCACGGTATCCGTAGTTTTACTTACATAATATTCAAGTAAATCTCGGACTATAACTTCTGTTACTCCATCTAATGCAGAGCGAACGGCAGAAATTTGTTGTACTATTTCAGGATACCCCCTCTCTTCATCAACCATTCTATTGATAGCTTTAACATGACCTTCAATACTAGCAAGCCTTCTTTTTAATTCAGGATTTTTGTGATGAGTCATAAAAATTAATAATTGCATTTAATAAATATGCCTATGGTTATCCCTACTCTAGGGGGTAGTATTAATAATATTGTTGTTAGTGTAGTAAAATGTAATTGAAGAGTGCTTACCTAACGGTTATTTTCTCGGCTATTTTATACGGTTCTATATCGGCGATAGCAAAACCATCTCTAAATAGCATCAATCCAATACTATTATCATCATTAATTTATTTGATTATAGGTGTTGTTTTAACAATAATTGTTAAAATATCCAGAAATAACATTATAGTAAATATACATAGTTTAAAATTAATTTTTCTTACCTCTGTATGTGGAGCAGTTATTGGACCTATATTGTTTTTTTATGGTTTGAAATTAACTAATGCCTCTATAGCATCATTATTAATTAATGCAGAATTTCTTTTTTCTATTTTACTTGCTGTTACTATAGTAAAGGAAAAGCCTGGAAAAACAGCATATATTGGAATTATATTAATTTTCATTGGGTTATTAATTCTTAATCTACGAATAGGTACTTTTGATTTATCCCAAAACAATAATAATTTTATCGGAAACATGTTTATAATTGGTGCAACAATCTTTTGGGCTTTGGATAATAACATTAGTAGGTTAATTTTAGATAAAGAAATTCCTATAACCAAAATAATACAGATAAAATCTCTAATCGGTGGAGTTTTATCATTTGGATTGGTATCCATATTTAATATTTCGTTAGCAATTAATGCATTCCAAATTCCCAATTTACTCTTTTTGAGTCTAGGTGGATTTGCCGGTTCTCTTTTTCTCTTTTTAAAAGGAATGAAAGAAATTGGAACGGTAAAATCAGTAATGATTTTTTCAACTTCATCCATATTTGGTATTGTATTTGCTTTAATATTCTTAAAAGAAAATATTGAATCATGGAGATTGGTATTGTCAGTTTTTATAATAATACCTGGAATTTATCTAATTTGCAAGAATAGTTAAAGTAGTATATATAATTTAAAAAATTGTGAAAAATAAAAAAAAGTTGATTATAAAGTTAAGATAGAGTTATTCTAGATGGTTCATTAGGTTTGTATTTATTCCAAAGTAGTCCAAAGATGATACCTAATACTATCCAAAAACCCAATTGAGTTAATGCAGTGACTATTCTAAAGGAGTTTACCAAATTCATTGGTATGGATATTTTATCATGGTTGGATGGAAACAAAACAAATGCGCTAGAAATTACTACAGCATAAACGAGTGGCATTATTATAGAAATGTGTTTGACCTGTCTAAATTTGTAAAATAGAATACCAAGACTTAAAGTAGTTATGGTAGATACTGCCAAATATCCAAGAAACAAACTTTCTCTTAAATATATAGTCGCCGGATTTCCGACAGATGGTGGATTTCCAGGATATTTAAGAAAAGGAATAACAAACAAAACTGCATATATAACAATTGATAAGAAAATAGCCTTTTTTCTATCGTCGTTAGAAAATGGAAGGAATTTTCTGCTAAAAGCATAAACTATACCCAAAAGAGAGCCATATGCCATTCCTAATATAGAACCTGCAACAATACTACCAGACTTTTGCCATATTCTATA
Organism: Candidatus Nitrosocosmicus sp.; assembly: GCA_040297625.1. GTDB lineage: Archaea > Thermoproteota > Nitrososphaeria > Nitrososphaerales > Nitrososphaeraceae > Nitrosocosmicus. The sequence goes on along the minus strand of JBDUES010000061.1, from coordinate 7,968 downwards.
TGAATTTTGTTCATTCAAATCTACATGCTTACCTGATGCAATTGCTTTATCAGTTTCAATACCTATAGCCTTGTCAATAAACGGTTCAACAACAAGCAGGTTCATACCAGCTAAAATTATACCAGATATTGCTCCCGAAAAAATAGAAATAAAAATAAATGTTTTTGATTTCATCAACAATTGACTCCTTACTTACTTAATTGACTCTAAAGTCAATACTATTTAATGACAAGGAAATCCAGATGCGTGTCTCATATCATGTGTAAATTCATGCAGATATTTTATATTGAATGCATCGCTACCTTGTACTAGACTGAAAATATGACCTTGGTCATAACCCACCACAAAAAGACCAAAAACAACGATGGCTGCTAAAAAACCAATTGCTATTTTGGAAGTTTCTTGATTGTGAACAATAGTTTCGTTATATGTTGACATTAATTACGAGTTTATTTAGTGGTATATAATGTACTGGTTGGTTTATCCAACTCAAGGTTTTAAGTGAATGAAAGATATAAGGTATCATATCACAATTATTTTTTATTGCTATCTAAAAATTTTTTCTTAAAAATAAATGCAATTATAGATGTTCCAACAAATGTGGCAGTCCAGTAAAGCCATAGATTTCCTATTACTCCTGACAATAAAGCAGATACTAATGAACGCGCAGGATTCATCGATACACCAGATATAAATGCTAAAAAGAAAATGTCAAATCCAACAATAACACCAATTGCTATTCCACTAAAGCCTCTCAAGCCCTTTGTATATACTACTACCAAGATTACAGCCATCAATAAAGCAGAGGCTAGAACTTCTACAGCAAATATCAAAGGTAAAGGATAAGCATAATTTGGAGAATTAACACCTAAAGATGCCTGCGTTCCTATAAAATATTTTACAAACAAGCTTCCAAGTAATGCACCTGTTATCTCTGCAATAAGATAAAGGATCAATTGTCTTTTCGTTATGTGTTTTGTTATGAGAAAACCCAAAGTTACTGCAGGATTAAAGTGCGCCATTGAAATTTTGCCAAACAAGTACACACCTATTGCAATGCCTACAAAAGGTGCGAATGCAATAAAAGGAATGCCTAGCACCCCATTTAGTCTAGCATTAATTACCACAGACCCGGTAGCCAATACTACTACAATAAATGTCCCAATAACTTCAGCAATAAACTTTTTTTGATTTAAAGTAAGGTTATCTTTTATTATTGTAACAAGATTTTTGGCTTCTTTAAACATATTTTTTCTTTTGTTAGTTTAAAAACATTTTTTATCATAACGATATAATAAATCGGATAATTTAATTACGTTTTATTTCTCTCTCTTCATAATCAATATTTTCTATTGCTTTCTTTATTCTGTCATTAATCTCATCCCTTATCGCTCTTACTTTTTCAAGTGGTTTGTCCTTTGGGTCCTCTATATTCCAATCTACTACTTTATGAATAAATAATGTAGGGCAAAAATTCTTATCCATGCATCCCATATTGATTATTTTTGTTGCATTTCTTATCATGTCCTCGGTCATTTCTTTTGGTTTTTGATTGCTAATATCCATACCAACTTCTTTCATTGCCTCAACAGCTAGAGGATTAATTTGAGATTTATGGTGCGTTCCTGCACTTACAGCATCATAACTATCAGGTGCATATTTTCTAAAAAAGGCCTCTGCCATTTGACTTCGTCCTGCATTCTCAACACATACAAAAAGAATTATCTTTTTTGTTTTGCTTTTTAGCTTGCTTTTAAATGAAAGTTTCATTTTATTAATATAATCTTTGATTATTATTCTTTAATGGCCTTTATCATCAAACCGGTAATTTTTCTACCATCATCGCTTTTCATTTCCATGTATGGTTTTTCATCCAACACTTTAACATCCGTAAATCCAGCTTTCCTCATACTATCGATATAATTTTCTTTTTTTAGTGCACCATCGATGATAAAGCTGCACCACTTTTCAACATTTATTGAATTTACCTCAGTTACTTCTCTATCTGTAACCAGGTCAGAGATTACCATTCTTCCAATTCCATTTGGTTTTAGAATTCGATAAATTTCTTTGAATGTATTTACTTTATCAGATGTAAGATTGATAACACAATTACTTATAACAACGTCTACACTGTTCTCATCAGCCGGTATTCTTTTTTCAATGTCTCCTTGTCTAAACTCTACACTTGTATAGCCATGCTTTTTGGCATTATCTTTTGCTTTTTCTATCATTTTATCGGTCATATCTATTCCTATGACCTTCCTTTTTCCTTAACAATATTGGCAGCCAAGAATACATCAATGCCGGCCCCTGAACCCAAATCAACAACCGTATCACCCTCTTTTATATGAGCAAACTTTGTTGGGTTGCCGCATCCTACACCAAGAATAGATGAATCAGGTATCGATGATAGTTCTTGCAAATTACAACCAATTGACTTTGTAGAGAGTATTGGAGATTCAGGAGTTTCGGTACTACAACATTCTGAAGGCAGGTAACAAGAATCAGAATTTCTAACCAAGGCTATTTTGCTATATCGCTCTTTAATTTTTTCCTTAATCTTTAACTCCTTTTCCATATATTGAAAGTTTACAAAAGAAACTATTTAAATTGACAAGAGTAATCAGGTAAAGTAAGTGAATTTAAAGAAACAAACGGATAATACAATTTGGGAAAAGAAAAAAAATAATTCCAGAGATAAATTTTCTGAACTACCTGTAATTCAAGGGAGTGAAACTTGCAATTTTCAAGGATATAATGTTGAAGACTTGATGAAAGAAACATCGCAATTAAGACAACTAATAACAAAAAGAGGAGCTTTTGAAATTTTAATACCTTTATGTTGTTCTTCCAATCCAGTCAGATATCTAAAGTTTAAAAATTCAATGAAAGGATTCAGTAGTAAAACACTTGCAATAAGATTAAAAGAATTGGAAAGAAATGGGATTTTACACAGACAAGCATACAATGAAATTCCTCCCCAGGTTGAATATAGATTAACAAGCAAAGGACAAGAATTAGCAGAATCTATCATTTACCTGTTACAATGGATGAAAAAATGGTCCAATTAATAATTTATAAAAGTATTTTTAATTTATAATATCTGATAATAAAATATAAAGAGATTTTGTACTCATTATTTTTCTTCTTTCTTGCGGGTCTATGTGAAATAGGTGGAGGTTATTTGGTTTGGCAATGGTTAAGAGAAGATCATAGTTGGATTTTTGGTGCATTTGGTGGATTAATACTCTTTGTATATGGAATAATTCCAACATTTCAAAAATCATATTTTCATAGAATATACGCAGCATATGGAGGAATATTCATTGTAATGGCGTTGTTTTGGGGTTTCTTTTTTGAAGGTATACTTCCAGATACGTATGACATATTTGGAGCAGTAATTGCCAGTACAGGTGTTATAATAATATTCTATTATCCAAGAAAAGAAGGCGATAGAGTTGGTATTAGCTCTTCAAACTAATTATAATTTTATTCTCTTTATATCTACATTAACATTATTTGTAGTTGCAGCAATTGCAGAAATAGGTGGAGGTTATTTGGTTTGGCAATGGTTAAGGGAAAAGAGAAAAACAGTATTTGGATTAATAGGCGGCTTAATACTCTTTGTATATGGAATAATTCCAACATTCCAGCCATCTAACTTTGGAAGAGTATACGCAGCATATGGAGGAATATTTGTAGCGATGGCAATTATCTGGGGATTATTAATAGATAAAAAAAGACCTGATAAATATGAAATCATTGGTGGAATTATCGTTCTTTTAGGTGCATCAATAATATTTTATTTCCCAAGATAAACTGGATATAAATATATATAATTATTTTAGAATTGTAATACTATAATACCGTTTTTAAAAAATAAAGATATATTTTTAAAACAAGATTCCAATTGTAAATAATAGTAATTAATACAGGTTCACTATTTTTAAAATTAGGTAATAAATCTGTGGGACAAGATGGTCATGATGATTAATAGATGGTTAAAATCAAATTATAAACAACTCACAATAATTGGCGTTATAATAGTTGTATCAATAGGTATAAATGCTTACATTGGATTTGGCCCAACCCCGCCTGATAATAAAATGAAATCTCAATCAAATATCAAAGCAGATCCCTTTGCAATGCACAATCACTTTTATTTAACTATTATAATGGACCATAAACCCGTTATTGTACCAGGTCAAATAGGTATAGATGAATCATTATGGAAAAACCATACTCTTGATAAATATGGAGTGGCAGGAATGCCGATGCCAGGAATGACGATGCCAGGAATGGCCCCATTATATACTAATGATAATAGCGGATTGATCAAGATAGGATCAATAGATGTAAGAAACTACACATTAGGTGATTTTTTCAACATTTGGGGAATGAATCTTAATGGTAAAGTAGTAAAAGCATCAGCAGATGGAAAACCAATATCCGATTTTAAAAATCATATTTTAAAAGATGGCGAACAGATCCACATTGACATTATTAGTAAAAAATGATAATATTAAAAAGATCAAGTAATGGCTTAAAACTCTATAGCCTGTAATATCACATTTCTTTTATTTTCTATAAAAGATATTACCAGTTTTATAACTGGTCTTTCTTTTCATCTCCATATTTTCAGTAAATATTTAATGTTACTGATTTTATAATTACTAGATAATTTTAATTATTCAATAATATTTGTACCTGCTCTGGTGCATAACTAATTAACCCTAGATCATATCCATCGAGTTTACACTATTCTTCCAAACAGGGTGTATAAAGATACTTTTAAAATTATCCCTTTTACCATGTTTAGAAATTAATACTCATAATTTTATCATACTAACATTTCAAAATGGACATGTTTTTAACAAAAAAATTGAAATATTGAAAAAATTCATCAAATCACTTGCAAAAAGTAATTTTTAATAGGATTTTTAAATGAAATCCTATTGTGAATTAAATATAACTAAAAATAGATGTAATTTAACAGTTTCTAATTTAAAGTATACTAAAGATATTTTAAAAAAATGCTGAGATTAATTGTTCATTTTTTTTAATGTTTTTAGAATATTCTTAGATACTTTTTTGATACTTTTTAATTCATCCAAAATTTGAATATTATAATCAAAAGAGTCATTTTCTTTATGAGATTGCAATTCATCATGATGGTCAGTTGATTCTACTTTAGAAATAATATTTTCTTTTTCTAAATTATTTTTTTTGTCTTCCATGGGATTTTTTTTAACATTATGTTTATTATTCGACGTATTTAATTATAATATCCATCTTTTTTAAAAATGTTTATTTTAAAAAATAATTAGCATTTTACCACATTAAGAACTTATTTTTATAATATTTTTTATTTTATATGTCAATGATCTAAAAATTTTCACACCTTTCATAAAGGATACCCATTCAAATATGATAATTCAATTAGAACAATATAGTATTGCCTTAAAACATATTCTTAATTATTTTAGAAATTTATTATAACATATTCTACCATGTTGCATTTTTATCCATTTAATTAGTTACTTCAAATACACAAATATCAAATAGAAAATACAAAGGTTATCAGGTAGAAACAAGGTAGAATTATACAATAATTTCATTGATCAAATTCAGAGTGATATTTGTAACAATGTATTAGTTCAAGATTAAAATGGAACAATGGTAAATATCAAAATAACTTTAAATACAAAAGTATAATCCATCCTCAATCTTCAAATAAAAACGGTCAAGTAGTTTCTTGGGGCGATTTTATAAATCAAATAGAAAAGCAAATATTCAAATTCAAGAAACATAGGCAATAACGAAGAATCACAAAAATAAACAAATTATTATTGTTATTTAATAAATTTAACAATTTAACATTACTTGTTAAATTGCATGTGTTATAGCTAATCATTAAAGATAATTTTAACATCATAATCTATGAATAAAACAGAGATCTTTTTCATTTATTTTATTTTTCAATACTAATTACATTATTTTGAGATTGTCAGATGTGAAACTATTAAAACTTGTAATAGCATTAAGAATTAAAATGTAAATCAACTGAATATAAAAATAGTTATATAATCATACATACAATGAGGCATATAATATATAAACAAACTACATATATTTAGTATTAACTATATAGATAATTGATATATCCCTATGATTATCTAAATAATATGTGCGTGCGACAAATATCGCAATTGACGCAGACGGTTCTCCATTGGGTTATATTTCTTGGCATAATCATCTTATTAACAAAAGTAAAATTAGGATATTAAAACCATCTATAAAAAATGAAAAATTTGGGGTTCAAAGAATGGAAATGCTTGCAGTTTATTTTGCGATTGCAGATAATTTAAAAGTATTTAAAAAATTCAAAAAGAGAAAAAAGACTGTAATTGTTAGAAGCGATTCAAAATCTACAATTGAATTATTAAATAAAAAAACAGGAATAAGAGATGATATTATTCGGAGAATTTATAATTCTATAAAACGAATACTAGGAAAAATTTCCTGTAATCTGATTTTTAATCATTTAGATAAAACAAAAAATGCTGCGGGAAAAATTTTAGAACATCTTAGAAAGGATAGCATTTATCCAAAAGAAAGATCAAATATGAATAAATTATAAAAGGTAAGATCACAATCAATAAAAAAAGAAGATTTTACTCAAAATAGAAACAAAAACTTACCTTTTATTTTGATTCACTATGTAGATATACTTCAAAATTAAATAATGATAAATTAACCTAGCGATGTGAGAAATCATATTGATAAAATTATAAATTGTTATCCATTAAATTAACAACAAATATTCACACAGAGAATTACTATTCATTACAGAAAAAGAATCCTATATACCACATTATCGTATATAATTTATTTTCATATCATTTTAATTTGAAATTCATTTCACTCATTACACTCGAATATAGTATTTAATTTTAATAATGTTTTATGCAAAGAGGTACTCGAGTCAAAATAGATACAAAGATATTTGTCTTGTTCCTCAGTTAGCGGAGCAAATGCAATAAATATATTCTTATTAATATAAAATAATTGAAAATCAGATGTACTAAATAAATTAGAATGAAGAAAGGTATTATTATTATTTATAAATGAATTTAAGTTGAAGTTATCATTTGATTCAAAATGATTAGGATGATTTAGTCTTGATTTAAAGAAATTATTATCTATAATTTCATTCTTTTGAATAAAACATTGCCTAAATGTTCCTACAATCAATTTTCCATCAAGATCTACTACAGCAGCAAATTTTATAGATTTATCTACCTCTAATGCCCTAGCACACAAACTATAGAGAAACTCTCTTTCGTTCATTAAATGGTTTAACCAATAAATACATTAATTCTTTTACTAAATGTTTATAATAGTGTATATATCAAGTAATAGATCTCTTATATCCCATATTAAACAATATAGTTCATTGTGCCCTAATTCAAAAATGTTTCATTCATCCAAAGTGTATATGTATGTTTTATCTGTTAATTATAATTTTTTTATCGAAATCTACACAGAAGATTAAGGATATTAAAGAAAAGCTATCGACTTATAGTATAAAATAACAACCTATCAACAGGAATTCAAATATCTAGTATCTCCAAATGCTAATATTATTAAAAAATATAGTTCATGAAATTTGCAAGAAAACACTCAAATACAATAGTAGATCTCTTGCATAATTAGAAACAATCTACACTTTCCAATATGGATGGTGTATCTGTTTTTACCGAGGCGGATTAATCAGTCTATAGTTTACCAGACCTGATACTATGTCTGATATTTTATCGTACTTTCTCAATTTGTTTCTAAGAGCCTATCCCAAAAATCGATAGAAATATAGCTTATTCTTAACATTATTCCAATGTGCCCTGTACTCATCATCAGCAGAAGCAGAAGCAGAAAAAGGATAATCATACTATCACAAATATTCCT
>JBDUES010000060.1:0-13165 GCA_040297625.1 Candidatus Nitrosocosmicus sp. | reverse complement strand
AATGTTTATGTGAACCTGTTACTCTAACTATAGGTCTTTTCTTTTCATCAATCCAAACAACTCTTCTAACAAGAGAATCATAAAAGAAGAATGATTCATCAAGGGATACTAATGTAAATTCTTCTTTTTCTTGTTTATCCACAAATATCTGGGCAACCTTTTTTTGAAATTATCTTTTTCCTCTAGGAATGCGGTATTAACATGTACTTTTCCTGGTACCTTCTGTTTAAAGCCCCATTTACGAAGGATGCGGTATATGTGGACATATTGATACTTTACACCGCTTTTCTTTATGATTAATTCTTCAACCTGTTTTGTGGTCCAACCATAACTACTTTCTTTTAGTTCTTTCTTAATCTGGCATGTGATCTCTTCTGATAATTCAGAAGGCCTACCGCTTTTAGGTCTTGTTTTTAGTCCTTCTATACCTTCTTTACTGTATCTTTTTAACCATTCACAGGCCCATGCTTTACTTCGATGAAGATCTCTGGCTACCTGGGCAGATATCTTTCCTTGATATACAACGTTGAGAACAAGTAGCATTCTTTCCTTTGTTTTTACATCCTGTTCATGTTTGTAGATCTTTTCAAACGATTCTCTGGTAAGGGTCAAATGAATATAGGATGATAATGGATAACTTAGCTATAAGCATTTATTAAAAATAAGTAGACAATGAAAGTGCAGTTTGGATATTTATGTTAATTGGTATAATCTTAAAATTAATAATTTATCTAAATTATTATATAACGTTACTAAAATTAATAGGGGTTCGGTGGGAATAACTACGAATTTGTTTCTATTTCGTGTTCATAAAGGAGATACTTTGCCAATATGATATTTATGATATAAAGGATTATCAAGTCTGGGAATGAAACAGGCTTTGCATTTCCTTTATTTCCTTATTTTTATTATGATTGTATAAAATTCAAAGAAAGGCGCGGGGAGTGGGACTTGAACCTTTGTCTTTTAAACGGGGGTTCTACTTTGATCGATTTACATGTTTCACCAGTATGATGAAGGGCTTATGCTATAGCGTGTGACAGAGATTTTGCATATTAAAATATAAGGATTTGACAACTATGGGCAAAAGAATTCCTATGATTGTTAATAAGTACTTTCACTGCAATTAAATCTAATAAATTAGATCTACTATGAAAGTCCTATGATCTTCGATTCTAGTATGTATATGGGAACTGCAGTTTATTATTATAATTTTATTTATTCTAATATAGTGATCGTCTAGGATATACAATACAATAAAGATTTTCTAAAATATTTCTGTTTTATTTTACAAATATTAAGTAATTCATTTCATTTAGAATGGAAACCTTATAAAGAAATCTATAACGGGATGGTTACTATCTTTGTATTTCCTGATTCAATATCTAGAGCATAGAGAAGTATCTGGTTATTAGATGCATCAAGTGATTTGTTAACTGATTCTTTGAAATCATTGCTGTTATTTTGGTTATTGGTATTATTGTAAGAAAATTCTGTACTATTTGTAATATTATTTGACATATTCTCTATTAGTTAAAACACTATTTAAACATGGTATTTATTGATATTTATAACCATTTAATGCCAAGGCGTCATCACAATAGATCCTAATTAAGCATTTGCAGGTTCACAATCGTTGATGTAACGGCGCTACATGACCAATCGATTTCTAATATATCTTTGTTAAAGTTATAGAGAGCGGCTTATCGCTGATACCGTCCATCCATAAGAAACTTCTTGAAGATGATAAGAAATCATGTTATGCATATAAAGGAAATCAATCGTCTACTATTGTAGAAATTAATTATATTTTATTTATTAAAGTATTCAAAGAGAATTACGAAAATGTTATTGCTCTCTATCAAATGCTATTCCTTCTTCTATGGCACCTGTAGCAAAAATGGCTGAATGATGGTTTTCTAACATATTCTCAACCCACTTTCCATATGTGTTGATTGGATTCTTACTAATATCATAAGGACACAATAGTAAACCATCAAACTTGTCAAAATTAGAATGACATGCTTGCTCTAAAACCAAATTAGATTCAATTTGCTCTTGCGTATCTACTTTATCAATCATTCTCGCTACTAAGCGAAAAGGTGGCATTAGGCCAGAAAACATTTTATCTATAGTCTCTTTGGCTCCGCTCAATACACCTTCTGGATGTTTCATAAAGTCTGGTATTTTAAATATTTTTAATAGTCCTCTTTCCGTATAATCCTCAACATTGATAGAGTCATTGGTCATTTCAAATTCAATAATGTCTATATCATTATCATGAGTGGTGTAAATGCAACTTTCTCCCTTTAGCAATCCATTTCTTATAAATCTAAACTGAATCTTTTTACCGAATTTCGGATTTTCATAATAAAGTATAATATGTTTGCTACCCTCCAGTGTGTCTATAAATTTCAAAGGATTCATGTATAGATGATCATTGGAATTATATTTATGAAAAATTAGATTAGACATTATACAATATCATTCTAATCTATCATTATAACATAATAATTTATAAGTATTTATATATACAACAAGTTCATTTGATTTTCTAACGTGTTGATTTTCAATAATGCGACTTCATTAGCCTTGCATCCAATCCCATAGTAAAGATAGAACAGCTTTATTTCTTTTATAAGTTTCATACTTAATTATTGCAAATAATTCATCTCTATCCCAAATTTCTGTCTCTGAATATGGACTATTCTTTTACTTCTTTTTTCTTATCTTCACAAATGTAGGAGTATTCCAGTCAGATGGTTCTAGCATATCTAGATTTTTATCTATTCTTTGATTTTCGTTGTAAAGCCGCCTATAAAATAGTTTACTCTGTAAATAGTCATTCCAGGTTCTCATCCATTTTTTGTCTGAGTCTAATTCTTTGCTCTTTATTTTGGTATCTAAAAATGCCAGTATTTCCTCCTTTCTCGATATCTGATAAAAATCTCTATTAGGGCCTAAAAATTTGGCAAGGTTGATTAAAGCTTTGGTATTTTGGTTTTGATATCTTTCTGAGGTATTGTTTGATTTTACGTAATTAAAGAATCCAAGAATCAATTTTGCGTTTATAGTATTTTCTAGCAATTCAATATTCTTAATAGTTGTGGAAAGTTTTACAGGCATCCATACAACTCCTTCTTTTTTCTTTTAAACCACTGAATGAAATACATCTTTATCTGACGAATATGTTTAATAAAAAGAAGTATATAGATCCGTATCCTTAGCGGGTTCGGTGGAAATCATATGAATATCTACATGGGTTGATATTGTATAAATCATCCTGTATACTCACATAATGATAGAAATTAGATCATCAAATAACGAGTTTCATAGTTATACAACAAACAATTTCCATAACAAAAAAATATGCATAAGTAAACTAACTAATAAAACAAAATAAATTAAATCCATAACAATTTACTTATGTTCTTGATTATTTTTATTTAAAAAATTAATTTGTTTTATTATTTTCAATCATTTTTTTCATTGCTTCATCTGCTGCTTTTTTCATCTCCTCTGGACTAAGATCTTTTATATGGGTTGATATTGACCAGTGATGTCCAAATGGATCTTCAATACTACCATGTCTATCTCCCCAAAATTGATCTTTAACCGGATCCAAAACCTTAGCACCTTCCGAAACTGCCTGATTAAAGGTTCTGTCCACATCTTCTACATACAAAAATATACCGCTTGAACTTCCACCTAATGTTGTAGGTGATAGATTTTTCATCTCTGGAATTTCATCTGCTAACATAAATGTAGAATCACCTATCTTAAGTGCCGCGTGAGCTATTGCTTTTCCATCTGGAGTCATCATACGCACAAGTTCTTTGGCTTCAAATGCTTTTTTATAAAATTCTATTGCTTGTGAGCCATTTTTTACAGTCAGATAAGGTGTAATTGAATGATGGTCATCTGGAATTTTTTTTACTTGACTCATTGTGATTTTATACTATGGATAATTAATAAATATGCAAGGGAGTAAAAGTATAGTTACAATTAGTTAGGGATCAAGACTAAACTAAAAACTTATGCCGCAATTAATGTGGTTATAGTAATATCAAAGATTTATTCGTAATTCTTTAAAAATAATTGTTCTTAAAAAATTATTTAAATATTCTTTTTATAGTTTTTATATGAACTTAAAAAATGCATTTATAATTGTTGGAATTACCATATTGGTTTTAGCTACTTTGGCCCCCTCTCCTTATTCACAAAGTGCAAAAGCTCAACAATGTGATAATTCTCTATGGGATCATGTATATCTTGCAAAGATAAGACTATCCATACAAGAATTATGTATTTCCATATCAGGCACTATAATGAATAGAACCCCCCAACTCGATGGAGATATTCATCTATTAATAAAACTAGACCCAAAATTTACTAATATGCTTACTCCTGCAAACTTTGAACACCTGCGTGGTCTTTTGGTTGTTGAACCCGTTTGTCAAAGTAATCCGATAAATCCTCTATCAATAGAATCATGTCAAGGCTTCCATCACAATATCGATATACCTGCAGATGGTACCCATGTAATTATTACAGGTTCATATGTATTAGAAAATAGACATGGAGGCTGGGCAGAAATTCATCCAGTAACAAGTATTGTGGCATCATCATCTGCTGAATTTTCAAACAATGTTAATGAATCGGCAACTACTGAACCAAGTCCATAGTTCATCTTTTTTTATTATTTATTATTTTATTGCTTAATGATGCCAATACTTGTTAATGACCTATTTTTCAATGATTATAGGGTACTTAATAAACAATTTTTATCGTCGAATCAACGACTAAATTATACTTGATACCATCGTCGATGCTAGCATCCACAGGTATATGGGGCTATAGGTGTTTTAAATATTAAAGAAATGAATGTTAAATTGGTTTCCCACCGGGTAAATGTCTGCACTAAATGGTCCATTTGTTTCTATAAATATTTGTCAGCACCAAGTGTCACATTAACAAAATTGACAGTCAATGTACAATTGGATGTCTATGCAATTGCTATTGGGATAACCGTTATTGCTACTGCTGCTAATACTATTGCTATAATAGAAATGAAAAGCATTTGTGTTCTCTATGCTGCCATACTTTTACTCCCTTACTTACTTTTATAGTCTATACCATATAGTACTGCTCGCATGACAAATTCAAATTTAATAAAAAAGGAGAAACTCTTCTAGATATGCCAACTATACAACATTTTGAAATGCCAGCAGACGATGTGGATAGAGCACAAAAATTCTATAAAGATGTATTTGGATGGGATATGCAAAAATGGAGTAATCCTGAAAATCCTGAAAAGGACTATTGGTACTTTGAAACCAAAGATGATAAAGGAAATACCGGTATCGGTGGTGGAATGATGAAACGTCAGTCTCCTGAGCATACAGTCACAAATTACATCACTGTTTCATCTATTGATGAATATGTTTCTAAATTAGAAAAAGCAGGTGGCAAAGTGATTATTCCTAAAACAGAAATTCCAAATATGGGATTTTATGTAGTATTTTTGGATAGTGAAAATAATATGTTTGGGTTATATGAGGCAGGAAAAAATAATTAACTATACTTTTACTCCCATTCATACTTTTAAACTCTAAAGTATAGTATTGTTTATGGATAAAAATATTGAAGGGGCTGAATTAATGTTCAAAGATACAAAAGCATTTTCCAGTTTTTCGGTAGATAACATGCAAAAAGCAAAGGAATTCTATGGTCAGATACTAGGCCTAGATGTTTCCGAATCATACGGTGGAAGGTAATTAGATATTCATATTGATGGCAGAAGAGATATTTTGATATATCCTAAGCCTAACCATACTCCAGCAACATTTACCATCCTCAATTTTCCAGTCGAAAACCTTGAAAAGGCTGTAGACGATCTTACCAAACGTGGCGTGCATTTCGAGATTTACAATGAAGGCAACGTTAAGACAGATGAAAAGGGTATTTCTCTTAGTGACGAGGGTCCTAAGATCGCTTGGTTTAAAGATCCTGCAGGAAATGTGTTGTCTGTGCTTAAAGAAATGCAATGATCTAGGCTATTCTATTTACAAAGGCGACAATGGTGCTATGTAAGTGTACGAGGACCAGATGGATATAGTCAAGGTTCTTGGTATGATTGGTCCAGTATAAAAACAGGAGTTACAACAGGAATGGTACAATACATTTGCCAGATGATCAATTTCCTATAAGGGGTTTATTTCAAGTCTGTATTTCAAGCAAACAAATAATGGCTTTTCCCAATTGCCACTCATTCACCCACCAATCTGACCACGACGCTGTCTCCGGTTCATTAGCATAGAATTAAACTTTCAGCAGAAGCAGAGACATAAAACAGCAAAGCCCAAGGACTATTGGTGGATAGGATAGGTATGATGGCATAAATTTCATTCAGAATATGATGCTTGTATTAAAGGGGGTTGAAAGGATGGATTACACGGCCTGGAATGACACAAAATATCAAGGAATCAGAGGCATCAGATGTTTTTAATTATTTATCTATATGTTATATTGTATTTTATTGCTTCTAATTAGCAGAAAGGAAAAGGAGAAACTTGTAATCAAACTAGCCACCGAAGGAAAGACAACAAGGGAGATTGCAAAACAGGTACATATTTCATTAAAAGATATTGGCGAGATTATTCACAAAGTGACAGGCGATTATTTGGCTGGACCTACCAAAGAAGAGGAAGAGAAGGAGAAACAAAAGCGAATAAAATCCCTCTCTGTATACGCTAAAGCCTTCCAAATGTTCAAGGATAGGAAATCCCTTGCAGATGTGACGATTGAACTTGATATTGAAACAGGTGTTGTACTATATTTTCATTCCGACTATCTTCGACTTGAAAGAATGAATGGCCTAGTAGACCTATATCAAGAACTCAAGGACCTTTCCACGTTTCTTTCATCTCTATGGGCGAATAAAAAAAGAGGGTTTGAATAAACAGGATATTACCGATTTATTGCAAAACCCGCAAAGACTTGTAGATATGGAAAAAAGAGTGAACCTCTATAATGACCACATACAAGGACTCTATTCGAAGAAAACTAGCATTGAAAAGGAAATTAATAGATCAAGAACAAAGAGAGACAACTATGACGGTATATCCCCATTGTAAAAAATACGAATTTCCATTAACACATAAAATTATAAGAATATTGCATAAGAATTAAAAATATGGATGAAGAATATGAATTTGCAGCAGTAATCTTAGCCTTTATTCATTGAGCAAATTCCATATCAAAGATGATAGGTTATCCTTTTGACTGAAACTAATGTTTGAGATATTATTATTCGCAACATCGGCACTGCACAGTATAACGATACCCCTCTCTGTAATAGGATTAAAGGCCATAAAGGCATTGTAACCACTAACAGTAGCCCCATTATGCCATACAATTACATGGCCAAAGTTTGTAGTTATAATCCAGCCTAAACCAACATAAAATCCGAGATTATCAGTATTAACTGATGCTTGTAAATTATTGGGTAATAAAAGGCTGGTACTATGTCTTATTAAATGTGATTCTTGCATTGCATTATCTAACTTTGTTTTGATTAATCCCATATTAGCTGATAGGAATTTTAGCATATCACTAACAGTTGAATGAATGGCACCGCCTGGTACAATAGGATTTGACATATTCCATGTAGGAAGTTCCTGGCCGTTAAAGTGCCCAATTGCTAATCGAGATTTTTGTGCGTCTGAAAGACCAATGCTTGTGTCATTCATTCCCAGCACATCCAGAATATTATGTGCAAGGAGTTTATCATAAGATGACATATTTGATTTTAAGGTTAAAATATGACCAAGTAAACCGATACCAAAAGTTGAATATTCAAATTTTGAACCAGGTTCTCTTGAAAGTGTGGTATTGGAAAGACCTTGATATAATTGGTCAAATGTATAGTTTTTGGTACAGTTCATCTCATTTATTCGGAATTGAATTGTATCATTAATTGGATGTCTATCCGTGGGATTAAAAGAAGGGCAATAGTTAGCAGGCCATTCTGGCAATGCAGAAGTATGAGTAGCTAAATCCTCAATGGTAATTTTATGACCCTTATATGAGGGCACTGTAACATTAGATGGAAGGTACTTTTCAATAGGATCATCTAACTTGACAAGACCTTTGTTTACCATATCTGCCAAAAGAATTGTGGTAAATACTTTGGTATTTGACCCAATGGCAAAAATTGTATTTTGGTCTACTGTAGCGTTACTTGTATTGGACAATTTACCATGGCCATAGAACTGAGTTCCATTTGAGTCGACAAATCCTATAGCCATTGCAGCATTAGTTTTATTTTTATCTACACGGTCATTTATGAGTGCTTTTATCTGGTCTGTTATTTTAAATGATGTTGTTGAATTATTCTTTTCTTTTTGTGCTGCTGAAGCATTGGAGGAGGAGGAGGAGGAAGAGGACAATTTGGATATAGGATAAGTAGAAGAATTAGTGGTAGAAGGCGAGCCTAGTGCCGAACTTATTGTTGGGCTTATTAAAATTGTTATTAAAAATACAGCTATTGCAAATAATGAAGGTAATTTTTTCAGGAAGTAATTTAAAAACATGAATATATTTACTTAAAATCGTGTATATAAGGTTTACATGAACTGTGTCTAGAATATGTATATGCTGGATACCTTTTCCAAGTCCCACTGGTCCTGTATCGCCTTTAGGCCTTGTGCTGCGTATCGCCAATATCTCCTTTATGACCTTTTAGGAAACTTAATCTCGATAGCCCCCTTAAATCTAAACCTAGAACTTGTGCATATACATTTTGTATAATACTAGGGGCAAGAATCCGCTTGATAATGCGATAGCGAAGAATATTGTTATTGATGGTTTTCTATAGAAATTTATTAATTTCATTTATCAATTTCGATTTGTATATTATTGATAAAACGTTAGATAATCTTTCAGATACCCCAAAAACATATTATTCATTGATTAATAAAATTACAATATCTGTTACCAAGCAAATAATAAAAGAAGATTTGACAATAGAAAAGGAAAAGAGTACAGAAATCTTAGAACACATAATAAAAATATATTCATTTAGTGAGGATAATAATAGTAATAATGAATATCAAAAGTGGAAACATGTAGTACCAATTCAAAGAGAAAATAATCAGGTTATTGTTTCAAAGCTAATTGTATACGGTAGAGAGAAGGAAGAATATTATACATTTATCACAAGTGAAGCCTACGATGCTTTGAAAGAATGGATGAATTTTCGATCTTCATTCAGAGAAAATATCACTGGCGAGACCTGGATCCTGAGGGACATCTGGCAGAAAACCAGTATAAGATATAGTCATAACATTGGGATGGCCAAATATCCAAAGCATTTTAAAAGTCTTGTAGTCAAAACTTTAATAGGCAGAGCACTTCAAATTCAAGGAATAAGAAAACCACCTGATTTAAAAAATGGAGAGAAAGGCACGACTTTAAAACCGTACATGGTTTTAGGAAGTTTTTTAAAACTACATGAGCGGGTAATGAAATCGATTAATGTTGAATTGTTATTGGGACATAATGTAGGAATATTCCGATCATACTATAAACCATCAGAAAATGAACTTTTAGAGGATTATTTAAAAGCAGTCGATAGCCTTACAATTAATAAAATCAAAAACAATGAAATCTTGGAAAAAGAAATTGATGAACTTCGAGAAAAAAATGAAAATAACGAACACATAATAAAATCCAAGTTGCAGGAAAACCCCAATTCTTTATAGGTTGGTATTTTAAGAAAACAAAATCATAAAATGTTTCGATAAACATCTATTAAATTTGCTTTGTTGAATGATTTGAAAGATAGTTAAGATATGCTACATTTTTAGCACATCGTATTCAATTATGACTATTTACTTCTTGGATCTTATACTAAAACGTTAACAAAACAAAAACGATTTAATGAATCATGCAACAAAGCAGATCAATATAGTAGAACAGAGAGTATGTGTATACAATAGATGGAATTATAGTAAAATAAAAATTAAGTAATTTACCATACATCTAAAGTGCAATAAAAACATATCAAGATCAAAATAAAAGATTAGATTATTGGTATTAATATAAAATATAAATATCTAGAGCATACATCTAAGGAAAATAAAATTTTAGTTCTTTTTGAATTTTATCAATTCGATGTTTATTTTATTTATTGATGTTTATTAAAAAAAATAAATGTCATTCTCGCTGACCTTCCCAATATTCCTCATCATGAGTCCTGTCAAAAGAAGGTCCAATAGACGCTGTTCCTCTTGTGACATGAGTGCCTTTTATCTCATCTACATCATCATGTGTAGAAATCTCCTCAAGCATTTGTAAGGTTACTTTATGCGCAGCTACCATATGAGTTCCATTATCGTAAAATGTAGCAACTTCTCCTGTGCGTCTGGCTACTAGATCACGTAGTTGTTCAATATTGGCATTTGTATTTAAGAAAATTTCCAGTGTATACATTGGTGCTTCTTCTTTTTTCATTAATTGAAGTATTTCTGTAATCAGTTTTGGATCAACTTTAGGGAGGCATGTTTTCATTGCGTTTTCATATTCTATAAATTTTTCTTTAAGTTCTTCAATACAGCTCATTAATTTTAAGATTTAATCTTTTGTATAATAATTTATCGTAAAATATTAATAGGTAAATTATAATAATCAATAACAAAAATAATATAATATTACATTCGTACATAAAACAATTCAGCATATCAATAAAAAAATATAGATTAATTTTTTATTCAATTAATTTGTTCAAGTTTCAATATATGGTGAATTTAGAGCAGTTGTTAAAGAAATGTTGTATCACGTGGGCAGTAGTCTGAACAATATATGCAGTAGTATATAGATGAAAAAAACGCGGATATCGTTTGCAGATAAAATATAAACAATAATGTTTGTATTGTTTTTAGATTTAAAATGGTATTTTTTGAAAAGATAAACAATCCAAAGCAGGCAGATGTTTGATAGTATGCTGAAAAATAATGCTTTAATGTAGGCAAGTGAGAAAGACACACTCAACAAAATCATAGTTTAATAAGAATGTTATATAGAGATAATAATATGTAAATAGCAGTTTAACACTATTTAGTTCAGTTCGATTCCAATGAAAAGTATTTTCTTTATTGATTCTTATTTATTAATATCTATTGTTATGGATATTAGAGGAGGAATAAAAATATCTTCTCCAACAAAACCACTATTGTTGAAGCCCCAAATTGAAAAAAATAACAGGCGATATTATTAATGAGTGAACCACATGAAACTCCGCATAAATTAACAAAATTCTTCCTTGCCGTTTCAATATTTGCTATTGCTGCATCAGTCTTGGCAATCTATAGTACCATTATGGGCTCTGAAAACAGTTCAAAGAAAAGTGACTTACAGGTTGATTCTCTTTCTCATTTAACTAAATCTCAAGATTGGTGGAATGACTATCAATCACATAAACTAAGAGAAAAAATATTTCAAGTGCAAGTAGATAATCTAAACAATACCATACATCAACAAGTACCACAATTAAATAAACATGACCAAGATATGTACAAAAATACACTGTCACGATATCAATCACTTCTTGCGAAACTACATGCCAATAAAACGGTTGCTGACTCGATAGCTTATTTAAACGACAAGGCAGCTACAGAAGAAAAGGCATATGACAAGTCATTAATTGAGTTTGCCAATACATCAAAGATTATAGAAAATTACGATTTAATAACTATTCTATTAATAATAGGGGCAGGACTAACTGGACTGGCAGAAATTGCAAAGAATAAACTACTAGCATATGCAGGGTTTGCGACTGGTGGATTAGGTATAGTCTATTTAATATGGGTAACCATCAATCCAATCTAAATGGTCAATAGTTGACAGAGAAAACAAATAATATCATTGAGGATAATAGAAAAAAATTCTAGCAGATATATTTATAACCACTTTTTACTACACGAACGAATGATTTTCTGACTCGTTTAACAAATATCCTTGATCCTGTCACCACGCTCTATCGATTGGATAAATAGATGTTATGGATATGACTACATTTCTTTTTTTACATGTAATTCTATAGCTTGGTTATATTGTTATATTCAAAGGGAATTAATAATGGAAATTTTTTACATGAACAATAGGACACCTTTATCAATGGTTACAGGGGAATATCCATAAATGAATTTATAAAAGTCCTGATAATATCATAGGCCTATATAATAGTATAATTAATTTTATTCAGTTGATGCTGCTACCACTCGGTATCTGAAGAAATTATATCACCATCTTTTAACTCTAGCAACTTATTTGAATTGATATCATTATAATTGACACATGTTCAAGATATACTTTTTTTAAATATATCAAACAAATATTTCATATTAATATAGTTATATATAGAGTTAAAGTTCTGTTATTTTGAATCATTTTAATTTTTCATATATACACCACTTTAATTACTTTTTTAACGATAGTATTAAGAACATATCCCAAAAAGCTGTAGAATATGGATTATTCTTAACATTATTCATAAAATGATTTAAGCTGTTCGGGAATAAGAGACAAAGATTTTCAATGAAATATAAAAATTTTTAGATATTTTACTATTTTTAATGGAAATATATTGTTGTGGCGATTGACAAATATAGATGATTGGTATTGATTTTGTCCTCTAAATAAAATCCCAATATTTACGAGTTAGGCGTAATGACGACATATGACTTGTTTTCAATGGATATTTCATATACATACGCAGTGAATGCAAAGGCATTTTGAAATATTGTATCGGAATTTCCGTAGGTATAATCAAGAAATTTGATTGATGGCATAAATAATAGATAATTTCAATTTAACTTCAAAATAGTTTTTTTGGCGGTGCTTTTCTTATTTTCATTATCAGATCTTTATTATAATGCAATGTCGAGAATTTCGATTTACTACTACCTTAAACATTAACTAAATATGTCTAAAAAATTATGAATAAATGAATGAATTATGTAAATACGACATTTAATTATAAATGCTTTGTTGCATAACTCAATCTATTTAGCTAGGATTAGTTTATTCAATAATTGTGATCCATTGGCCCTCTTATAACCAGTCTCTTGTAAGAAGAGGAGAGATACTTTTTGCATATGATTTT
>JBDUES010000059.1:0-7760 GCA_040297625.1 Candidatus Nitrosocosmicus sp. | reverse complement strand
TCGGTTAGACTGAAAAATATGATACAGGAAATGATGTTGAAAGCCTCATTGTATAACAAGATGATATCTATTTAGACAAAATATGTTATAGGATTATAGAATTTTAATAATCATGCAACAAAGCATTTTTTTGCTATATTCGTACAGTTTCCTATCATCGTATCCTAGATCGGCTACCATATACAATGCAGATGGTAAAGAGAATACAGAAGAAGAAGAAGAAGAAGTTGTTAAAGAAACATGTATCTGAGTATCCTGCACATTAGCAGTAGTTACATCGGCTGTCAATGGTACTACAAGGTCACCTGCTGCATCTGTAGTTGTCGATGTTAGGTGAAATTTGTATCCAAAAACCCATCCTTTGGTACGACTGTATCCCCATTTTGCATCTGTATCGATGCCAGGACAAGGTACTATTCCTTTCTCAATAGATGATTTATGCCATAGATGACCATTTGCTTTTAAAAGGGTACTGTCTACTGTTGTTATAGAAAAATCATCGTCAACCATCACCAAATCTTCTGTTGCAACAAACAGCTGTCCCATTGCCGATATTCTTTCTTTTATATCAGTAGAAATGGTCTTCAATCGCCCGTCAAATGTACGTCTATTGGGTATTGTTACAAGACCGCATGCTAATGCCAGTTTACGGTTATACTGACAGTCCATGATAAGAAAAGTATGTAAGGCATTGTGGGAATCCAGTCTAAACCATATTCTCACAATAAAACATCTTACAATTACTGTTGGAGAATATACATACGGTATACCTCGTTTCCTTGGTATAGTGGGCCATAGTATACAACCTATCAGATACAGAATGTTAAAAAGGATGGAGTCCTTTAATCTATCCAGAGCTAATATTTGGGACAGTGTTTCTCAAAATCATATTCCAGAGGTTAGCTTTAAGCTGTTATAAAATAGGTTAAGAAGGAACTTGAATTATGACCAAGTCTCAGTTATCTGTATTAAAATAGAGCCTAAATCCATACCTTCTTTACCAGAACCAGATCCAACCACTAGACCTCCGAATAATGAATTATACATTTCATGTAGTTGTTGATCATCATGATTTTGTCCTAAAGCCTTTGATAACACCCTAATGGTGTTGTCTTGCTCTCCCATTATAGTTAACAATTTACCTAAATTTACAGTAATAGGATTATCGCCTATCTGCTTATCAATAAATTGAAGGTTAAATCAAGCTGCATTAGCAATTACATTTTGTGGAGTGTTCTCATTCTGTGTTGGTTCTGTATTTTGACCTTGTGGATTTTGTTGATTTTGGTTTGTCTTTATCTTTGTATAGAGAATCAACTATAAATTAATATTCTTATAACGAGAATTTCAAGCAGTTTGAAATAGTTATTTCATTAGATTTGTTAACTAGACCATGGTTACAGTATATGAATATGATCAGACAAGATGTAAAAGACCACAAACATCAATTCATTCATGATTATGTTTACAAATTAGGATCAATTATTTTCGGTTTGATTTATCAAATTTATTTATACTATGATGATATTATTCTTATAGTCAAAGTGTATCTAGTTTTTATTAGTTATAATGGCATTTGTAATATCAGATAAATAAGGCGTAGAGTTTATGAACATCGGTTGGTCGCTAAATCTATGGTATGGATAAAAGTATGTGAAAACAGATCGTTAAAAGATGGTGATATTATTGGTTATGATTATAACGATAACAAGAATAGATTAATGGTAGCTAAACTAAAAGACAAGATTTATGCTACAGATGGGATATGTACACATCAATACGCAGATTTATCAACTGGTTTTTTGAACGAAGATGAAAAAACAATTACCTGTCCTCTACACATGTCTGCTTTTAATTTAGATACTGGAATTGCATTGAATCCTCCTGCTCAGGAACCTTTGAAGACTTTTAAAGTTATGACTAAAGAAGATGGAGTTTATGTATTACTAGAAGAATCATAACGCATTATAATAAAAAATATAGAAGCAACTATGAAGTGAGAAGATGTGCTTGTTATATTTTGCAATATGCTTCTTTCCTATAATTTTTCTTCTTTATGTATGTTATTTGTAATAAATTAATACCCAATTACATTTGTAATATTAATTCCTTATAAAAGAATTTAAAATCTTCTTTCTTTCTTATTATATTAATGGACTTTTTCCATAAAAAATATAAATGTGAAGAGATGAAGAAAAATTTGATACGTATGAGGATTTGATAGAACATACTAGAAAAATTCATCACCATTCAATTTTAAAATGCCATAGATGTGGAAAACAATTCATTCATGAAAAAGATAGATTATACTATGCGCGTGAAGAGCATGAAAAAGAAATGGATGCACGAGTTCATAAGAATGAACATCACCACAAAAAAGAAGGAAATCATGAAGGAATAGGAACTCCCCAAGAAGAAGTTGACGCCCATATGAAAAATTTTGGAGATAACTTTTAATTTTTTATCCAAAACCTTTGTAAATAATGTATTATTTCCATTTTAGTAGCACGAACTCTCCATACAATAGATAATCCAAATGCCAATATTAAAAATACGGAACATGCTGATTCGATTGGAAAGAACAGACCTCCAAAACTCAAATAGAGATACAGACATTTTTCATTTGAGCTTTGCGTGTTGTTTAGTATTATCTGATAGAAATTTAATTTAGAGAACCTTTTATAATATCATATTAACTTTATTTTATGGATATAGATAGAATTAGTAATGTTATCTTTAGGATTTAGAATAAAGTTTGGTTATAAAACAAACGTTACAAAATCCTTTTAGAAATTCATCCATAATTGGTGTTCATGTTTACAGTCATAGTGGTGAATTTTCGCCACAATTTTTTGATTTAACAATTCCTGGTAGGGGATTATCTTTTCAATTCATTCGAAAATACCGTTCTTCGAACAGTGCAGAAAATAATATTTTGGGAAGAGGTTGGGATTTTAATTATGGTAAATGGCTTGAGAGCAATGATGAAGATAATAACATCATAATATATCATGATGGCTTTGGCAGAATCCATCAGTTTGATAAACTACCTGGAGCTAATATCTATAAATCTCCAAATGGATTCTATTCCACTTTAAGTCAAGAAGGCGAAAATGGTAGTAAAATGGTGATTAAAGAGCGATTTGGAACTTTTTTTTTATTTGAAAAGCCTGCAAGTATAAATCATAATGTTAAGAATAACCATGATGGCTTTTCTAACCATACCCAAGGTCGATTATTATCTATTAAAGATCGGAATGGAAATACCATCGAGTTCAAATATACAAGTAATGCTATTTATGCCATAGATTCTCTAGGTCGAGAAATAACTATGACTCTTGATAATGAGAATAGAATAATTAAACTTCAAGATCATGCTAATCGTGTAGGGTATTATAATTACAACCAAGACGGATGCCTGGTTGAGGTAATTCAACCTTCAACAACAGAATATCCAAACGGTCCAAAAATAAAATATATGTATGATAAACAGCATAGATTAAAATCTATAACAAATTCTATTGGACAAACCTTTTTGGATAACTATTATGATGAAGAAGGACGAGTCTCAAAACAAAACCAAGGAGATGGATATTTTGAGTTTAAATATGATAAAATAGGTGATACTGAAAATGGCTTTCCTATATACAATACAAGAGTTAGACGAAAAAATGGATCCAATCTAATACTAATGCATAATGAACAGGGCCTTGTAATAGAACGTACATTATTTGCATCTTCCATTTCACGGCCTTCAGAAGATTTAACAATAATTTCTTCATATTCTGATTCTACTAATAATAAAATAAACCAAAAAGGTAATTTGATTCCTCTTGTTACTAAATCAAAATTTAATAAAAATAATGAAATGATAGAGAGAATTTTTTCAGATGGAAATTCCATCAAGCGGATATATGATGAGAATGATGATGATCCCTTGTCCAGAGCAAATTTACTCCAAATTATAAGAACGCCATCTAAAGGAGAAGTAGGAAAAAGAAATGACCATGAGGAAATTGCTGAATCTTATTCATATGAACCTAGGCACAATTTTGTTGAATCCTTTACTGACTCACGCGGATTCAAATATTTATATAAATATGATGATCGAGGTAATAGAGTTCAAAATATTTTTCCACAAGTTACTACTATGAATGATATAAAACAGAAAAGTAATGAATCTTGTCAAACTAAATCCTCGATAAAAGAATCCACTTTAGTTAGTAGTTTTACATATAATGATGCCGGTCAGATTATTTCTTATAGTGATACTAATGGTTTAACAACTGATTACTACTATTATCCTGCTAATGATCCTTGTGGAATAGTAAATAGTAATAAAATGATCCAAGAGGGAAAGGGTGGTTATCTAGCTAAAATAATACGTAATCCTGTGAAAGAATCTCACCAACTAAAAGATAAACCTACTAATTTAGTTAAAACTTTTGGTTATGATATCTATGGTAATAGAATTATTATAAATAATGGCAAATCAAATCCTCTGAAAAGATAATCTAACGAACAGCATATAGATCTCTTGCGTAAATATAAGGCGGGACTCTCATAGTTAAAGTATGATTCCTTTCGAACTTTTTACTCGTCTGTTATACAGTTTTTTGCTTATTGAAAATTGAAAGTAGCAAAAAATCCATATTATTGTGGATATGCCATATCTGCTTGCTATTCTAAAACTTTTATTTCTTTTGCCTCTGCTTTGAATCCTATCTTTGTATGCGTATTATCACAGTATGGTTTGGTATTGGATCCACCACATCTACACATTGCAGCAAAAACTTTATCATCTACCATTATCATATTCGGACCATTCTCCGTACATTTAATCTCGACTTTTGTCATAAATCAGATATATAGATAAAGTATTTAAAGGACTCTAAAGTTATAAAAAATTGTTTATTCTTAGTATTTCAAATATATCATCCTAACAATTTTTGGCATTATGTATCTAATCTGTATCCAAATTAATGAACTTTATTGTATATAGTTTAAATGAAAAGGCTATCAAAATCCTTAACTTTACAGAGGTATATAAAGAATCCATAGATAATCAAGTTATGAATGAACTTATCGTTTGACAAATCAATTATTGCATTTGAAATTGTTTTAAATAAAATATAGGAATACTTATAGAAGGAAAAGATGGAAAGGACTAATCTAGAGTTGCTTATCTATCAAAAAATATTTGCGTTACCAACTAATATTCTAAATCAGGTGAAGAAAAATATGCAAAAGAAATTCATCGGTACCGAAAGATTTTGAAGTTTTGCTTTTTTCATATAATTACAACAAATTACTTATTTATAATTGACAGATTAACTCTAAAGGCAGATATAACTATCGATGATAAGAATTGGAAGAATTTATGATAATCCTATAGGGGACAACAGCAAGAGTTTTAGGATACTAATAGATAGACTTTGGTCTCGAGGATTAAGCAAAGACAAAGTAAAGATTGATTTGTGGTTAAAAGATATTGCACCAAGTACTTTGTTAAGGAAATGGTTTTCGCATGATGAAAAAAAATGGGACGAATTTAAATATCGATATTTTAAAGAATTGGAAGAAAATGGTAAATCCATTAATAAAATCCTCAATAAAGCAATTGAAGGATCAATAACCTTACTGTATGGTGCAAAGGATGAAAAATTTAACAATGCTGTAGCCTTGAAGGAATATCTTGAACAGAAAATTAAAAAATAGAAGAAAAAGGATTGTGCAATATATCAAATAAAAAAACATGTTCTCATATAGACGGATCCTTTTAATTACAAATAGATATTTATAGAATGGATCAAAGTATGCAATAAAGATTCATTAGGTAATGGAGATCTTATGGGATTTGATTATAATGATAAGGAAATATTGATAGCCAAAGTACAAGATGTAATATATGCGACTGATAGAATATGTACTCATCAATATGCTGATTTATCTTCAGGTTTTCTAAGTGAAGAAGAAAAAACAGTTACTGTCCCCTACATCTATCTGTTTTTAAATTAGAAAATGGTATACCGCAAACCTCCCCTGAAGAACTTCCTCTAAAAACATATGATGTTAAAATTGAAGATAAGTGTTTATGTTTTAATATGATGATAATGCATTTGTTGTTATTATTGGAAAGATATAAAGAAAAGGAACTTAGGAATGATAATCAATTTAGATAAAATAAAATAATGCCTTTAAGGTTGTTCTCTATGATACAATATTTTAATAATATAAATACAATTTATCAAATGAAAAAGAAATTAAAAAGGAAATAGAGTTGTAAAAATGTATGTACTGATCTTATCTGAGACGACGGACAAGTCCTGCAGTTTTTGTAACTTCAAAAGCGTTTTCATATTGCCTGTCTTCTATTTTTTCTAATAGTGGTAATAATTCTTTACAATCATATCTGCATTCAGGATGAGATTCATGTTGTTTTTGTACAAATTGAATTACCTTATCCTTATCTGCTGGAAAGCCTATATCCATCAGAATCCTCCCCATTGCTGCAGCCTCAGGATAGTCCGTAACAATTTCATCATCTCTCTTTAATCCGGGCACCTGATCTTGTTTTTCTATTATCTTTTTTGTTTGTTCTGTATTTTGTTCTGTAGGTATCTCGTAATCATATGCATGCCTATCACTATTTGAATTATTAGATGAAGAGGAGGACATTAACAATAATGTGACAATACAATATTTAAGTTTTTCTATAACTACAAACTGAAATTGACAATATATTGCTAAAAAGATACTGCCAATTATTGGATAATACTATAATTTATTCAAGTTTTTTAATTCCAGTGTATTAATAGTTCTCTTGCATAATTAGAAACAACCTACACCATCCATTATGGATTTTGAATCGGCTTTTACTGATGCTGGTTCATTATTCTATAGTTTATCAGACCTGTTACAATATTCGATACCTTGTTATACTTTCTCAATTTGTTTCTAGATACATCATTCATTACCTGTATTTTTTTATCCTGCAAATGGTATGCTATATCACTATCCTCTTTTTAGAATGACTTTTGTTCTACTCTTTTTTTCTTCCTTTTCCTTTGCTTCTTTTATTTGCTCCTCATCACCGGTCTCGGCGAATAATCTTACCATATCTTTCAAGGATATGTGAACTTCCTTTGCGATCTCCCTTGTTGTCTTGCCTTCTGTGGCTAGTTTATAACTTGTTTCCTCTTTTCCTTTCTGCTTATGAGTAGCAAAATATATAGTATTACATATAGAATATTCATTAAAATATGCTGATTCTACTGATTCCTTGATTTTTCATGTCTTGTAAACCATCGTGTAATACTCGGTATCCATCTTCTAATGCAAGCATTACAATCTCCTTTTGGAATTTAAATTTCATCCAATTCCTGGTAGTATATCTAATAATACTTGGGATTTACTGCTAATACTTCCTATCAGCCCTGTAACTTAAGAAAAAGCAAAAAGCTTGAAGATGGCCTATTTCCTTTTATGGATGAAAGTTTAATATTTCTGTTATCTATAACTCTCATTATCCTATTATCAAAATCTTTAAATGAATCATTGTTATAATATGTAATAGAATCTACTTTATAGGACCGATATCAGCACTAAGCCCATCGGGCCCGTTAATCATACAGGTTCAAATAATTCTTCAAGCATTATATTAAAAGGAAGGAGAAGTATCATTGCCATTTGTTTTTTAGTTTCATTGAAAGGAGGAGATGAATCTGTTACATCTATTAAAATATCTTTATATCGGCTAT
>JBDUES010000058.1:0-5109 GCA_040297625.1 Candidatus Nitrosocosmicus sp. | reverse complement strand
AGAGCAATATCTGCATGGATATCCAAAAGATAGAAGGATTGATTAGAAAATGCCTACCTATCCCTCAGAAGATATACAACATAACAAAAAGGTTGAAAACCCCAGAGGAAGTTGAACAATATTTTCCGGGCTTTCTGTCTTTCAAAGATTCCACAGAACAGTAGCAGATTCCAAGACCTGCTGTAGATAAGGATAGAAGAAAAATATTCTATTCAGGCAAAAAGAAAAGACACACTATTGTAAAGAACCAGCTAATGATGGTTAACAATCGTGGTTATATCCTTCATAAGGCCTCCATAAAAAAGGACGTAAACATGACTATATCTTTAAAAATATAAGAATAACCGTCCTGTAACCCCAAAACAGGTTGTTAATGTCTTTGATCTAGGATACCTTAGAGTAGAAACGGATTTCCCAGAACAACTATCGGCATTACCGTGTAAAAAGAAGAGAAACTACGAATTATCCCAAGAAGAAAAAGAGTATAACAAAATTCATTCCAAAAAGAGAATAGTGATAGAGCATACCATCTGTAGGTTGAAGAAATACAGGATAATGAATGATGTATTTAGAAATAGGTTAAGAAAATACAACAAGATATCAGACATAGTATCAGGCTTGATAAACTATAGAATAATGAATCAAATCTAGTTGGTATGGGAGATGGAAAATCCATAGCAAACAGAACTAAATGTTTCTAATTATGCAAGAATTTTATTTAATATAAATAAACATACCCTCTAGAGAAAAATCCATAAACAAGACATACGTGGTATAATTTTTTAGTATAGACAATCCATTATAAAATTTATTTTTTATTTTATTACGTATTCTTACTTTATATAATAGATAAATAAAATAAAATAAAATAAAAAATACATTAATTATATTCTGACTAAAACTTAAA
The DNA here is from genome assembly GCA_040297625.1 of Candidatus Nitrosocosmicus sp. Lineage (GTDB taxonomy): Archaea > Thermoproteota > Nitrososphaeria > Nitrososphaerales > Nitrososphaeraceae > Nitrosocosmicus. The sequence continues at coordinate 4,202 of JBDUES010000058.1, read as the reverse complement.
TATCTATAATTTTTTTTGTGATTATAATGACGAGTTCCGGAAATTACGATAACTTTAGCGACAATCCTTATCAAATGGCGCTAAAACAATTAGAGGACACTGCAAAATTAATTAATTTAGACCCCGGCATTCACAAGATACTATCAAAACCAAAGAGAGTACTTATAGTTTCTTTACCTGTCAGAATGGATGATGGAAATATAGAGGTATTTACAGGATTTAGATCTCAACATAATGATGCAAGAGGACCATTCAAAGGAGGTATAAGATACCATCCCCAAGTGTCTCTTGAAGAAGTCATGGCTCTTTCCATGTGGATGACATGGAAATGTGCAATTGTAGATATTCCTCTTGGCGGAGGAAAAGGAGGCATAATTTGTAAACCTAAAAAATTATCTAAAATGGAACTTGAGCGATTGACCAGAAGATATGCATATTCCATTTCAGATATAATAGGCCCATATACAGATATTCCAGCACCCGATGTTTACACAGGAGGTGAGGAGATGTCATGGATTATGGATACATATTCTACACTAAAAGGAAATTATGTTCAACCTGAAATAATTACCGGGAAACCAATACCTATAGGAGGTTCTTTAGGTAGAACCGAAGCTACAGGTAGAGGTGTATCCATCACAGTTAGAGAGGCATCTAAAATGTTAAACATTCAAATTAAAGGATCAACGGTTGTTGTCCAAGGATTTGGAAATGCAGGTCAATATGCAGCTAAACTAGTCGAAGAACAAGGCGCCAAGGTAATAGCAGTTTCAGATACAAAAGGTGCCATAATAAACAAAAATGGTTTCAAAGTAAATGAACTAATCAAATATAAAATTGAAAATAAAACAATAAAAGGATTTGAAGGATCATCAGAAATTACCAACAAAGAACTTTTAACAACAGAGTGTACTATTTTAATTCCCGCAGCATTAGAAAATCAAATTACAAAGGAAAATGCTTCAAAAATTAATACCAAAATAATCGCAGAAGCTGCAAATGGTCCTACAACACCCGAAGCAGACGATATTCTCTATCAAAATAAAATACTGGTAATTCCCGATGTGCTTGCAAATAGTGGTGGAGTCACTGTATCGTATTTTGAATGGTTACAAAATCTGAGAAGAGAATACTGGACAGAAAACTATGTTAACGAGAGACTGGATGGCATACTGACAAAGGCATTTTCCGATGTTTACAATGCACATTTACAATATAATACAAACATGCGTACTGCAAGTATTGCTTCAGCCGTTAAAAGAGTAGCAGAAGCTATAAAAATCAGAGGAATTTGGCCTTAATTAATAATTATTGCTTATTAAATATCAAAAACTTTTCTTTCTTTTTAATCTCTATCCATTATCCAAAAAAATAGTTATTTATAAAAATTATAAAAAAATTAATCCGCGGTTTAAAAAATTATTCTGTGGAGAATGAGTGTCCACATGAACAACTTTTTGTTACATTCGGATTAGATATTTTAAATCCTGATCCCATCAAACTTTCAATATAGTCAACATTTGCTCCTTTCAGATATTTTTGACTATAGTTATCAACTAAAATTTTAACACCGTTTTGTTCTAAAATCATATCATCTTCATCGGGATTTTCTTCAAATCCCATTCCATATGAGAGTCCAGAGCATCCTCCTCCTGTAACATATACTCGTAGATAGAGATTATCCTTGCCTTCTTGTTTCATAAATTCCATAACTTTTTCAGCTGCTTTTAATGTCACATCGACGACTTGAGTTTGTTGAGCACTTTCCATGACATTGTATTATACGTAATCAAGTCTATTAAGTTTTTCCAAAGAATTAAAACAAGAGTAAAAAATTAATTAGTTGTCCGATAAATTAGACCACTTCGCCAAGGAACCAGCTGCTGTTGCCCACGTATTAACTGATTGATAAACAGGGACTTGATTTTCCTCCAATTTATCCGCCATTTTTTGTGTAAATGGTCCACCTAATGCACCCACCAATATTGGTTTTTTTCTTTGTTTGTTAAATTCTGAAAGAATTTCTATAATATTTTCTTCCAAAGGATCATCCTGGAATACAAACCATGGCATTATAATATCAACATTAGGATCATCCATAAAAGTTTGGATTGCAAACTTGTAATCAGCAGCATTTGCGGATCCCGTAATATCACAGGGATTACCAATGACATAAGTAGGAGGATAATGCGATTTGAAAGAGGATATACTTTGATCACCAAGATTTGCTACTTCCAGGCCAAGTCTTTCAAACTGGTCGATAGCAGCAATTATTGGTCCTGCCCCATTTGTAACCATTGCTACTTTATTTCCTTTAGGAACAGGTTGCCATGAAAGCGATTTTAATGAAGCAACTAGCTCATCATAGCTATCTACAGATATAATACCGCTTTGAGAGAATGCCCCTTTAACAACTGTATATGTTCCACCCAGTGAACCAGTATGAGATGCAGCTTGTTTTGCACCTCTAATAGTTCTTCCATTTTTAAATACAACAATGGGCTTTTTTTTCTCTGAAATTACCTTTTTAGCAGTATTAACAAATTTCCTTCCATCTCCTAGTCCTTCAACATACAGACCAATAACTTTTGTTTGGGGGTCCTCAGATAAGTACCAAATCATATCAGCCTCATCGACATCAGATCGATTACCATAAGAAATCATTTTGCTCATACCAAATGGTGAAGAATGTTCCATAAATGCAATACCAATAGTACCACTCTGCGAGAGAAATGCAACATTCCCATTTTTAGGTCTCAACATTCTTTCATGGCCTTGGAATGCACAATCAAGTCGATTTTCGCCATTGAACATGCCTATACAATTAGGTCCTATAATGCGTATATGCAACTTGGCAGATAGGTCTTTGACTTGCTGTTCTATTTCGGCTCTTTCGCCGCCTAATTCTTTGCCTCCACCTGAAATTATAACGACATTGTGAATTTCCTTTTGTCCACATACTTTCAACAAATCTGGAACAAATTTTAGATCAACTGTAACAACAACTACATCAATCGGTTCTGAGATCTCATCCAGACTTTTATATGCTTTTATTCCCATTATTTCCGGATAACCTTTGGCATTTACTGGAAAAACTTTTCCTTTGTAATCATGTTTAACTAATGATTCCAATACAGAATTACCAACTTTACCAACTTCAGGGGAAGCACCAATTAATGCAATAGATTTGGCATTAAAGAATAGATCCATATTGGTTGAATTTGGCGATGCAGCAGATATAACATCATATTTGGGAGTGTCATTTAACAAAATCTTTGCATCGGCAACGTAATAATTATCAGGATATACGATAATAGGGTTAAAATCAATACTTTCATAATAAGAAGAAATATCAAATCCCAATTTTCCGATATTAACAAGGGCTTTACTCAGAATATCCAAATTAATAGGTTTAGAACCTCTATAACCTTTGAGTAACATTTTTCCCTGAAGCTCTTCTATCATTTCCAATGCATCATCCTTTGTAATTGGAAGAACTCTAAATGATACATCCTTGAAAAGTTCTGTAAAAATCCCACCAAGTCCCACCATTATAACAGGTCCAAATTGAGAGTCGTTTTGCAACCCTACAATTATTTCGACTCCTTTTGGGACCATTTTTTCCAGCAATATACCTTTTACATCGTATTCTTTAGAAAGTCGTTCATACATATCATTAAATGCAGATTTAACATCATCTTCATTTTTAAGGTCAATTTTAACACCACCTACATCTGTTTTATGCAGAATTTGTTGAGATACTATCTTAGCAACAAGCGGATAGCCAATAGAATTAGCTTCTTTTACAGCGTCTTCAACATCTTGAACTAGAGCAAAACGTGGGACATTGATATCATATTCCGTCAGAATATTTTTTGCTATTTCTTCTGTAATTACCTTGGTTTGATTCTTAAAAGCATCTTCAAATGTGGATTTTACATTATTTTGATATGTCAATAAAAACTGTTTGAATGATATGTTTTAAAAATTTTCCTTAGTTTCCATCATTATAAATAATAAGTATACATACGTTAATGATGTTTGTTTTTTTGTTAAAAAGATCTTTACAAGTGTATAAAAATTGCTTTGTTGCATGATTCCCCTTTCCCAAATACATTTAGCTAACATCAACCAACAAATCATATGAACTGGCCTGTTTACAACCAATCTCTAGTTAGAAGAGGTGAAATCTTGCTAGGATT